>JAFAAV010000003.1 GCA_023426375.1 Actinomycetes bacterium | reverse complement strand
GTGGCGGCTCTTGCTCACGAGCGCATCGCCGCACTGGCCGGGACCTATGAGCGCACTGCCGATGAGCTGATGTCCATTGCCTCACTGCTCTCACGCGCACAGACACCGGAATGGAAGGGGCGGGCTGCGGAGGCCTATCGGGATCGTCTGGACGGGCTGACTGTGGAGGTACGACATGTCGCCCATGGATACCGGAACGTGGCGGCGGAACTGCGGATGGGCGCCGCGGGACTGGCGGCCCAGATCGGAGCGGTGGAACAGTTCCTGGACCTGGGCACACTGGGCGCTTCGGTGGTGGGAGTGCTTGCACAATCGGGGCAGGCGATACCCCAGCACGGGCTCGCAGGGTTATTGCGATGAGTGCGGCCGTGGAACGGGAGATCACGGGGCGGGCGGAAGACATCCAAGCAACGTTGTTCGGCACGGATTCGGGTGATCGGCCACCACTCGAGCACCCCAACGTCCCCTCCAACACCAGCGCGGCCATCACGTCAGCCGCGGAGTCCATACGGGTGAGCGGAGGCACAGCGCCCGGGGCACTTGAGGTCAGTACGGAATCCATCGCGGTAGCCATCGAAGTGCTTTCCCGTGTGAACGAGCTGTCCGGTGACGCGCTCCTGGGAACTACGGCAGCTGACGTTGAAGTTGGCGCGTGGAGTATGACGGGACATCCGTTGCTCGTGGCCGCGGCGGCGTCGTCGGCGCTGTCGAGGACCGCGCTGGTCGCGGCCCAGGCGCGCGTCACACTGACTCATCTGCACCTGGCGAGCGCTCAGCAACACTACGAGATGGTCGAGGCCAGCGTGGGGTCGTTGTTCGGGCCGGGCATTCTGACCATGCCGGGCTGGAACCTGACCGGTTCGGCGACACGTGGACTGCGCACGACCCTGGACGAGTTCGGTACCGCAGTGAAACGCGCCGACATCGCGACTCCCGCGGATTTCGCCAGCAAGGTGCGTGTCACCTCGTTCGGGGTGATGGTGGCCGGAGGCGGGCCGGAAGGTACCAACGCCGTGATCCGTGGCGTGGGGTTGGACGACGTGCTCGATTCAACCCTGCGAACCCCCGTGCCTTCGGGTGTCATGGCGGGAACTGAAGCTTACCGGGCGCTCGGAGGTCAACCGGGGGACGAGTTCACCCTCGGGCAGTACGCGCGTGTGTGGGCGGACAATCTGCTCACGGGAATAGGGGAGACCGAGGCGCAGGTGGGCACCGAGGAAGCCGCTCTACAGGCCGAGCTGGGTGCTTCCTGGCCTGTGGTGCGTGCCGCCGTCAACGGGCTGAGCGGCAAACCCGGTTTCGAATGGTTGAGCCCGTACGCGACCGGCCGGAGTTTGTCGCCGGCGGAACGGGCGTTGTACCCGTTCGTGCGTACCCACGCCGTGCGGCCCAAGGCCAAGGAGACGATGACCGGCATCACGCCCAGAAACGCCGCCGACCACGGTATGGCGGGCCTGGCTGAGCGACCGCTTCCCAGGGGTGTCGATTTCGACGGCGCGTCACCCGTCACGGTGGCGGGCACCGCCGCAGTACTCAAGGACGCCAAGAACATCGTTCAGGGCCGGGAGAACAGCACCGTCATGGTGCAGAAGACCACCGACCGTTCGGGCCGAAGGGCGTTCTCAGTGGTGCTCACCGGCACGGAAGTCTGGCACGATGGCAAGGGCATTCACGACATCGCGGGAATTGTCGAGGGCATGAAGGTGCAACCCCACGATTCACTGGACGAGCTGCCTCCCGCCCAGCGGGCCGTGCTGGAGGGGCTGAAAGATGCGGGGATCCAACAGGGTGACTCGGTGGTGCTCACCGGTCACAGCCTGGGAGGGATCGACGCCGCGGGCCTCGCCGCGAACAAAGAATTTCAACAGCTGTACTCGGTGGAGGCTCTGACTACTTTCGGTGCCCCCGTGGGCGGTTTCGAGTTCTCGCGGGACACCTCGGTCATGGCCATTGAGCACGACGACGACATGGTTCCGCCACTGGACGGGGTCAAGAACCCGGACAGCGAGAACCGCTCCACGGTCCGCGTGGACACCCAGTACAACGGCCAGTACTCGACCGTGGGAAGTCTCAGTGGCGTGGGAGCCCACGACATGTACACCTACACGCTGGGCGCCCAAGGCATCAGCCACTCGGGGCACGCCGCAGTGGAGAAACATGAACAAACATTGCGTGCCGCGGTTCCCACCGGAACTGATGCGAACACTGAAACCTACATATACGAAGCCACGGAAGAACACACTCTCCACAACCCGGAGGATCGATAGCGAGAGTTAGCATTGGGCCTATGAGTAACGCCACGCCGTCAGCCGATTCTTCAGGCGCCGAGCAGGACGCGGAGCGGGTCAGCCCGCGCGCCGCTCTGGCTCAGCTTCCCGCGTACGCCGCCGGAAAGCCCGCCGCCGAGGTTCCCGGACTGGTGGCCTACAAGTTGGCCTCCAACGAGAATCCCTACGGACCCGTTCCGGCGGTCCGTCAGGCCCTGCGCGACTTCGACCTGTTCAACCGTTACCCGGATCCATCAGCCGCGGTGCTGTGCGAAGCGCTCGCGGGCTACCTCTCGGTTCCCGCAGCGGACATCGTGGCCGGCGCAGGTAGCTTGGGCGCCCTGAATCAGTTGTTGGCCGCGTTCGCCGGAACCGGTCATGACGGTCAGCCGGACGAAGTGATCTACGCGTGGCGTTCTTTCGAGGCATACCCGATTTCGGTGGGCTTGGCCGGTGCGTTGAGCGTGCAGGTGCCCAACCTGCCGGACGGTTCCCACGATCTGAACGCCATGGCGGATGCGGTGAACGATCGCACCCGGGTGATCCTGTTGTGCACGCCCAACAACCCCACCGGACCCAGTCTTCGCGCGGCGGACGTACACGAGTTCATGAAGCGAGTTCCCTCGCGCGTGCTGGTGGTCATCGACGAGGCCTACTGGGAGTTCCAGCGGGCCGAGGCTCTGGTGAATGGCATCGATTTCTACCGCCAGTACCCCAACGTGGTGGCACTGCGCACTCTCTCCAAGGCTCATGGTTTGGCCGGTCTGCGCGTGGGGTACACGGTGTCCCAACCGCACGTGACCCAGTACCTGCGGCAAGCGACCCCGGCCTTTAGCGTCACACAGGTCGCACAGCTGGCTGCGGTGGCATCCATCAAGAACATCGATCAGGTCAACGAACGCGTTCAACAAGTGGTCGACGAACGCGAACGCGTCCTGGCCGGCCTGGACCACCTCGGGTGGCAATACCCGGAGACCCAGGCCAACTTCGTGTGGCTGCCGCTGGGCGAACACAGCCAGGCTTTCGCTGAACTGTGCGACGACCACGCGTTGTCGGTTCGAAGGTTCGGATCCGAAGGCGTGCGTGTGAGTTTCGGTGAGGCGGAGGCCAATACTCGACTCCTCGAGTTGTGCGCGCAGTTCCCGTACCCCAGCACCATGCCCATGAGCAGCACCAACTAAGCCACTCGGAAGGACAATCCAACCATGGCAGCAAAGACGCATCCCGGGACGGTTGAGAGCACCGTGCCCAGGCTCCAGTTGCTCGACGAGCAGGGCACGGTCCACGAGGATCCCAAACTCTCGCCGTACGTGCAGGACATCGACACGGTGGAACTCAAAGGGCTGTACCGCTCCATGGCGTTGGCCCGGCGCGTGGACGAAGAAGCGACGTCACTGCAGCGCCAGGGGCAACTCGTGCTGTGGGTTCCCTTGCGGGGCCAGGAAGCGGCGCAGGTGGGTTCCGTGTGGGCCACCGAACCCACCGACCGCATCTATCCGTCCTATCGCGAGCACGCCGTGGTCTTCCACCGCGGCGTGAAGCCCGGCCAACTGCTGCAGCTGTTCCGCGGCCACACCGCCGGCGGGTGGGACCCCAACGAACACCACGTGAACCTGTACACCATGGTGTTGGCCTCCCAGGTGCCGCACGCGGTGGGCTACGCCATGGGTACCGCCCTGGATCGCAAGGCCGCCGAGGACGCCGGGGAGCAGGTGTGTGACATCCCGGAGGCCGTGGTCGCCTACTACGGCGACGGCGCGAGTACCGAGGGCGAGATCCACGAATCCATGGTGTTCGCCGCCTCCTACGACGCCCCGGTGCTGTTCTTCGTGCAGAACAACCAGTGGGCCATTTCCGTCCCGTTCTCGACCCAGTCACGCGTGCCCCTGGCCACCCGTGCTGCCGGTTACGGTTTCGAGGGCCTTCGCGTGGACGGTAACGACATCCTGGCCGTGCTGGCCGCGACCCGCTATGCACTCGACAAGATCCGTCGCGGGGAAGGCCCCGTGATGATCGAAGCCGAAACCTATCGCATGGGTGCTCACACCACCGCGGACGACCCCACCAAGTACCGCCAGCGGGACGAGGAAGAAGAGTGGGGCACTCTGGATCCGATCGAACGGTTGGAGATGTACCTGCGCGAAACCCACCACGTGGGTGACGAGTTCTTCGACTCGGTGGCCAACGAGGGTCGCGAAGTGGCAGATGAGCTCCGTGCGGACGTGCTGGCCATGGTGCCGCCCACCTTCGACGAGTTCTTTGCCAAGGCCTACGCGGACCCGCACACGCTGATCGACGCGGAACGCGCCGAGTACCTGGACTACCAGGCCGGTTTCGCGCCGCAGGACGACCAGGAAGACTCCGGCTCGGAAGGAGCTCACGCGTGAAGCAGCTGACCATTGCCAAAGCGATCAACGCGGGGTTGTCCCGGGCCATGGCGGAGAACCCCAAGGTCATGCTCATGGGCGAGGACATCGGCTCACTGGGCGGCGTGTACCGCGTGACCGAGGGACTCAAGGACCGCTACGGCGGCCACAGAGTCCTCGACACGCCCCTGGGCGAAGCGGGCATCGTAGGAACCGCCATCGGCCTGGCCGAACGGGGATACCGGCCTGTCTGTGAAATCCAGTTCGACGGGTTCACGTTCCCCGCGTTCAACCAGATCACCACGCAGCTGGCCAAGATCCACGCTCGCTCCGACGGGAACCTGACGGTCCCTGTGACTATCCGCATCCCCTACGGCGGGGTGATCGGCTCGGTCGAGCACCACTCGGAATCTCCGGAAGCATTGTTCGCCCACACCGCGGGCCTGCGCATCCTGGCGCCCTCCAACGCGCAGGACGCGTACTGGATGTCGCAGCAGGCCATCGAGTGCAACGACCCCGTGATCATTTTCGAACCGAAGCGCCGCTACTGGCTCAAGGGCGAGGTGGACGAGGATCAGGCCACGGGTGATCCGTTCAGCGCCGCCGTGGTCCGTGAGGGGCAGGAAGCGACCATTGTGGCCTGGGGCCCATTGGTTCCCGTGGCGCTCGCGGCCGCTGAAGCAGCACGGGAGGACGGACGCAGCGTGGAGGTCATCGACCTGCGCAGCCTGTCGCCCATCGACTTCGACACCGTCACGGCCTCCGTGCGGAAGACCGGTCGCCTGATCATCGCGCATGAGGCCCCCACGTTCGGTGGCCTGGGTGGAGAAATCGCCGCGCGCGTGACCGAGCGGGCGTTCTATTCGCTGGAAGCCCCAGTACTGCGCGTAGGAGCTTTCCACATGCCCTATCCGCCGGCCGCCGTTGAAGAGCATTACGTTCCGGACCTGGATCGCGTGTTGGAAGCACTCGACCGTTCCTTCGCCTACTAAATCGTCCTAAGTCACGAACCGCTCCGCGCGAGCGGTGTCGCAGGAGGTAGAACCCATGTCCCAGGTTTTCACGTTGCCCGATGTGGGCGAGGGCCTGACCGAAGCCGAGATCCTGTCCTGGAAGGTGGCCGAGGGTCAGAGCGTCACGGTCAACCAGGTGATCTGCGAAATCGAGACCGCCAAGTCCGTGGTGGAACTGCCGTCGCCGTTCGCGGGGACCGTTCTGAGCATCATGGTGGCCGAGGGCACCACGGTCGAGGTGGGAACGCCCATCATCACGGTGGGCGATTCCGAGTCCGCACCCTCCGGCACACCCGATCCCGGGTACACGGGCTCGGCACCTAAAGACGGGGTGGAGGGTGAACCCACGCCCGAGCAGCTGGGTCCCCGGGAGGAATCCACCTCCGGGTCCGGCCGCAGCATGGACTCGAGCGAGTCCGGCCAGGCACTCGTGGGCGCAGGCCCCAAGGCCGATCCCGTACGACGTCGCCGGCGCACCCGCACTGCCATGCGGATCGACGCCGAGCAGCCCCAGGGCCTCGACGAGCAGGGCAAGCCTGCGCCTCAGCAGGACCAGGAGTCCGCGCGGGGAGGGGCAGCCCGTGTGGCGGCAGGCTGGGCCGATCGATTCTCCAAATCGGGTCTGGGCACCGCAGCACAGGACCTGGCGGACAAGGCCGGTAAGTTCCGCGACCGTGGAGAAACCTGGTTGCGTTCCCTCGACGACACAGCACCCCAACAGCAGGGTGCGGCTCAGGCGTCCATTCCCCGCCGCCCCAGCATGGCCAAGCCGCCCGTGCGCAAGGCCGCCAAGGAAATGGGCATCGACCTGGCGGACGTGACCGCCACGGGCGAGGGCGGTCAGGTCACCAAGCGTGACTTGTTGGCCTACGCCGCTCATCTGCGCGAAGTGGAAGACGGCCCGGACACGTTCTGGACCTCGACCAACGCGCCGACCCGTTCCCGCGACGAGCGCATCCCGGTCAAGGGCGTCCGCAAGGCCACGGCCCAGAACATGGTGCGATCGGCGTTCAGCGCACCGCACGTGTCGATCTTCGTGGACGTGGATGCGTCTCGGACCATGGAGTTCATCAAGCGACTCAAGACCTCCCCACACTTCGAGGGTGTCAAGGTCACTCCGTTGTTGATCCTGGCCAAGGCCGTGATCTGGGCGGCTGCGCGCAACCCCCAGGTCAATGCCACGTGGACCGATTCCGAGATCATCATCAAGCGCTACATGAACTTGGGTATTGCGGCAGCCACCCCGCGGGGTCTGCTGGTGCCCAACATCAAGGACGCTCAGGACCTCAACCTGCGTGAACTGGCCATTGCCCTGAACGAGTTGGCGCAGACGGCACGCCAGGGCAAGACCCAGCCGGGTGACATGCAGGGTGGCACACTGTCCATCACCAACATCGGAGCCTTGGGCATCGACACGGGCACGCCCATCATCAATCCCGGTGAGGTGGCCATCGTGGCGTTCGGCACCATCAAGCAGAAGCCGTGGGTCGTGGATGGCGAGGTGATCCCGCGCTGGATCACCACCCTGGGCGGTTCTTTCGATCACCGCGTGGTGGATGGAGATCTCTCGGCCCGCTTCATGGCGGACGTCGCGCGAATCCTCGAGGAACCCGCGCTGCTGCTCGACTAGTCCGACGCCGCGTGCGTGCGGAAACACCCCTGGACATGGCCGGGGGCCAGGGCCGTGCGCTCCAACCAACGATGGGCAGTCACCGGTCCGACGAGCTTGAAGCCGCGTTCTCTAAAGAGCCCGGAGAGTTTACGGGACTCGGGCGTACTGTCCGGAAGGTCCAGCGAACGTAGCGGAGGGTCGGTCAGGGGAGGAACCTGCGCCTCGGCCAACAGTTCCTGCCATTCCGTGAGCGACCAGTCCTCGCATACTTCTGCGTTGTGGATCACGGCCTCGATCTTGGCCCGGTTGCGAATGAGCTCCGGATTCAGGAGCAGATCCTCCACGTCATCCTCGTCCAAGCGGGCCACGCGCGCTGGCTCGAGGTCTGCCATGTACAGGTACCAGGATGGGTGTCTCCCGGACTGCGACCAGCGCGCCAGACCCGAATCGAAGAGCTCGATGCTCAGCGCCTGGAAGTACTCCGTGGAAGTGCGCGGGGGCACCGCCCACTCGTGATCATGATCGATCAAGGCGCCGGGGGTCGCCACGGCCCACGGGCACCGAACTTTTCCGTCCGCGCAGCCAATGGCTGCAAAAGCCGCGTGCGGATGATCCGTGGGATCGGAAGGATCGAACGGGTTGGGCGAGGAATCGATGAGTGTCTCCATACAGCACACGCTAGGCAGCGACTGCCCAGCGGAGTGCGGAGAGAACCAGCGATCTGAACAACCAGGTGCGCCGCGGGAAAGGGACGGGTCGGTGCAGTTCGTTCGCCGCGGCGTCGTCGGCATTGTTTCCGGGAATGCGGGCACAGGCGTCGGAGGCGGGGCTAGAAGCGCGAGACCTCACCGGTGACATCGGCAATCTCGATAGCAATGGGTTCTTCGTCTTCGCTGTCGTTGTCGTGCACGATGAACACGGCCGTGGGATCACCCTCGGGGAAGGCACGAATCGTGACCACGCCACACTGGGCATGGTTGAGGACCTCAGCGACCTGCTCGGTGGTGGCTTCCATGACCTTGGGCGGCAAGGGTTGCCCCCGCTCGTCCAGAATGTCCACCACCACGCCGCGGTCGCGAGCGGTGCGGGTGATCTCCAGGATGTAGGGCGTTGCGATGGAACGGCCCCGAATGGTGTCACGCAGCTGCGCCTCGGTGAGCCTGAACTGGTTGATGTCGTACTCCGTGACCTCGGAAGGGTCATGGGCGATGCGTTCGAGTAAGCCACCGGCAAGTCGACGAACATCCTGCACACGTTGGTAGGAGGCGTTCTTGGAATCCTGCTCGGCCTCGTCGTTGGTGCGCGCCGTGAGGAGCATGCGCCGGATCTCGCGCTTGCGCTGCACGAACCGCATGAACTCCTGATATCCCATCCACGTGGCCACGAAGACACCCAGAGCCATCACGGCATAGCTTTCCGTGGGAACCAGACTGCCGTTCACCACGGTCCAGCGCCGCATGGACATGAGCGAGACGACCACCCACAACAACACTGCCCACCAGATCCGCTGCCGCAGACACAGCGCGAAAATCATGACAGTGAAACCCATGGCGAACCAGGGGGTCTGTCCCGCGATGGGTACCACCATAGTGGCGGCGTACCCCTGTTCCACCGCCAGCATGAAGAACAGAACGGCCAGCATGGTGGACAGCAGGGGCATCTGCTGTGTCACCCACCGGGGAATCGCGATGATCAGGGCCGCTATCGCGTAGAAGATGAGGGACAGGATCATGGCGTTGGGGTCCTTGACCGAGTCCACCTCGGTCACCCCCATGATGAAAGGGATCCCGAAGCCCGCGAGCGCCAGCGCCGTCAGAGCCTTGGGGCTGATTCCGGAGTTCCTCATGACAGCGCGTCCTTGGGCCACGTGAGAATCACCGCAGTGCCGCGTCCGGGGGAGGAGCGCAATTCCACGTCGCCGCCCACCGTTTCAATGTTCTCCACGATGGACACGCGAACGCCCAGACGCTGCGTGTCCACGTCGTGAAGGGCAAAGCCACGGCCTTCGTCGCGAACGGTGAAGCGCAAGTAGAAGCCTTCGGGGTTGATGGGGGTGGGCGGGCACTGGCCGCCGTCCATGGATACGTAGGTCACGTCCGTGCCGGAATGCCGGGCGCTGTTTGATACGGCCTCGGTGATGGCCTGCGTGAGGCCCTGCGCCACGAACGTGGGAACAAATACGCGGGGTTCGCCCACCGGCCGGATGTGGGATCGAAGATTGCTGAACCGCACTCTCGAACGCCAGGGCGAGAGGGACTCCATGAGTTCGTCCATGAGTACGTGCACCATGGTGGTGGTCTTACCGGACAGCCGGTCGTTCTCGTCGTCGAGGACTTCCAACGCGCGTGTGGCCAACTCACGGGTGCGTTTGGCCAGGGGACCTTCCGCACGCGAAGCATCCAGCAGGGCTGCCATCACGTTGTCGTGGATGAGGCGATCCATGCGTTCCTGATCCGCTGTTTCGGAGCGGCTCCGGGTGAGCGCAAGCTCTTGGGAGAGCGCTTCGGTGTAGTCCTGATCCAGTTTCTCAACCGCGCGCTTCGAGATGACGACCACCAGGATCGAGATCAGCCCGAAACAAATGCGGTTGAACGTCACGATGCCCAGGGAGTCGGCGCGAGCATCCACGGGGATGAGTTGCACCATGATCAAGCCGTACGCCAATTCGATGCACAGCAGATACAGCAGTGCAGCCCACGGGCTCCACGCGAGCGTGATACTGCTGAGACTCACAATGATGAAGCCACTGATCCAGGGGTACTGCAACAACACGCCGCCGGTCCAGGCCAGGGGCAGGGTAAGAACCCCCAGGGCCACCACCCCCGCCTGGGTCAAGAGAATCCAGGGCTGCACCGAGTGAATGACACCGAAAACGACCAACATCGCGGCGATGACCAGCAGCGCGGCCAGGAACACCGTGTACCAAGGGGCGAAGGCCGTCTGTTGCTGTTGTAAGAGGGGCAGTGTCTCGATGAACTGGGCCACAGTGATCATCGAGATGGCGATCATCCACAGCCAGTAGGCGCGGTAGGAGTTGAGGCCGAGTTCCTGGGGGGACGTGGTGGCTAAGAACTTTTTCCGTCGAAGTCGAGTGGGGACCTTACGGTAGGTACCCACACGACTCGTTCGGGGGGCGACGTGTTTGTTCATTCCGCACCTTGGGTCAGTGGCGCGGAAACGCTACAAGTGCTTTTCGGCGGTGGTGATGTCGGCTTCAGGTTCGACCAAACCGTCTTCAATGGCGCGGATGCGCAGATCGATCTTGGTGGGCGCGGGGCGGCCGATCCGCGCGTACTTCTCGCGGATCCGATCGATGTTGGTCTTGACGGCCGACTGCTTGATACCCATGCGCCGTGCCACCTGAACCTGGGCGAACCCGGACGCGTACAAGCGCAAGGTCTCTTGCTCTCGCGGGGACAGCGCGGCGCGGGAGAACTCCACGTCACCGTCGATCGCGGCGGCGAGTTCCTTGGTGATCACGGGCTTGCCGTCAGCGATGTTGCGAGCTTCTTCGATGGCGTGCTCGAGTGGTTCCGACTTACGGACCAGGCCCAATGCGCCAGCGCGCAAGGCTTCACGGATCAGTGCGGCGTTCTCGCCGATGCTGAAGATCAGCACCTTCATACCGGCGCTGCGCAACCGCTCCACATTGGTGGCCGGGCGCGAACGGTCCGCGAGGGACAGGTCCAGCAGGACGACGTCGCATTCGATCCTTTTTGCCCCGTGTGCGGTGAGCGCCGGGTTGTCGGGATCGCGGCCCAGCTGGTCCAACAGCGTTGAGACGGAGTCTGAGGAGCCCACGAGTTTGACGTCCGCCTGCGATGTCATGGACACCAGGCGAACTCCTTCGCGAACCACTTCATGATCGTCGACAATGGCGACAAGAGTGGACGGCATGGGTTGAGACCTCCAAGTACTCCCCAGGTGATTCCGACCCCCGGAATCTCCTACAGATGGGAGTCTAGCTGTTAACGACGTTCGAATTGGTCCACGCATCGACTTTACGGTGATACCGCATGCCCCACATGCCACCCAGAATGGCGGCAATGAGATCGAGAATCACCACGGCGGCCAGCGCGACCAGGCCCCAGCCCAGGACCGGTCCGATCACGGACTGCGCGGCCAAACTGTGGGGCGCCAATCCTACGGTGTCCGCCCAGAGCAGCGCGGCCACGGACGCGATCGCACGTGCCAGTAGGGACCACAGCCAGACGCTGACGCCCTGGGCCACGCCCGAGAACCGCGCCATGCGCCCTGCCACGTAGCCGCCCGCGAGCAGCGCCAGGAACTCGACCACGGCGAAGACGATCAGCGCCAACCACCCGGCGGTGTCCTGCGGATTGAGCAGACCGTGATCGAGCGCGCGGCCGATCCCGTTGGTGGTTTCCACTCCCCATTGCGGGCCCAGCACGCCGGAGGCCACCAGGAGCACTCCGCTCACGGACAGGGCCGCGAGCCATCCGAAGAGGCCCGGGAGTACCTGCATTCCACCGAACCGCTTCTTCTGCGCGCTGCGGACATCCTCCGTGGTCAGTTTTCTGGCTCCGTTACCGGAGGACGGCACGGCCGGGCGTACGGTGTCCCACGCTGCGGTCGCGGTGACTCGCTCGTCCTGTGGGGTCAGATGCTCATGACCGATGGGCTCCGTCACGCCGGTATCCGGATCCCTGCGGTGCAGCCGTCCGGAGGCCACTCCTGAGCGAGAGGCACCGGAATCGCCGGTTTGAGGCAGTGGCCGGGTGGTCTCGGCGTCGTTGGAGTCCAAGGGTGCCGTGTGCTGCTCGGTCCATGGCGCATTGCCGTTGCCCAGGGGGTCACGTGAAGCTGAAGAGGGTGTCATGGGGGCTCGATTCATCCATGGGAGCGGTGATTCAACTGGTCGAAGTCTATCGACTCGGTGTCCGCTCACGCGTGGACCCGGCCGGTTCCGAGAAGGTCGCTGTCTGTGAGGGGGCCCACGGGAGCGGGTAACCTCGAAACCATGGCTAGCGAGACTTCCCGAGATTTTTTGGCAACCCGTCCGTGGACCCGGAGCTACAGCCCCGATGTCCCTCGTGACCTCAACCTTCCCGATACCTCTCTGATCCACATGCTCGAGAAGTCCGTGGCCCGCCACGGCGGAAAGACCGCACTGGAGTTCTTCGGTGCCGGCGTCAGCTACGCGGAACTGGGTGACCAGGTCCAGCGCGCGGCCGAAGGACTGCGCCTCATGGGCGTGGAGGCCGGCGACCGCGTGGCCATGGTGCTGCCCAACTGCCCGCAGCACATCGTGGCGTTCTACGCCGCAATGCGCCTGGGCGCGATCGTGGTCGAACACAACCCGCTGTACACCGCACCCGAACTCCGGCACCAGTTCGAGGACCACGGAGCTCGCGTGGCGATCGTGTGGGACAAGATCGCTTCTCGCATCACCTCCATGCCCAAGGACCTCAACATCGAGCACATCGTGTCCGTGGACATCACTGCGGCCATGCCCAAGGTCATGCGGATCGCGTTACAACTGCCCATCAAGAAGCTCAAGCAGCAGCGGGCGGAACTCACCGAGTCCGCTCCGGGCACGGTCCCGTGGCGCAAACTGATCAGCGCCGATCCCATCCGAGCGGACCACCGGCGGCCGTCAGCCACGGACGTGGCCCTATTGCAATACACCTCGGGCACCACAGGCTCGCCCAAGGGAGCCATGCTCACCCACCGGAACCTGGAATCCAACGCGGTCATGGGCCAGCACTGGCTGGGTACCACGTCTGACGAGGTCGTGTACGGAGTGCTCCCGCTCTTCCACGCGTTCGGACTGACCTTGGGGATGACGTTCGCGATGTCCCTGGGCGCCAAGCTCGTGCTGTTCCCCACGGTGCGGGCGGACCTGATCCTCAAGGCCATGAAGAAATCCATGCCCACGGTTCTGCCTGCCGTTCCGCCCGTGTACCAAAAGGTCTTGGACGCGGCAGCGGAGCAAGGAAAAGATTTGTCAGGAATTCGGGTGGCGGTCTCCGGAGCCATGACTCTGCCCGTCCCGTTGGTTCAGACCTGGGAAGACGCCACCGGCGGCATGTTGATCGAGGGCTACGGTCTCACCGAATGCTCACCACTGGTGTCCTGCAATCCCCTCAGTGATCGCCGCCGGGCCGGCTCCATCGGCATCCCGTTCCCGAGCACGGATATCCGCCTGGTGGATCCGGAGACCGGTGAAGACGTCGCTATGGATCAGGAAGGTGAGCTGTGGGTCAAGGGCCCGCAGGTCACCCAGGGGTACTGGAAGCGCCCGGAGGAGACGGCCAAGTTGCTCACCGAGGACGGCTGGCTGCGCACCGGCGACATCGTCACCGTGGACGAGCAAGGGTTCCTGCGCGTGGTGGACCGCATCAAGGAGGTCATCATCACCGGCGGCTTCAACGTGGCCCCCACCGAAGTGGAAACGGCCCTCAAGCTCCATGATTCCGTGGAGGACGCCGCGGTGGTCGGCATCCCCAACGACAACGGCAATGAGTCCGTGGTGGCCGCGGTGATCCTGGCTCCCGGTAATTCTCTCAACGAGGACCAACTGCGCCAGCACTGCTACGACAAGGTCACGCGCTACAAGGTGCCCCGCCGCATCGTGGCCATGGACGAGCTGCCCCGCACCATGCTCGGCAAGACACTGCGCCGCGCGGTCAAGGAACAGATCATTCAGGAGAAGTTGCTGGACCGCTGAGTTCTGCGGTTCCGGCTGCGATCTCGGTCCCGGTCGGTCACGGCCCTAGAGCACCCCGCATGACGACGCCGCCGCGAGAGTCTCGCGGCGGCGTCGCCATTCCTTGTCCGGACCAGACGCGGCCTATGGGTAGCGGTGAATCCTGTGGCGCGTCAGGCGGGATCGCCGTGCGTGTGATTCTTGATGCTGTCGTACGGAATGCGACGGATCGAGTGGATGTCGCCCAGGCCGGCCCATTCGTCGTGGCCGAGACGGGCGATGGGTTCCAAGCCCCGCGCGGTCGGCCCGCGCTCGCCGAGTGCATGCGGCGCCACGGCCACGTGCTTGACCTCGCCGAAGACCACATAACCGTTGCCCACCCGCAGGGGTTCGCCGTGAAGGATGCATTCCATACTCGCCGGGGACTCCGCCACCCTCGGGACGGCAACCGTGCGGGAGGGCTCCCTGGTGAGACCCACCTCGTCGAATTCACTGACGTCTCGCGGGTAGTCGGTGCCCGTGGCGTTGATCTCCTCGAAGAGCTCCACGGGGGTGTGGTTGACGACGAACTCGCGGGTCTCCAGGACGTTGCGCAGGGTGTCCTTCACCCCGGTCGAGACGAACTGAATGATGACCGGATCGGAGGACACCATGGTGAAGTACGAATGCGGCGAGAGGTTGTCCACTCCTGCGGCTGAGCGTGATGAGACCCAGGCAATGGGGCGGGGAATCACCAGCGACTTCACGATGCTTGCCCACGAGCCGCTGGCATTCGGGGCGAGTTCTTCCTTGGGTGTGTCCGTCATGGGTTCCATTGCATCACGTGATCGCCAGATTCGGTCGGGTAAAAATGTGTGCGATCAATAACTATTGACATTAACAACGATTGACGATTCCATGGTTTGCAGGTGACATCCGTCGCAGTGCTGCGCTCCCTCGGGAGCTGAGGAGGAAAACCGTGAACCTTGGAATTGGCACGTGGCCCGCTCGCCGCGTCATGGTCCGTCCGGATGCGACCGCCCTGGTGTTCGAGGGGCAGCCCGTGACCTACCGAGAATTTGAGCTGCGGGTCCGCAAGCTGGCCAACGCACTGCGTGACTCCGGGGTGCAACACGGGGATCGGGTTGCCTACATGGGGTTCAACCACCCCTCCTTGCTCGAAACCTTCTTCGCAGCCGGTTTGTTGGGGGCAGCGGCGGTGCTGATCAATCCCCGTTTGCGCCGGGCCGAGGTCGACTACATCCTGCGCGACAGCGGTGCCACCGCGGTGGCCTTCGGGCAGGATCAGCGCGAGAATGCGGTGGCATTGGAGTCGGAGCTGACGGACGTGAACACGTGGCTGAGCGTTGACGGGGGAGGCCCGGGCCAGGACTTCGAGGCGTTCCTGCAGTCCGGTGGCGAGGACGTCATCGACGAAGAGCTCGACCTCGATGAGCTGGCACTGATCATGTACACCTCGGGAACCACGGGTAAGCCCAAGGGCGCCATGCTGACCCACAACAACCTCTTCTACCAGTACGTCAATGCGCTGATCGGTCAGGACCTGCGCCAGGACGAGGTGCATCTGGCCGTGGCACCGCTGTTCCACATTGCGGGGCTCAACATGATGGCCCTGCCCACGTTCATGCTGGGCGGCACCATCATTATCCAGCGTCAGTTCCGTGCGCCGGATGTGCTGCGCGAGATCCAGGAATCTCGGGTCACCTCGTCCTTCATGGTTCCGGCCATGCTGGAATCCCTGTCCCACGCGGAGGGTTTCGACGCCGCGGATTTCTCA
Source organism: Actinomycetes bacterium (assembly GCA_023426375.1). Taxonomy (GTDB): domain Bacteria; phylum Actinomycetota; class Actinomycetes; order Actinomycetales; family Micrococcaceae; genus Kocuria. The sequence goes on along the minus strand of JAFAAV010000003.1, from coordinate 34,252 downwards.
TCCGTGCGCGCGTTCATGGTGGGTGGCTCGCCCCTGCCCGAGCGGATGCTGCGCACCTGGGCCGAGTTGGGCGTGGCCGTGATGCAGGGCTTCGGCATGACGGAAACCGCTCCCGGGGTGCGAATGCTCGAACCTCGCGACGGCGTGAGCAAGCTGGGATCTGCTGGCCGCCAACACTTCTTCACCGAATCCAAGCTCGTGGATCCGCTGGGCGACACCGTGGCCCCGGGGGAGCCCGGCGAAGTCATCGTGCGTGGGCCTAACGTGATGAGCGGGTACTGGAACAAACCGGAGGAAACGGCCAAGGCCCTGGAGGGCGGGTGGTACCACTCGGGTGACATTGCCGTGGAGGACGAGGACGGCTACCTGTTCATCAAGGACCGCATCAAGGACATGTACATTTCCGGCGGCGAGAACGTGTATCCGGCGGAGGTGGAGAACGCCCTACTGGATGTCCCCGGGGTTCAGGAAGCCGCGGTCATCGGTGTTCCGGATGAAAAATGGGGTGAGACCGGCCGGGCCTTCGTGGTGCTCTTCCCCGACACTCCGGCGACCACCGGGCAGGACATCAGGGACCAGCTCAAGGAACGGTTGGCCAGCTACAAACTGCCCGCCTCGGTGGACGTGGTGGACGAGCTGCCCCGCACGACCACCGGAAAGATCCAGAAGCACGTGTTGCGCGAACGAACCTGATCTCGAGAGTGGTCGGATTTCCAGGATTCCGCGAATTCCCTTGATTTTATCGAAACATGTTCCTAATCTGCCCGATTGTAGATACGATTCTAATGAAACAATGTCGGGAAGAAGCGGGACCTCATGGAGCTTCGACAACTGAACTACTTCATAGCCGTGGCCGAAGAGCGTCATTTCGGGCGCGCGGCCAAGCGGCTGCACATGGCCCAGCCGCCACTGTCCCAGCAGATCCGTCAGCTCGAGGAACAGCTGGGCGTGAAACTGCTGGACCGCACCACGCGACGGGTCGACCTCACTGCAGCCGGTCAGGAGCTGTTGGACCGTGGCCGCAAGATCGTCAACGAGGTGGAGACCCTTAAAGCGGACGTGTACCAGGTGGGCAACGGTGCCACCGGTGTGCTGCGCGTGGGTTTCTCCGGGTCGGCGACCTACGGGGTGATGCCCAAGATCGTGCGTCATGTGAAGCAGGCGCTGCCCGGCTTGTCCATGACGCTGCAGGGGGAAATGTTGACGCCCGCCATGGAAGCGGGATTGCGGGACCACACGTTGGATGCCGCGGTGCTCCGCCCGCCGGTAGCCTCCTCCGAGATCGAGTACAAGGTGGTGGCCCGCGAGAAGCTCGTGGTGGCTCTGCCTTCTCACAGTCCGCTGGCCACCGGACGGCCCGTGGCCATCAATGAACTTCAGGAACAGCCCTTCATCACGTACCCGCCGGAATCGGTGATGTACCGGATGGTGTCCGAACTGTGCCGTCAGGGCGGATTCCAGCCCCGTATCGGGCAAGTGGCCAAGGAAACCTCCACCATGCTGTCCTTCGTGGCGGCCGGCGGGGGAGTGGCTGTGGTCCCGGAGGCCGTGCGTTCCTTCCAGCTGGAGGGTGTGCTCTATGCACCTCTCGAAGATTCCCCCGACAGTGAGCTAGCCGTGGCGTGGCGCCGGGAAGACCGCTCCACGTTGCTGCACAACTTTGTGAACCTCGTGATGGATGTCAGCGAGGCAAACTCTGGCACGAAAGGCCAAGCATGAAAATCACCCGCATTGAGGCGGTTCCCTACTCGATTCCTTACGTACACCCCCTGCACTTCGCATCGGGCTCGGTGGACGAGGCTGATCACGTGCTGGTGCGCGTGCACACGGACGAAGGGATCGTGGGCGTGGCCGACACCCCGCCCCGTCCGTACACCTACGGTGAGACGCAGAAGTCCATCGTCGCGGTGGTCGAGGACATCTTCTCTCCCCAGCTCGCGGGCCTGGACATTTTCGCTCGTGACCGCATGCAGACGATCATGGACCGCACGGTGCACAACCAGACCGCCAAGGGCGCGGTGGACATTGCCGTGTGGGATGTCATCGGCAAGTACCTGAACCAGCCGGTGTCAGCTTTGCTGGGTGGCTACACGGACCACATGACCGTCTCGCACATGCTCGGTTTCAAACCGGCGCAGGAGCTGTTGCAGATCGCACTGGAGTTCCGCGAGAAGCACGGTATCAACACCTTCAAGCTCAAGACGGGTCGCCGCCCCATCTCGCTCGACATCGAAGCAGCGCGAGTGCTGCGCGAGGGTCTGGGCCCCGAGGCACATCTTTATATGGATGCCAACCGCGGGTGGTCCGCCAATGAATCCGCCGAAGTGCTGCGTCAGACCGCGGACCTGGGCATGGAGTTCCTCGAAGAGCCCGACGACGCCCGCGAAGTTCTCGGACGACGTCGCCTGGTCACCAACTCGCCCATCCCGATTGCCGCGGATGAATCGGCTCCGGACCTGGGCACCGCTGCCCGCGAGATCCTGACCGGAGGTGCGAACTTCTTGGCCATCAAGACCGCCCGTTCCGGTTTCACCGAGGCCACCAAGATCCTGGGCATGGCCCAGGGTATGGGGATCGACGTGTACGTGGGTAACCAGATCGACACCCAGGTGGGCACGATTGCCTCGGTGACCTTCGGCGCCGCGTTCGCACACACCTCCAAGCGGGCGGGTGAGCTGTCCAACTACCTGGACATGGCCGACGACCTGCTGGCGGAACCGCTCAGCATCGAGGACGGCAAGATCTTCGTCCGTGATGTTCCCGGCGTGGGAACCGCGATCGACGAGGACAAGCTCGCGCACTACCGAAGCAACTGAGTTTCAGTCGGGCCGCCCGCGGCCCGGCGAAATCCCGCCCGCACGCACGCCGAACCAATTGGCGCCTCGGCCCCCGAGCGGCGTCGTGGGCGAACAAGTACAACCCAACACGTGAGGAGAACACCGTGAAGTACCTGGTTCACATGGACGTCAACATTCCCACCGATATGCCGGCCGACGAGGTCGCCGAGATCAAGGCCACCGAGAAGGCCTACTCGCAGGAGCTGCAGCGCTCGGGCAAGTGGCCCGAGATCTGGCGTGTGGTGGGCGAGTACGCCAACTACTCCGTGTTCGACGTGGAATCCAACGACGAACTGCACGACATCCTGCAGAACCTGCCGTTGTTCCCGTACATGAATATCACCGTGGTGCCGCTGGCCAAGCACCCCTCGGACGTCAAGTAAGCACGTCGCACGGAAATCCCCGTTGCGCTCACCTCCGTGGTGAGTGCGGCGGGGATTATTCGTTGTCGCGGTAACGCGCCGCCAATTCACTGCGAGAACGAATTCCGAACTTCGTATATATCCGAGTGAGGTGGTACTGGACCGTCTTCTCGGCAATGAACAAGTGGCTTGCGACCTCTTTGTTCGTGGAACCCCCGGCCACGAGTTCGGCCACGGCGGTTTCCTGGGGCGTGAGCTGCACTCGTTCGCGCTGCACCGCCGCGAGTACGGGATCCGCGGGGTCCGGCGCCGTTCCCTGGTCCACGCCGGTGGCCTTGAGCTCGCGGTCACAGCGCTGCACGTAGGTGTGTGCGCCCAACATCTCGTAGAGATCTCGGGCGGCACGCAGCACGGACGAGGCCAGCCGCCGTTTTCCCGCTCGGCGCATCGACTGCCCGAACGCGAAGCTGATGCGTGCGTGCAGGTAGGGGCGATTCAGGGTGCGAAGTTCGTGGAGCGCATCCTCGAAATAATCGCGGGCTGAGTCGGGATCACCCTGGGCCGCCAGTAATCGACCGCGGGCCCACTTGAGCCGTGCCTGGTCTGTGGGGATGTGGACGGGCCGATGGACGGCTTCGAACTCGTCCAGGAATTCCTGGGCGCGGTCCAACTTGTTGGTCATGACCAGGGAATTGACGTAGGTGTCCTGCCACGACCAGAAGGAAACACGGGTGTTGGTCCACGGGTCCAGCTCGGCCACGCGGGTCATGCACTCCAGGGAACCTTCATAATCGCCGCGGGCCTCATGGAACCGCGCTTTGGCCAGCAACGACGGCACCGACATACACAAGAAACTGTCCGCCGGGACCGCCGCCAGAGAGACGTAATGCCTGGCCAGCTGCCAGTCGCCTCGCATGGAGTACAACTCCGCGGCGGTCCAGTACAGCAGGGGGCGCAGCATATCCATCTGCGCGGTCTCCAGCTGCGGGGCGGCACGAGAAATGGTGGCCGCGGCGGCGTCCCAGTGTCCGAGGACCAGCTGCGTGCGTGCCAACCACGCTTCCGACCAGAGCGAGATGCGCAGGGACCCTCCGCGGAACTTGGTGGGTCCGGCGGATTCGAACTGGGCCTGTGCGGATTCCACCTCGTCCGTGCGCAGGGCGAGCCAACCGGCGCCCATTTCCATGCGCTGCTTCTGGGCGTTCTCCTCGCACCGTTCGAAGGCTTTGGCATACGCCTTGCGGGCTTCTTTCAATTGCCCGGTCGCGAATAAACCCAGGCCGTAGATTGCTTCGGTCTCGATATAGGCCGGCGTGGTGGGCTCGGTCAGGGACATGGCCTTCTCAGCCCAGGAGATCATGGCCGGCCCGTCCCACTGCGCGACTCCGCGCAGCACCAGTCGCTGCGCGATCTGGCCGGCGGTCGCGGGATCCTGTTTGATGTTCACGCTGCGCCACGCGGCACCGAGTTGGTTCTCGGCACTGCGATTCTGACCCGTGACCACGGACAAGTACCCCAGCACCGATGAGCGCAGCGCGGAGGGCTGCATGTCGTCCACCGCGGCGGCCCAGGCCTTGGCCTCGGCAATATTGCCCGAGCCGATGATCGCGTCCACCGCGCGCAGAAGCAGGTTGTTGCGCAGCCTGGTGTCGTCGGTCAGTCGAGAAGCGGACAACAGGGCGTTGGCGGCGTCGTGCCAGGCCCCCTGAGAGGCCTGATCCGTGGCGAAGGCCTCAAGGCGGGCCGCCAGTTCGGGGTTCGCCGACGGCGCCGAGCTCACGAGATGCCCCAGCCTCCTGGATTCGTCGGAGACCGCCCGACTCGCGCGGTGGTGCAGTTCCACTCGGCGGCTGGGCAGCATGCGTTCGTAAATGGCACCTGCGGCGGAGGGCTCGAAGAACTTCACCTGACTGCTGGCCTGATTCAGTTCCAAGGTCAGCAGATCGGCGCGGTGCCCCTCGTCCAACGCAGCGATCATGCGGGCCTGATCCGAAATACCGCACACCTCGGCGATCTCCGTGAGGGATGATTCGTCACCCAGCAGAGCCACGGACTCCGCCACATTGATGAGGTCTTCGGAGGCCGCGGACATGATGCTCGCCACGCGCGCTCGCACGCGGCTGCTGGCCGGAAGATCGGGGAACCACGAATGCCACGTGTCCCGGGGCATCTCGCGCAGCAGCTCGTTGATCTGCTGGGGGTTGCCCCGTGTGTGCCGGACCAGCTCGTAACTGGAGGCCGAGGACAGGTCGATGTTGAAGCGGCGGCGGGCCAGTTCCTGAGTGCCACGCGGATCCAAGGGTTCCAACGTGATCTGCTGGACCTCGTGGCCGGTCAGCTGATCCAGCACTGTGGCGGGCATGCCCTGGGCCTGTTTGCGGTCCAGGGCCAGTACGAACATGACCTTCTTGGCATGTAAACGGCGCAGCACGAAGGACAGGATGCGCAGGCTTGCCTCATCGATCCAATGGGCGTCGTCCACGATCACCAGGACGGGGGAGCGCTCCTGCAGCGATTCCAGATGGGTGCCCAAAGTGGCTGCATGGTTCATGAGTCGATCCGGGCTCAATGCCTGGGAACCCACGGGAGTCTGCGCGATATCGATGTCGTAGCCCTTGCCCGATCGGACGGGCGAGGTCATGATCAGCTGGCTGTAACCGGCCAACTGCAGTTGGGCTTCCCACTGATCGCCCTGAGCCCGCAGAATCCTCGGGGGGCGAGCACCGTTCCTGACATGGGCGGTGAACTCCGAGATGAGCGATGTTTTCCCCATGCCCGCTTCACCGTTGATGACCACCGTGTTCACTCGGCCCCTGCGGGACTCTCTGAGCAGGTCACCCAGCCGCTCCAGGGCGGGATCCAGTCCGATCAACACGCGGTGCATGGTGCCGTGAGTCGGCACTACGGGTTGCGGGGACTGGCTCACAATCACTCCTGACGGTCGTGGGCAGTGGGAACTACCTGCGGATACTGTACGCGCCGGGCGAGTCGGAAAGACTCACCCGGCGCGAACAGAATCTGGGCTGTCAGCCCATGTCACCACCGCTGACCTGGACCACCGATCCGGTCATGTACGAGGCCTCGTCAGAGGCCAGGAACACGATGGGCGAAGCTTGCTCGTCCAAGGTTCCGTAACGCTTGAAGAACGTGGAATCGGTGACCTGATCCACCACGTCCTTGACCCATGCCTGCTCCTGCTCACTCTGCGGGCCTGGGCCGCGCTGCACCTTACGCGGCGGTGCCTCGGTGCCGCCCGGAGCAGTGGCCATGACACGGATACCACGGCCTGCGGTTTCCATGGCCAGTGCCTGGGTGATGCCGTTGACGCCACCCTTGGCCGCCGAATACGGCACGCGGTTGATGCCGCGCGTGGCGTTCGAGGACACGTTCACGATGGTGCCGGACTCCGCCTCCAACATGGTGGGCAGAACCGCACGGCACATCCACAACGTGGGGAACAGCGAACGGTTGATTTCCTTCTGAATCTGCTCGGCATCGAAATGCTCGAACGGACGCATCAGGATGGCCCCGCCCACGTTGTTGATCAGGATGTCTACCCGACCGTGACGTTCCAGGGTTTCGGACACGGCCTTCTCAGCACCTTCGAACGTCTCAAGGTCGACACCGATGACGGCACTCGCGGAACCCTCGGAGCCGTTCTTGGCGGCGTACTCGTTGATGCCGTCCGCCACCTGCTCTGCGAGCTCGGAACGGTCGACCAGAACCACGGTGCCGCCCTCGGCGCCGATGCGTTCGGCCACCCGCTGTCCGATGCCCTGAGCGGCACCGGTCACCAGCACCACCTTGCCGTTGAAACGGCCCGGGCTCAGTGCACTGAACGGCTCCGGCAACTGGGTCACTCGGACTCCTTCTTGTCGATGGCGCCTTCCATGGTCTCCTTAGCGTCACGCGCGTGCGCCATGATGACTTCGCGGGCACGCTCGATGTCCTTCTTCTCGAATGCCTCGACGAAGTCCTCGTGATCCTGAATGACGCGATCGAAGATCACGGTTCCGGACTCGAACGTGGCCTGCATCTGATCGGTCAGATCCAGACGACGGTAGGACTCCAGCAACGAGGGGTTGTCGGAGACCGTGAAGAGGTACTCGTGGAACTCTTCGTTGTAGCGCACGAAGTCCTCGGGCTTCTTGACCTCGGAGCCGCTCACGCAGTCAGCGGTGGCCTCGGCCAGGCGGCGCAGGTTCTTGACCTGCTCGTCCGTGATCTTGGGCATCATGAGCTCGGTGATGGCCAACTCAAGACCCATGCGGGCGTCCAACTGGGCGAAGGAATCTTCCTTGGCGAAGGAGAGGCGACCGGTTTCCATGGAGGACACGGCCTCGGACTTGGAGATCGAATCTCCGGACTCCGCGACATCCTCCGAGCTGACGGGTGCGCCGGTCTCGGCATCGCCACCGGTCTTCTCCTTGGGCGCGAAGCGCTCGAAGTAGAAGTTGGCGGGCTCGATACCCTCGGTCTCGAGCCACTTGGCCACTGCGTTCACCATGGGCGGCGGGCCACACAGGTAGATGTCCACGTCGCCGTCGTTGAGGTGACCCGGCTCGATGATCTGGGTGACGTAACCGGTGTGCGGTGCCGAGGTGCCCTCTTCGGACGCAATGTAGTCCCACGTGAAGTTGGGCAGCTTGGCCTTGTACTCCTCGATCCAGTCCAGGCCCACGATGTCTTCCTCGCGGGTCACACCGTAAATGAGGTGAACGGCGTGCTCCGGCGGGTTCTCCGACAGCTTCTCCAGGATGGAGAGCAGCGGCGCCAGACCGGTACCACCGGCCAGCAGCAGCAGCGGACGCTTGGGGTCACGGAGGAAGAAGGAGCCGAACGGGCCGGACAGGGTGATCTCGTCGCCCACTTCAGCGCGGTCACGCAAGTACTCGGACATTGCACCCTTGGGTGCAGTACGCACCATGAAGGACGCTGCCTCAGTGTTAGGGCCGCTCGAGAAGGAGTAGGAGCGCTCCACATCGGCGCCGGGGATCTTCAGGTTCACGTACTGACCGGGCAGGTAGGCCAGCTCGGATCGCTTGTCGATCTCCAGAGTGAAGGACGTGGTGGTCTCGGAGTGACGATCCAACTGCGTGATGCGCGAGGTGTAGGTGGACGCGGAGGTCTTGGCGGACTCCGAGGTCGCGGGGATGTTCACGGCCATGTCCGACTCGGGCATGGTCTGGCAGGTCAGGATGTAACCCTTCTCGAACTCCTCGTCGGTCAGGGCGTCCTCGATGAAGTCTCCCGGGTCGAACTCGCCGGACTCGCAGAAGGACTTGCAGGTACCGCACGCGCCGTCGCGGCAGTCGGAAGGAATGTTGATGCGCGCCTTGTAGGACGCGTCCATGATGGTCTCGTAGTCATCGACCTTGATGACCTTGGTGACGCCATCTTCGAAAGTGAGTGCAACCTGATTCGGCATGGGTGATCTTCTCCTATAAGCGGTGAGCCGCGGTCATGGGGTGGGCTGTTTCACCGCAATAGACGGGTAAGTATGTGGGCCAACCGGTGCCGGACAGCGCCGGTGCCCGGACCCCTGAGGCGGGGGCCGGGCACCGGTCCGTCCGTCACAGCGAGTGGACTTAGATCATGTAGATGTCGACCACGTGGTGAATGTAGTCGTTCTTCAGGACAACCTTCTTGTCCATGATCTTGGGCTGCTCGCCGGCCAGGTTGATGGTGTACAGGCTGTAACCGAAGTAGGTGTCGGTCACGTTGTAACGGAAGTACAAGGTGAACCAGTTGAACCGGACCTTCACCTCGTCACCGTTCTGCTCGAGGATCTCAACATCGGTGATGTTGTGACCGGTGCGCGGTTCCGGCAGGGACGTGGCCGATGAACGGTCAGTCTTGATGCGGAACACGCGGTCCTCGATACCACCGCGGTTGTCGTAGTAGATCAAGGAGATCTCGCGCTGCGGATCCTCGGTCAGCTCGCCGTTGTCGTCCCAGGCGGGCATCCAGTAGGAAGCGCTCGGGTCGTAGCATTCGATCCAGGCATCGAAGTCGCGGTCGTCCAGCAGACGAGCCTCGCGGTACAGGAATGCCCGCACCTTCTCGATGGTGGACGTGCGCTCTTCGGTCAACGTTTCAGTCATGGTCTCGCAATCTTTCGTCGTGTCAGGGAATGGCCGGGCGTGGATCAGGCAGAGGCCGGATCGTTGTCCTGGTTTTCCACGGCCTTGTCCATGACCTGCTTCCAGTAACCGTGCTGCACGGGGTACAGGCCCTCGTCCTCGGTGCGAACACCGGAGGCGATCACGTTGTCCATGCCCAGTGCGGCAGCCTGCTCGTCCGGACCGGCGATCTCGTGGGCCACGCCGCGAGTCATGTCGTTCCAGGGAGCGGCCGAAGCCAGGTAGGTCTTCTGGCAGGAGCGGAACTCCTCGAGGTCGTCCGGGGTTGCCATGCCGGTCGCGTTGAAGAAGTCCTCGTACTGGCGGATGCGGTGTGCGCGGGACTTGTCCGACTCGCCCTTGGGGGCGATGCAGTAGATGGTGACCTCGGTCTTGTCCACGCTGATGGGGCGCACGTGGCGGATCTGCGAGGAGAACTGGTCCATCAGGTACACGTTGGGGTACAGGCACAGGTTGCGGGAGATGTTGATCATGAAGTTGGCCATCTCTTCGCCGTACTTCTCAACGAGCTCTTCGCGACGGTCCCACAGCGGGCGGTCCTGGGGGTTGCCCCATTCCTGCCAGAGCAGCAGGTGGCCGTGCTCGAAGGAGTAGAAGCCGCCCTTGGCCTTACCCCACTTGCCGGCGTCCATGGCCTTGGTGGTGTTGGTGGAGTCACCGGCGGTACGGCGCGAGGTGGTCGCGGCGTAGTTCCAGTGGGTCGCGGTGACGTGGTAGCCGTCAGCGCCGTTCTCCATCTGGACCTTCCAGTTGCCGTCGTAGGTGTACGTGGAAGCACCGCGCAGCACCTCGAGGCCCTCGGGGGACTGGTCCACGATGGAGTCGATCACCTTGGTGGCGTCACCCAGGTGCTCCTCGAGGGGAAGAACGTCCGGGTTCAGCGAGCCGAACAGGAAGCCCTTGTAGTTCTCGAAACGAGCGACCTTGGTGAGGTCGTGGGAGCCTTCCTTGTTGAAGTTCTCCGGGTAGCCCGCGTTGCGGGAGTCCTTCACCTTGAGCAGTTCACCGGTGTTGCGGAACGTCCAGCCGTGGAACGGGCAGGTGAAAGTGGTGCGGTTGTCGGTCTTGCGACGGCACAGCATGGCACCGCGGTGTGCACATGCGTTGATGAGAGCGTTGAGCTTCTCTTCCTTGTCGCGGGTGATGACGATGGGCTGGCGACCGATGTAAGTGGTGAAGTAGTCACCGACATTGGGGATCTGGGACTCGTGAGCCAAGTAGACCCAGTTGCCCTCGAAGATGTGCTTGATCTCGAGCTCGAAGATCTCGGGATCGGTGAAGATCTCACGGTTGGCCCGGATGATGCCCTGTTCGCGATCGTCGACGAGCGCGTTTTCAAGTACCTGGTGAAGGTGGCTGAGGGTTTCGGTCATGACGTAACTCCTTGGACTTCGGTGCACCGGGTGGACCCGGCGCATCTTGTGGTGCGGGCGGTACTGCTTAAAACCCGCAGGTGAACCACAGGTTGCGTATGTCTCATTCTTGCCTCTAGTGACACCACTCACATCAGGGTAAACCCTAGGGTGAGGTAAGGGGGTAGCTGATCGTCTTACATAATCAATAAACCCCGATTACATATTTGTAAGATATGGATTCGGTTCGTAAGCTTGAGACAAGCGTCACGGTGTGTCACTCACCACAGGTTTGCACAGATTCTGCTGCTGGTGGGCCTGCGCATCACCCCCGGGGCGTACAGCTTTTCAATGATGAGAAAGTGGAGGTCACCATGACTGAAACCCGCAAGGAAAACGAAGGCACCGCTGTCGAGGCCGGAACCCTGGCCACTGAGCGTTTCGCTCAGTCCGGCAAGCTGAACAAGCTCGAGGTTCCCAAGGAGCGCGTCTCCCAGCTCGCCGGTGAGCTGATCCAGGCCGCCAACGACATCGTCGTCAAGCACGAGGTCACCTACGAGGAGTACAACGCCCTCAAGGCTTGGCTGATCAAGGTCGGCACCGATGGTGAGTGGCCCCTCTTCCTGGACGTGTGGCTCGAGCACACGGTGGAGGACGTCAACTCCAAGGAGCGCCCCGGCACTGTCGGAACCATTGAGGGCCCCTACTACGTTCCCAACGCTCCCGAGATGACCACTCCGGCAACCCTGGAAATGCGCGAAGGCGAAGAGGGCACCCCGCTGCTGTTCCACGGCAACTTCACTGACACCGATGGCAACCCCATCAAGGACGCACAGGTCGAGATCTGGCACGCAGACGCTGCCGGCTTCTACTCCCAGTACGCTCCCGGCCTGCCCGAGTGGCTCTTCCGCGGCACCGTCAAGGCGGACGAGAACGGCTACTTCGAGATCAACACCATGCAGCCGGCTCCCTATCAGATCCCGACCGACGGCGCTTGCGGCCAGTTGATCGGCGCTGCAGGTTGGCACGCATGGCGTCCGGCCCACATCCACATCAAGGTCTCCGCTCCCGGCTACCAGCTGGTCACCCAGCAGCTCTACTTCCCGGGCGACCCGCACAACGAGGACGACATTGCTTCGGCAGTGAAGCCCGAGCTGATGCTGGATGTGAAGGAGCGCCAGGATGGCCAGGGCAACCAGGTTGAGTACAACTACGTGCTCGCCAAGGAGAACGAGAGCAAGTAAGTAGCTCTCTGCCTGTAGCGATCATGCGTGGTCGCTGAGTTCAAATAGAAGCGCCCCGATTCCGCGGAATCGGGGCGCTTCTATTTGCTCGCCAGTCCTGTGTGTCGCGAGTGTGCTGAGATTTGAGATCAGCCAACCTGGTGGGCTGTCCACGATTGCTGCAATAATTGCGACTCGGTATCAGGATTTCCTACTATTGAGTAGTAATAATGTGAAGTCATGAGAATCATGCTGCTTGTTACTTGCATCTGGATGTAAATGACGCCTACAGTGTTGATGTCAGTCGAAGAGGCCCGGGTGCATCCCCCCAAGCGCGCCCGGAAGTTCCCCCGACTGGCCGGCGTCCCGTATCTCCCCCGATTCGGGATGTCCGACGGGTCCTGTCGATTCCCCCAAGCGACAGGACCCGTCCCCTGTTTAACAGCGATTTCATCTCATTCTCTGCCTATCCCGGGGCAGCCGATCGGGTGAGGTGAGGGTCAGATGAGATTCATCTTCTCCAAGCGAGGGATGACCCTGTCCGCCATGGCCACCAAGGTTTGCATTTCCTCGGAGCTGAGTTGATCCACAAAGGCCTCGCGCACCATGGCCAGGTGCCAGGGAGCCGCTGCGTTGATTACTTGACGGCCGTGATCGGTGATTTCCACGATGAGCCCGCGCGCGTCCTGGGGGCTGGGCTTGCGGCAGACCATGCCTCGCTTCTCCATGCGGGACAGCATGTGAGAGAGGCGGGAGCGTTCCCAATCCAGGTGCCGCAGTAATTCGCGGGAAGCCATGCTGCCGTCCTCCGACTCGGAGAGGGGGACCAGCACGTGGTACTCGGAACTCGACAACTCGCTGTCGCGCTGGAGCTGCCGGTCGATGGCGCGCTCCATGCCACGTGACAGCGCCAGGAAACTGCGCCAAGCGGCGTCCTCGTGCTCTGAGAGCCAGGGCACGGAATTCGCGGAGGAGGGCGTCTGCATGATCTGGAGAACTTTCTGTTCTGGGAGTTCTTACCGTTTCCGGTGGGAGTGAAAAGTGGGGATCACCGGTCAGTCGCGTGGGCCGCGTCTGATCCAATCCGAATCGTAGTAGCTGGGCCGTTCGTTGCGGTCGCGCTGGCGAGCACGCTCCGCGTAGTCGGTGGGGCGTAAGGGGGAATCGTCGTCATCGGGCCGGGTCAACATGGCCATGGCAACCAGGCCGAACCCGAGTGCTGAACCCACCACCATGGTCATGCCGGCCACGATGAACGCCAGGATGTAGTCGTCCACGAGATCCTCGGGGATGGAACTGCCCATGACGGGCTCCACCAGGAACGATCCGCCGATTCCCAGTAGCCCTACGAGCAGCAGGGAGCCCGGTATCAACCACAGTTTCGATCGGCGATGAATCGCTATGGCGTCCGGGTCGCGGAACAGGGGGATGATCTGGAACTGCACCATCACGTATCCCAGCACGCCCAGCAGTGCCAGGGTGGCTCCCACGATCCAACCCTCGGTGAATCCGATGGCCATCAGACCCAGGCCCACCAGCGCGCCCAGCAGGATCACCGTGAAGGAGAGGCCGCGTCCCATGCGGCGTGCGGCCTTGGGGGAAACGTTGGCCTGCCCGTTCGGTGCTGCGGTTCGTCCAGTGGGAGGGGCTGCCGGCGGTGTGGCTGCGTTCGCGTCGTGCGATTCCGACTGAGGCACCCGTACGCCGTACTGAGGGCGTTCCGAGTTGCGGTCCCGGGAGTTCTCGGACGGACTGTTCGTTGAGTTCATGATGTTCACCCCGACAAATGAAGCGGCCGTTCGCCGCGTTCGACGCGGTATGTATGGAGCCACTGTAGCCCCGTCGGCCGCGCCCGATGTCGGTGGCCGGGGTCATAGCAAGCTCGCATAATGATGACGTATCATCAAAATAAACCATTGATGTGAGGAGCGCACCGTGACCGACGCGAAGAACCAGGACAAAGACCAGTACTCGACGGCCGGGGCCTACGTCCACGCCGGCGAGGAATTCACTCGCGACACCACCTACATCGAGGATCGGGTCGTTGCCGATCCGGAAACTGCGGAGCTCAGCGAGGGTTCCCAGGCATGGCCGGTCGAGGCCGGCCGCTACCGCCTGGTTGCCGCTCGTGCGTGCCCGTGGGCCAACCGCACCCTGATCGTGCGTCGACTGCTGGGACTTGAGGACGCCATCTCTGTGGGCCTGCCGGGGCCCACCCACGACGTTCGTTCGTGGACGTTCGACCTGGATCCTGAAGGTAAGGACCCGGTGCTGGGTACCGAGCGTCTGCAGGAGAACTACTTCAAGCGTTTCCCCGATTACCCGCGAGGCATCACGGTGCCGGCCATCGTGGATATTCCCACCGGTGAGGTCGTGACCAACAACTTCCCGCAAATCACGGAGGACTTCGCCAAGGAGTGGACCGAGTTCCACCGAGAGGGCGCCCCGGATCTGTGGCCAGCCGAGCTCGAGGACGAAATGCGCGACGTGATGAAGCGCATCTACACCGAGGTCAACAACGGTGTGTACCGCTGTGGTTTCGCCGGTTCGCAGGAGGCCTACGACAAGGCCTACGAGCGGCTCTGGGTTGCCATGGACTGGCTCGAGGAACGGCTGGCGGACAAGCGCTACCTGATGGGTGACCACATCACCGAGGCGGACGTGCGGCTGTTCACCACCTTGGTCCGTTTTGACCCGGTGTATTACTCGCACTTCAAGTGCTCCCGTCAGAAGCTGACCGAACTGCCCAACCTGTGGGGCTACGCCCGAGATCTGTTCCAGACCCCCGGTTTCGGCGACACTGTGGACTTCCAGCAGATCAAGGAGCACTATTTCATCGTGCACGAGGACATCAACCCGTCCCAGATCGTTCCAGTGGGTCCGGATCTGAGCAATTGGATGTCCGAGCACGGTCGTGAAAAAATGGGTGGTTCCCCGTTCGCGGACGGTGCTACCGCACCGGGTCCGGTGCGCGCCGGTGAAGAGGTCGACCCCGCGCACACGCCCTTGCGCTAATTCCAGTCCGGCAAAGTTTCTTCGAATTAGAGGAGAGTAGTGACTCCGTATCGTAATCAGCGTGCCGCAGACCTGCCCGCTCGGCTGTCTCGTTCATGGCTGTTGACCTCGGCGGCGGATACGTCGTTGTTCGCCCCGGCGTTGGCCTCGGAAGCAGATTCGGTGATCTTCGACATCGAGGATGCCGTGCCCGAAGAGGACAAGGACAACGCCCGGGCCAACATGATCCAGGCCATGCAGGACGGCGCGAGTGCGTGGGTTCGTGTCAATGACATCACCAGCCCGCACTGGGAGAAGGATCTGGCTGCCCTGAGCGAGGTCAAGAACCTCCGCGGCATCGTGCTGGCCAAGACCGAGCACCCCGATCACATCACCAAGACGGCCATGATGAGCCGCGCCGGCACCCCGGTGGTGGCCTTGATCGAGTCGGCCGTGGGTCTCATGAACGCCTACGACATCGCTCGTGCTCCGGGTGTGTTCCGTTTGGCCTTCGGTGTGGGTGATTTCCGCAAGGACACGGGTGCTTCGGGTGATCCCATGGCGCTCGCGTTCGCGCGTTCCACCCTGGTCACAGCGTCTCGCGTGGGTGAGTTGCCCGGGCCCATCGATGGCCCCACCAACGGTGTGTCCCGCGAGGGGCTTGAGGACGCGTGCAAGGTCACCCAGTCCATGGGTATGACCGGTAAGTTGACGTTGGACCCCGACCAGACGGACACCATCAACCACGCACTCGCTCCCAGCGAGCAGGAGATCCGGTGGGCTCGCGAAATGATCGAGAAGGCCAATTCCGGTCACACCGGTGCGGACGGTTCCTACCTTCCGCGTCTGGCTCGCGCCAAGAAGGTTTCCGAATTGGCCGAGACCTACGGACTCTGGAATAGCTAGCACTGCCCTACGGTCTCTGGATCGGCTGAGGCCTTCCAATACGACGACGCCGCTGCGCCCCGCGACCTGCCTCATGGCGGGTCGCGGGGCGCAGTGCTTCAGGGGGTGGAGTGCGCGGGTTCAGTGCGCGGTCAGACACCCCACTCGGTCATGAATTCGCGCACGCGCGGGTCCGCTAGTGACTCGGCAATGAAGTGGCACGACAGTGGCTCGTCGTGGCCGTTGGGAACGCCCAGCACCCATAACCCGGCTTTGGACGCGGACGTGGTGCCGGCGGGGGAGTCCTCGATCGCGAGGGCCTGATCGGGTGCCACGCCCAACCGGCGCACGGCCTCTTGGTAGATATCGGGGGCGGGCTTGCCGTGGGGGACGTCCTCGGAGCTGACCCACGTGGTGATCACTCGGTCCAAGCCCAGGGCGCGTACTTTGCGATCCAGAACTTGGGCGGTGGAGTTACTGGCCACCGCGACCGGCATGTGCTCGGCAAAGGCGCGGACCGTTTCCAGGGCACCGGGGAGTGGTTCCAGCACGGATGAGACCACTTCGGCCTCGACCTCGATCAGGTGGTCGTAGACCTCGTTCAAGCTGGGCTTCTCCCGGCCTTGCTCGACGGCGACCTCGCCCGCACGATCGGTGATCCATTGAGCGACATCCGCAGCGGACAACCCCATGAGTTGCTTGAGCGCGGCCTGGTTGAAATTCACCCCGTAGTCCGCGGAAACCTGATTCTGCACACCGGCCCAGGCGGTCTCGGTGTCCATGAGCACGCCGTCGCAATCGAATACCACGGCGGCGGGACGCCAGACAGCGGGCGGTGGGGGCAATGAAGGCTTCATGGGGTAATCCTCACATGGCGAACGTGGCTGGGTGACAAACGGGTAATAGCATCGAACGAGATGACCCAGTGGACGGCCGGTGAAAGGACCACATCGTGGTAGCAACCCAGAATTCTCGCGTGAACCTGTCCGCCCTGGACCTGGTGCCCATTATCCAAGATCGACCGGTCGCCCAGTGCGTGCGCGACGCGACGGTCTTGGCGCAACGGCTCGAGGCGGCCGGATACGCGCGGGTCTGGTACGCGGAGCACCACAACTCGGAGTCCTTCGCCTCATCCTCAACGGCCCTACTCATGGGTCAGACGCTCGCGGCGACCTCCACCATCCGTGTGGGATCCGGAGGCATCATGTTGCCCAACCATGTGCCGCTCACCGTGGCCGAGAGCTTCGGGACCCTGGAGAACCTGTACCCGGGGCGAGTGGACCTGGGGCTCGGGAGGGCTCCGGGAACTGACATGCGCACGGCGTTGGCGTTGCGCCGAGGACAGGGTGGCCATGACACCTTCCGGCAGGACATCCATCAGCTCGAGCGGTACTTCCGCGGCCAGGAGGGCGAGCCCATTCGCGCGGCGGTGGCTCGCAATACCCGTGTCCCGTTGTGGATCCTGGGGTCCTCGACGGACGGCGCTCTGGTGGCGGCGTCGTTGGGTCTGCCCTACGTTTTCGCATCGCATTTTGCCCCGGCCATGATCATGGAGGCCATCGAGGTCTACCGGACGTCCTTCGACGCGTCCGCGCCCACGGCCACGCTCGAGGAGCCGTACGTGATGGTCGCCGCCAATGTGCTGGCCGCCGATACCGAGGCCGAAGCCCGGCGCCAGTTCACGACGCACCAACTCTTGGT
Organism: Actinomycetes bacterium; assembly: GCA_023426375.1. Taxonomy (GTDB): domain Bacteria; phylum Actinomycetota; class Actinomycetes; order Actinomycetales; family Micrococcaceae; genus Kocuria. Next base: position 16,755 of record JAFAAV010000003.1, on the reverse strand, counting down.
TCGGGGAATGGCTCGCAACAACAGGGGTCCCCTGCAGCCGCCGGTGGATCAGGTGGAACTGTCCCCGGCGGAAGCTGCCTTCGTGGAGCAGCACCTGGCGGTCTCCGCCGTGGGAACTCCGCAGCAGGTAACGGAGCAGCTCCATCAGATCGTGGAGGTCACCCGCGCGGACGAACTGATGCTCAACAGCTACGCGTTCGACCCGGAGGTGCGGGCACGCAGTTTCGAACTCACCGCCCAGGCATGGTCCGAGTTGTGATCCCGCGACCCCGGGCGGAGTAAGCGGGGGAAGTCATGTGTACGGGGGACCATCACCCGGCTGATTAGAGTGGAACCATGGCGGACAGCGGATCACACTCAGGCGAGACTTCACTGCAAACATTGGCTTCCCGCTACGGCGTGGCCACCGAATACCAAGGTTTTGACGGTGAACCCAAGACGGTTCCGGATGAGACTCTCGGCAAGGTGCTCACCGCACTGGGAGCGGACGTCTCCTCCGAGGCCGCGGTCGAGGACAGCCTCCGGGTTCGTGAGGAGGCCCCCTGGCGGCGCATGCTTCCCCCCGTGGTCATCACCGAGATCGGGACCTACACAACAGTGGACGTGACCGTTCCCGCGGGCTCGGAGGCACGCGTCCGGCTGTGGCCGGAAGACCAACCGGAGCGGGCGCGCGAACTGAGCGCGGCGGCGTCGTCGGACACCCGGGAGATCGATGGCGTCAGTCTGGAACGGCGCCGCTACAAACTCCCTGAAGACCTCGGTCTGGGCTGGTACCGCCTGGAGGCCGAGTGCCCGGAGACCAACGACGGGCAGCCCGAATCGATCTACCTGGCGGTGACGCCGCAGCGGTTGAACACGACCGACAAACTGCGCGGACAGCGCCGCTGGGGCTACATGGCACAGCTGTACTCGGTGATGTCCTCACGTTCGTGGGGTGTGGGGGATCTGTCCGATCTGGCGTCCCTGGCCGCCATCAGCGGCACCCAGGGCGCGGACTACGTGCTGATCAACCCGCTGCACGCCGCGGAGCCGACGCCGCCCATCGAACCCTCGCCATACCTGCCGTCGAGCAGGCGTTTCTTCAATCCGCTGTACCTGCGCATCACGGACGTGGCCGAGTTCGCGTACCTGCGCCCCAACGACCGCGAGGTGGTCGAGCACCTCGCAGCGGTGCAGCGCAAGACCGTGCTGGATCCGAGCAGCATCGAGCGCGACCCCGCTTACGAAGCGAAACTCAAGAGCCTCGACCTGCTCTTCACCGTGCGGCGCTCACCGTACCGGCAGCAGCAGTTCGCGGCCTTCGTGGCTCGAGGGGGCCAAGCTCTACAGGACTTCGGTCTGTGGTGCGCCCTGCGCGAGGAACTCGGCGAGGACTCTCCGGAATGGGAGCACGGCGCCGCGTCACCGGAGGCGCCCTACGCGCGGGAGGCTCGCACGCGCCTCGAGAAGCGCATCAACTTTTACGTGTGGCTGCAGTGGCTGCTGGACGAGCAGCTCGAGGCGGCCCAGCGGGCAGCTCACCGGGCGGGCATGGACATCGGTGTGGTGCACGATCTGGCCGTGGGTGTGAGCAAGAACGGCGCGGACGCGTGGACCCTGCAGGACACCATGGCCAGTGGTGTGAGCGTGGGTGCTCCCGCGGACATGTACAACCAGCTCGGTCAGAACTGGAGCCAGCCCCCGTGGCACCCGCAGCGACTCGCCGAGGCCGGCTACCAGCCGTGGCGGGACATGTTGCGCAACATCTTCCGTCACGCCGGAGGTATCCGCATCGACCACGTGATCGGTCTGTTCCGGCTGTGGTGGATCCCTGACGGCAACCAGGCATCCGAGGGCGCATACGTGTACTACGACCACGAGGCGATGCTGGGTGTGTTGGCACTCGAGGCAGAACTGGCGGACGTGGTGGTGGTCGGCGAGGACCTGGGCACCGTGGAACCCAGCGCGCGGCAGTACCTCGAGCAGAAGGGTGTGTTGGGAACCTCCATCCTGTGGTTCGAAATGGACGGGGACGACCCGCTGGATCCGTCCAAGTACCGCGAACTGTGTATGGCGTCGGTCAATACGCACGACCTGCCGCCCACTGCCGGTTATCTGGAGGGTGTGCAGCTCAAGCTGCGCGAGGACCTGGGCTTGCTCGCCCGTTCCCCCGAGGAGGAACGCAAAGAGGCCCAACAGCAACTCGACACGTTCTTCACGGCGGTGGAGGCCGCCGGCCTGCTCCCGGACGGCGCTGACAGCAGCGAAGAAGCCAAGATCGAAGCGTTGTACCGCTACCTGGGTCGCGCGCCTTCCATGCTGTTCAACGTGTCCCTGGTGGACGCGGTGGGGGAGCGACGGATTCAGAACCAGCCGGGCACGAGTGACGAATATCCCAACTGGCGGGTTCCGTTGGCGGACGGGCAAGGAATGTACGTCCTGCTCGAGGAGTTGAACCGCATGGATCGAGTTCGGGCGCTCGTGAAGGCCGTCAACGAGACTCTGGGGACGCGTTCCCGCGAACCCGGAGTGATCGTTCCCGAGCCGCTGGAACACCGGGATATCGCGGAACCGCGCGGAAAATAACAATCGAAAATCAGGGGTTCCCCCGTTGGAAAAATTAGGTTAGATTAGTCTTACCTAATCTCCTGGGTGAGGAGTTGGGAACCGCACAACGTGTTCTGGGGTGTGCGCCGGGTCATGGACGGCGCGCACCCCGAACTCGTGTTAAAAGCGCTCGAGTTTGCCCCTTGGGCGGCTACCGCTAAGATAGTCCTGCGCTCAATCGCACCGTTTTTAACGTTGAGTTTGCGAGAGAGATCGTAGAAGCCTAGAATTTAAGGTTGTCGTGTGGTGGAGTCCATCTACCGGCGCCTGATCTTCACCGTCTTCGTCGTGGCGAGTGCCCTGACCGGTACTGACGCGGGGCAATTGAGCACCACCGCCCAGCGCACGAACGGTGGCATTTTCTTGAGGTGACGGATCACTCTTGGCCGCAGCTGTCAGCGTGAACATAAAACATTGACAGCGACCATGCGTGCCGTCATTTCGTCGACATTGGACATTGGAGGAGAACACTATGGCAGCGCACTGCCAGGTGACCGGAGCTCAGCCGGGCTTTGGACACAGCATCTCGCACTCGCACCGCCGCACCAAGCGCCGGTGGAACCCGAACATCCAGAAGAAGCGTTACTGGGTGCCCTCGTTGCGTCGCAACGTCACGCTCAACCTGAGCGCCAAGGGCATCAAGGTGATCGATGCTCGCGGCATCGACTCCGTGGTTAACGAGCTCATTGCACGTGGGGAGAAGATCTGAGATGGCTAAGGACAAGGACGTACGTCCCATCATCAAGCTGAAGTCCACCGCAGGTACCGGCTTCACCTACGTAACCCGTAAGAACCGCCGTAACAATCCTGACCGCATGGTCATGAAGAAGTACGACCCGGTGGTTCGTAAGCACGTCGATTTCCGCGAGGAGCGCTAAATCCATGGCAAAGAAGTCCAAGATCGCCAAGAACGAGCAGCGCAAGGTCATCGTCGAGCGCTACGCCGCTAAGCGCGCAGAGCTGAAGAAGACTCTCGTGGATGAGAACGCAACCCCGGAGGCTCGCGAAGAGGCTCGCCTGGGTCTGCAGAAGCTCCCCCGCGACGCTTCTCCCATCCGCGTTCGTAACCGTGACCAGATCGATGGCCGTCCCCGCGGTACTTTCCAGCGATTCGGAATCTCCCGTGTTCGCTTCCGCGAAATGGCTCACCGCGGCGAATTGCCGGGTATCTCCAAGTCGAGCTGGTAATTTCTCACTCGGAAGCACTGGGCGCGTATGCTCCCTATTTCCATAGAGAACGCCAATTAAGTCCAGGAGGACAAGCACATGGCTAAGAACCGCAGCGAACTCGTTGCCGAGGTTGCCGAGAAAGCCGGCACCACTCAGGCCGCCGTCAACGGCGTCCTGGATGCAATGTTCCAGGTCTTCGAGAGCTCCGTTTCCAACGGCGAGAAGATCACCATCCCGGGTTGGATGTCCGTCGAGCGCACCGACCGTGCCGCTCGCCAGGGCCGCAACCCGCAGACCGGTGAGACCATTCAGATTCCGGCCGGCCACGGCGTCAAGCTGACCGCTGGCTCCAAGCTGAAGGCTGCTGTTTCCTCCAAGTGAGGTAAGCCTGCGCGGGCGTCACGCTCGTGTTAGTTCAAGGGACCGTCCACGTTTTTCGTGGGCGGTCCCTTGTTCGTTCCCGAGTTCGTGGATTCCCCGGTTCACGCGCATAATGGAGGGGAATTTATTTGCTGATCAGATCCCCGGAGGTGTGCGGTGAGTTCGCGTGCGCGCCGTCTTGCCCGGGGTTGGGGCGCGTCCCTGATCGCCACCGGTCTGGGTGCTGCCTCCCACGCCGCCGTTGACGGCACGTGGCCTCCGGTCATCCTGATGCTGCTTTCGGCCGCACTGGCCGCGCCCGTGTGCATGCTGCTCGCGGGTCGGGTGTTGTCTCGCGTGAGCATCGCCGCCGCGGTGGTGGCGAGCCAGGGAATTCTCCACTGGTTGTTCGCCCAGTCCGGCCATGGGATCACCGCGGTGGATCACACCCACCACGTCACGGGTGCGGCGGCCGAAAGCTCGCCGCAGCTCGTCGTGGCCATGGCGCCGGAGTTGGCCCACCGCGGTGCGGGGATGTTCGCCGCGCACGTGATCGCCGCTACCGCAACCTATGCGCTGTTGCGCCACGGTGAGGTCGCCGCAGTACGGCTGATCGACGCCGTGTCGCTGCGCGTTCTCGCGTGGGTGAGCGTTCCCGTGTTGCCCGTGATTCGTACGGTGCCGCGCCGGATCGCGTGGACCTCTCCTCGCGCGCTCTCCGACCAGTTGTTGTTGCCGGTGGTGCATGGTTTCAGGGGGCCGCCCGTGCGTGGGACGGCCCCGGTCTTCGCGTAATTCTTCAGCGCTGGTATTCGGCGCTGCGGCGGAACCGGAAGTGCCGTCACGGCCATTCTTCACTTTTCGCTTCATGTCGCTTTCCGCGGCACCTATGCGTCCGAGACGCAGGAGAATTCCATGCACACTTTTGATGCACCAACCCCTGTTCCCGCCGAGCCGTCCGCACGGACGACGCCGCCCGGCGCGGTTGCCCACGCAACTTCCGACCGCCGTCCGCTAGCCGAAGTACTGCTCGCGGTGCTCACTGCCCTCTTGGTTCTGGTGGGCACGGCCCAGCCCGCGGCCGCCCACGACGAGCTGATCAGTACCGATCCCGAATCCGGAGCTTCCCTGGATGCTTCCCCTGATTCACTGACGTTGACCTTCTCCGGCAACATCATGGACATCGGGCGAGAGGTCCGGGTAACGGATTCCAGCGGCGAATCCTTGGTCGCCCAGGAATCCACCGTGGAGCGTCAGCGCGTGATTCAGCCGCTGAGCAACCCCGGCTCCACCGAGGACGAGACCTACACCGTGGTGTGGCGCGTGGTCTCCGAGGACGGTCACCCCATTGAGGGAACTTACGAATACACCGTGGGCACGGGCGCCGGGGACCAGGCCGGTCAGGGTCCCACTCAAGAGGCATCGGCTGCCCCCACCAGCGCAGACAATGACACCGCGACCGAGGCCGCAGAGCCCGCCGGTGATTCCGGTACTCCCGGTTGGTTGATCCCCGTGGTCGGCGGGGTGGGTGCCCTGGCACTGCTCATCGTGGTGCTCGTTCTGGCCACCCGCCGCAAGCAGCACTGACACGGACTAGGGACACAGGACAAGGAACTGATGATGAAGACAGCTACTGAATTTTCTTCCTCCTCGCTGCCCACGGTGATGCGCCGGGGTGTTACCTCGTTGGCCGCACTTGGACTGGCCATCACCGCGCTCACCGGCTGCTCGGCCGACGGCAACCAGGCGAGCGACGAAACGCAAGCCCCGGCGGCGTCGTCGGCGGAGGACAACGCTGGAACCGAGCAGGTCGTGGAACTGGCCGACGGCTGGGCCAAGGCCGCAGACTCCAACATGACCTCCGTGTTCGGCTCGCTCACGAACAGCGGTGACCAGTCCGTCACGCTCGAGGCGATCGACGCCTCTGGGGTCGCGGGTGTGGCCGAGCTGCACGAAACCGTGATGAACGACCAAACCGGCTCCACCGAAATGAAGCGGGTCGAGGGCGGCTTCGAGATCGCACCCGGTGAGACCAAGACGCTCGAACCCGGTGGCGATCACATGATGCTCATGGAGCTGCAGTGCGCAGTGAAGTCGGGTACGGACCTGACGCTGGAACTGGGCTTCGACAACGACCGGACCCAGGAGATCACGGTGCCCGTGCGCGACTACGCCGGAGCGCAGGAGCACTACGCGCCGGGTGAGGAACACGGCGGGCACGGCGAGCACTCCGAGATGCCCAGCCCGGAGTCTTCGGCCCTTCCGGAATGTCATGAGCACTGACGAGACCCCTCGTCGTGAGGGCCTGCAGCGGCGATCGCTCCTGATCGGAGCGGTCGCCGGTGCGGGCGTCACCGGCATCGGCGCGGCCTCGGCAGTGGGTCTGAACGAGGCCCTCGGGGCCACGGAGGATCCCACCGCCGATCATTCCGACGCCGCCCGTCACGGATTGCAGGTCGAACCGTTCCACGGCGCCCGCCAGGCCGGCGTCGCCACGCTGCCGCAGGCCTTCAGCGCGTTCATCGCGCTGGACCTCAACAAGGGCGCGAGCAAAAATTCCCTACGGCGTATGCTTCGCGTGCTCAGCGACGCCGCCGCCGCGCTCACCCAGGGCCGCGCCCCGATGTGGGATCAGGAACCGTGGCTCGCGGAGAACCCGTCGCGGCTCACGGTCACGTTCGGATTCGGACCGAAGGCCATGTCGCTCATCGACTCGTCGAAGGCACCCGAATGGCTGAAACCGCTCCCGGCCTTCGACATCGACCAGTTGCAGGACCGCTGGAACCAGGGCGACCTGTTGCTGCAGCTGTGCTGTGACGACAAGCTGACCCTCGCGCACGCCCAGCGTGTGCTGCTCAAGGACTCCCGATCGTTCGCGAAAGTGCGCTGGATCCAGGACGGTTTCCGCAACACCGTGGGTGCAACTCCCGCGGGCCAGACCATGCGCAACTTGTTCGGTCAGGTGGATGGCACCGTGAACCCGTATCCGGGGGAAGAGGATCACGAGAAAGTGGTCTACGGGAAGGGCGGTTTCGAACCGTGGATCGAGAACGGCACCTCGCTGGTGCTGCGCCGCATCCATATGAACCTGGACACCTGGGACGAGGCCGACACACCCGCCCGTGAGGATTCCGTGGGCCGCAAACTGGCCGACGGCGCACCTCTGACCGGTTCCAAGGAACACGACGAACCGGACTTCGAGGCCAAGGGGCCGCTCGGGTTCCCGGTGATTGCTTCCTACAGCCACATCCGCCGCTCGCGCACCGACAACCCGGACGAGAAGATCTTCCGCAGGGTGTACAACTACGACCTTCCGGTGGCGGATGCCTCCGGTATGAGTCGCTCGGGCGATATCAGTGGGGGAGTGTCCAACACGGGGCTGATCTTCGCGTCGTATCAATCGGATCCGACCAAGCAGTTCGTCCCCATCCAGAAGAAACTGGACGAGATGGACATGCTCAACACCTGGACGGTTCCCATCGGCTCGGCGGTGTTTGCGATTCCGCCCGGGTGCGAGGAGGGTGGATTCATCGGAGACGGGCTCTTCTGATCGGATGAATCACTGCAGCACAGGATCAGCGGGTAAGAACACGGGAATGGCCGCCGCGCGCGGGGCCGAAGGAGCACACGAATGAGCACTGCCATTGGGGCGAAAACCCCGGGAAGCGCCAAGCCCCAGCGATCCGAGATCGCGGGGGTGAGCCTCAACCCCTGGATCATTGCCGTGGTGGTCGTGGCGGCCATGATCGGCATGACCGCCGCGCTGCTATACGGCGGCGCATCGGACCCGCGCGAGGTCGCCGATCCGGGTGCCCTGGTCCGGTGGGGTCTGCCCGCGCTGGAAACGGTGCACAACATCTCCATGGCCGTGGTCATGGGTGCCCTGTTGTTGGCCATCGGTGTGGTCCCGCGATTTGCGGACCTCACTCGGAAGCGACCGCCGCGCAACAGCCGCGATCAGTCGGCAGAACCCGATCACCCCGTGTACTCCTCGGTGCTCCAGTTGGCCCAGGCCGCCTCGGTCGTGTGGACCGTCTCCGCGATTGCGGTCCTGATCTTCACGTACTCGGACGTTTCGGGTACCGGGCTCGGTTCGGGGCAGAACTACACCCAGCAGTTGACCCACTACATCACCGAGATCGCCACGGGGCAGGCTCAGGCAACCGTGGTGATCGTGGCCGCCGTGGTGACCACGCTGATCTTCGGTGTGCGCGCGTTGCTCGGTCTCTTCTGCACCCTGGCGTTGAGCATGATCGCGCTGGTCGCGCTCGCGTTGAACGGTCACTCGTCCGGCGGCGCCGACCACATGGGTGCCGTGAACTCACTGGGCCTGCACCTCATGGGCGTGTGCCTGTGGGTGGGTGGCCTGATCGTTCTGGCGTGGGCCAGCCCGCTCCTCGCCAAGGAATCAACAGTGACCGCGCATCGCGGTGAGACCAAGCACCGCGTGCCGTTGCTGGCCGTGGTGCTACGCCGCTACTCCGTGGTGGCCCTGGGCTGTTACTTCCTGGTGTTGCTGTCCGGCATCATCAACGCCCAGGTGCGCATTGGTACGTGGGAACAGTTGAACACGGGCTACGGACACATCGTGCTGGCCAAACTCGTACTCACCCTGCTGCTCGCTCTGGTCGGTTTCGCCCATCGCCAGTGGCTGATCCCCGGTGTGGAGGACGGCTCCCGGTCCCGCACGGCCACCCTGTGGCGCGTGATCGTTGTGGAGCTGTTGCTCATGGGGCTGCTCATGGGTATTGCCTCTGCCCTGAGCCGCACGGCCCCGCCGGTGCCTGAAGAGATGCCCACGGATGCTTCTCCGGCGCGCTTGCTCACGTGGTACGAGCTGCCGCCCGAGCCCACGCTGAGCTCGTGGTTCACCACGTGGCGCATCGACTGGTTCTGGGCCGCGGTGGTCGTCTTCTTCGCCATCGTGTACCTCTGGGCTGCGATCAAGGTGTGGCGCCGGGGCGACAAGTGGTCGGTGCTGCGGACTGCGTCCTGGCTGATCGGTTTGGTGCTGCTCATGTATGCGACCTCCGGTGGCGTGGCGGTGTACGCCCGCGTGCTGTTCTCCGCGCACATGGTCGAGCACATGAGTCTGACCATGATCGTGCCGCTGTTCCTGGTGTCCGGCGCCCCGATCACGGTCATCCTGAAGGCTCTGGAGCCCCGCCGGGACGGCACGCGCGGTCCCCGCGAGTGGATCCTGCGATTGGTGCACTCCACGTGGGGCAAGATCGTGACGCACCCGATTTTCGCCGCGGCCAATTTCGCGTTCTCGATCGTGCTGTTCTACTTCACGGACCTGTTCCACATCACCCTGCGCTACCACGTGGGCCACGAGTTCATGATGATGCACTTCCTGTTCACCGGGTACATGTTCGCCCTGGTGCTCATCGGCATCGATCCCATTCCCAAGCGACCCAGCTACCCCATGCGCCTGGTGCTCCTGCTGGCCACCATGGCCGCCCACGCGTTCATCGGCATCTCCATCATGAGCATGACCGCGGTGCTGCAGGCCGGTTGGTTCGGCAACATGGGCCGTCCCTGGGGCCCCAGCGCTCTGGAGGATCAGGAATTGGGTGGCATGCTCATGTGGGGCATCGGCGAGTTCCCCACATTCCTGCTTGCCGTGATCGTCGCCATCCTGTGGGCGCTCGAGGGCAGCAAGGAGAACCGCCGGGTGGACCGCCAAGCGGACCGCACCGATGACGCCGAGCTCAAGGCCTACAACGACATGATGGCCAACCTGGCCGAACAGGACGAACGACGACGCCGTTGACGTCCCAGCGCGAGTCCCGAACCGATCGCGGGGCCAGGGCGAGCGACCCCGGGCCGTGAGCGAGCGGCGTCGTCGTCCGAGGAAGGGGCGCGCGTGACCAACGCGCGTCACAGACCGCAACGCGCGTGCCCGGGAAGATGCGGGCGGCGGCTAACGTTGACCTGGAAGACCTGATTCTGCATGCCTGGAAGGACTCATCACACTGTGAAGACACAGCGGAGCACTACCCCCGTACGAGCTTCCGAGCTCACCGGCCGCGCCTGGCTCAACACCGGCGACCGGCAGCTGGATCTGGAGGCCCTGCGCGGCAAGATCGTGGTGTTGGACTTCTGGTCCTTCTGCTGCATCAACTGCTTGCACGTGCTGGACGAGCTGCGCCCGCTCGAGGAGAAGTACTCGGACGTACTGGTGACCGTGGGCGTGCACTCGCCCAAGTTCGAGCACGAGGCCGATCCCGAGGCGCTCGCCGCCGCGGTGGATCGCTACGAGATCACCCACCCGGTGCTCGACGACCCCGAGCTCAAGACCTGGGACGCCTACACCGCGCGCGCCTGGCCCACCCTGGTGGTGCTGGACCCCGAGGGTTACATCGTGGCGCACCTGTCCGGTGAGGGCCACGTGCAGGGCCTGGAATCGCTCGTGGAGGAGCTCGTGGCCGAGCACGACGCCAAGGGCACCCTGCACCGCGGCGACGGCCCCTACGTGCCGCGCCCGCGACCCGAGGGCGACCTGCGCTTCCCGGGTAAGTCCGTGCGACTGCCGGACGGCTCCTTCCTGGTCACGGACACTGGCCACCATCGTCTGGTGCAGCTCGAGGACGACCTCACCACGGTGCGCCGCGCCATCGGTTCCGGAACCAAGGGCTGGGCGGACGGCCCCGCCGATGCCGCCCGGTTCAACGAGCCCCAGGGTGTGGCTCTGCTGCCCGAGTCGGTCCGCGCGAGCGTGGGCTACGACCTGATCGTCGCGGACACCGTCAATCACCGCCTGCGCGGTGTGGAACTGTCCACGGGCAAGGTGCGCACCTTGGCCGGTAACGGTGTGCAACGCCTCCTGGACGACGCCCGCGCTCGCGGCGTGGACCCCAACGAGATTCCCGCCGACGCCGCTCCCACGGACGTCGCGCTGTCCTCGCCGTGGGACGTGCTGTGGTCCACCGCTGCGGACACCCTGGTCATCGCGATGGCCGGCACCCACCAGTTGTTCTCCTTCGACCCGCGCACCGGTCAGGTGGCCGTGCTCGCGGGTACCGGTGACGAGGGTCTGCGCGACGGCGCCGCGGCCGAGTCCTGGTTCGCCCAGCCTTCCGGTCTGGCCGAGGATTCCTCGGGCACGGTGTGGGTCGCGGACTCCGAGTCCTCTGCGTTGCGCCGCGTGCGCTTCGACGAGTCCGGAGCGGTGACTTCCGTGGACAGCCCCATCGGTGAGGGCCTGTTCGACTTCGGTTTCCGCGACGGCGCCGCGGACCAGGCCCGCCTGCAGCACTGCCTGGGCGTTGCCGTGCTGCCCGACAACTCGGTGGCGATCGCGGACACCTATAACGGCGCGATTCGCCGCTACGACCCCTCGACCAACGAGGTCTCCACGTTGACCCGCGGGTTGGCCGAGCCGTCCGGCGTGATCCTGGATGACTCGGAAGATCAGCCCGTGATGGTGGTCGTGGAGGCCAACGCTCATCGTCTGGTGCGCGTACCGGTCCCCAAGGACGCCCAGACCGTGGACGAGGGCGCGGCGCAGATGCAGCGCAAGCGCACTCCGATCGCACCGGGTGCCCTGGACCTGGTGGTCCGGTTCTCCGCCCCCACAGGCCAGAAGCTGGACACCCGCTGGGGCGATCCCACGCAGTTGAAGGTTTCGTCCTCTCCGGCCGAAGCGCTCGTCGAGGGTGACGGCACGGCACAGGGACTGACCCGCACGCTGCGCCTGGCCGATGGCGTGACCGAGGGCGTTCTGCACATCACCGCTCGCGCGGCCGCGTGCGACGGTTCCCCGGACGGGGAAATCCCCGAGCATGCCGCGTGCCACCTGTACCAGCAGGACTGGGGCATTCCGTTCACGGTCTCCGATGACGCCGAGTCCGAGCTGACCCTGGAACTGCGCGGCCTGGACTGAGCCGGCCGCTCATGGCTATTTGGGCGTGACCGTGGCTTTGTCCTCGGTCACGTCCAGGTGGGCCTTGAACATGAACGGCACTTGTTCGGAGACCTTGCTGGTCTTGCCATCGAACAGGTCGACCGAGGTGAACTCGATCTTGGCCTTCCCCGGGCTGTCCATGAGGGCCCAGCGGTCCGCGTTGGGGCCGCCCAACCGGACCTCGGGCTCGGGGTACTCGGTGATGGTCCACTTCACGTTGTCCTGAACTCGTCCCGAGAATTCATAGGAGAACGGGCAGTCCGCCGGGTACAGGGTGTCCTGTTCGGCGCACTCGTCCAGGTAGGTCTTGGTCTGTGCGCTGACCTGTGATTTCAGTTCATCCGAGGGAGTGGCCTCGAGTTGGAGCGTAGTTTCCCCTGCGGGGTCCGTCACTAGAGTCTGCTGGGGCTCCGCGGCCACCATGGGGGACGTGTACGAACCGGTGTAGATGCCGGGATAGAAGACCGCGAAGTCACGGGCTGAGTCGGTCAACGCCACGGACTCGCCGTTGATGTCCACGGAAGTGGAACCGGGCATGGTCACGTGCATGGTGGGCAGGGTGGTGCGGTCGAAATCCCACACCGTGAAGAAACCCCACTGGGTGTCCGCCGGATGCAGGGTGAACTCGGAGCTGTGGTCCTGCCCGTCCAGCGTGTAGTCGGCGCGCACCACGGCCTGATCGTTGGACGAGGACACGGTGGAGATCTCCACGTCGTCCAATTTCTCCGCTGCCGCTTCCAAGGGCTCGCCGTCCAGCAGGGCCGCGTTGGAATCCGGGACCTCGGCGTTGAGCAGACCGAGGGCCTTGGCGCCGTCGCCGGCTTGAAGGGCTTCGAAATAGGCCTTGACGTCGGTTTCCGGGCCGTACTGGTACTTGTTGACCAGAGCGATCGTGACCGCCGCCGCAGCGACCGAGAGCACGATGAGAAACAGCCATGCCCCTACGGCCTTCAGTACGCGGTCGGTTGATTCCATGGATCATCACGTTAGTCCATTGGATCCGTTGAGACCCAAGACGGCGTAATACGACATTTCGACCGTCAGCCCGGTGGGAAGCGGCGCGTTAAGCTGGTGCGGGTCCACACCGACGTCAGCGGGAGAATCTCAGCACACCATGGCAGAAACAGTCCGACAGGTTCCGGAGAAGTATTCCGCTCCGCAACACGTCTTCCACCCGCGCATCACTTCGTACGGCCGCAGGATCTGGGCTGCGGTGCCACCGCTTCTGCTGGTGGCCGTCACGCTGCTCGCACTGTACTACCGCCGCCCGAGAGGGCCCGTGATCGCGGTCCTGATCTTCCTGGCTCTGGTTGGCGGGATCATCGCCTACGGGTACCTGCGCCCCGCGCTGACCGTCATCACACAGACTTACTTCCTGAAGTCTCGTTGGATCGGTTTCCACGCGGTACCTCGCGACCGAGTGCACCAGGTGGTCACGGTGGACAAGCTCCTGCCGCCACGCCCCAAGTCCGGTAAGCCCCGCGGCCGGCCCTATTTGTGGCTCGTGACGGAGACCGGTAAACGGGCCATGGCCCTGGACGGGATCGTGTGGGACACCGCCTCCCTCAAGAGCTTCGCGGATCTGTCCGGCGCACAGCACGTGAACTTCAAACAGGCCACCCCCGAGCAGGTCAGTCAGCATTGGCCCAAGCTCGTGGCCTGGCACGTGCGGTACCCGCGCTTGCGGTACGCGGCGTCATCGCTGGCTCTGGTGCTCGTGATCGTTCTGGTCGTGTGGCTGACCTTCGTCCAGACCACGTTCCAGTAGCCTTCGCACGAACGCCGACGCCGCGGTAAGGCTCCCTGAGGAGTCTCACCGCGGCGTCGGCGTTCTGTAACGGCCTGTCAGCGTCAGGCGCTGGTGCTGCCACCGCCCTGCCAGGGGGCGCCGTCAGCGCGGTGACGGCCTCCGGCCTCTGAACGGTCGCTGGTGGCATCGCGATCCACCGTGGTATCGCGATCCCCGGCATCCGTGCGGCGAGCATCAACCTCGCGGTCATCCGCGTGGGCCGCACGGTTGTCAGCGTTGTCACGGTTCTCGTGACCGGATGCACGGTCGGCCTTCTGCCGCGCGCGCTCGATCTCGTTCTGGCGCTCCTCGGCGGCTTCGCGGGTCAACTCCGCACCGGCCTCCTCGTCGCGGGTGAGGTTCTCCCCGGTCTCGGGATCGAACACGTGCATGCGGCGGGCGTCCAACCAAATGTTGGCCGCCGTGCCGCCACGGATCCGGGAGGACGCGTCCAGGGACACGACCACCTGGGACGGCATTTCGTCCGCATCCAGGTCCTTGGCCAGTTCGTCCAGCTTGTGCTTGACGGCCTGGTCCTGCTCGAACTGGATGTAGCCGTACTGCTGATTACCCAGCCACTCCGTGTGGGTGAACTCGGCCTCGAACGTGGTGCCGTGGGGCACCTTGGCCTCGTCCACGAACTTGGAGTCCTCGAAGTGCTCGGGGCGCAAACCCAACAGCACGATGTCGTTCTTGCCCGACACCTTCTGCTGAACGCGCTCCGGGATCTCGATGTCGCCAATGGGTGTCTTGAACACGTTGCCCTCGACGCGCGCCGGCAAGAAGTTCATGGACGGCGCACCGATGAAGCCCGCCACGAACAGGTTGGCCGGCTGTTCGTACAGCTCACGCGGGGACGCGATCTGCTGCAGCACGCCCTTCTTGAGCACGGCCACGCGGTCGCCCAGGGTCATGGCCTCCGTCTGGTCGTGAGTCACGTAGATGGAGGTGATACCCATCCGGCGCTGCAGCTGAGCGATCTCCGTGCGCATCTGGCCACGGAGCTTGGCGTCCAGGTTGGACAGCGGCTCATCGAAGAGGAACGCATCCGCATCACGCACGATGGCGCGGCCCATGGCCACACGCTGACGCTGACCACCGGACAGGTTCGCGGGCTTGCGCTCCAAGTGGTCGTTGAGATCCAGGGTCTCGGACGCCGCCCGGACCTTGCGGTCGATCTCGTCGTTCGAGAACTGACCCTTGGACAGTCGCAACGGGAACGCGATGTTCTCGTACACGGTCAGGTGCGGGTATAGAGCGTAGTTCTGGAACACCATGGACAGGTTGCGGTCGCGGGGAGCCTTGTCGTTGACGCGCTCGCCGTCGATCAGCAGGTCACCGCTGGTGATGTCCTCGAGGCCCACGACCATGCGCAGGAGCGTGGACTTACCACAACCGGATGGGCCCACGAGGATCAGGAATTCACCGTCGGCCACGTCGATGGAGACGTCGTTGACCGCCGGGAAACCGTCGTCGTACTTCTTGACGAGGTTCTGCATGGTAATAGCTGCCATGTCTACTCAGTCCTTACTGTGATTGAGCTTGAAGTGTTGAGGGACCGGCGGGATCAACCCTTGACCGCGCCCTGGGTCAAACCGGAAACGATCTGGCGCTGGAAGGCCAGGACCAACAGCACCACGGGAATGGTCACGATGATCGCGGCGGCGGAAATCGCACCGGCGGGGTCCTCGAACTGCGAGGCTCCCGTGAAGAACGCCAGCGCCGCGGGCACAGGGCGCGCCTCCGAGGTGGAGGTCAAGCCGATGCCGTACACGAAGTCGTTCCAGGCAATGAAGAACGCGATGATCGCGGTGGTGAACACACCCGGTGCGGTCAACGGAACGATCACCTTGCGGAACGCCTGCCAGGTGGAAGCGCCGTCCACCTGCGCCGCGCGCTCCAGATCCCACGGGATTTGCTGGAAGAAAGCGGCCAGCGTCCAGATGGAGATCGGAAGGGTCAGGGACAGGTAAGGAATGATCAGACCGAGCCAGGTGTCGTACAGACCCACCTGACGCCACAGGTTGAACAGCGGCGTCACGATGGAGATCACCGGGAACATGGACACCATCAGCGCGGTGGTCAACACGACACGTTTGCCCGGGAAGTCCAGGCGAGCAATTGCATAGGCGCACAGGGTGGCCAGCACCACGGCGATGAAGGTGGCGATCAGCGAGATTCCGATGGAGTTACGCAGCGCGGGCAGGAACAGGTCCTTGGCGTCACCCACGAAGATCTGCTCGTAGTTGTCGGTCACGAACTGGGCCGGCAAGAACTTGCCGGAGCTCAGATCGGCCGGGGTTTTGAACGAGGTCATCAGGATGGACAGCACCGGGAACAGTGCGTAGATCAACACCAGTACGGTGACGATGGCCCATCCGACCTTTTGTTTAGTGCTCAACATGGCGGGTTACCTCCCCTTCCCAGAGCCGGCCAGATCCACCTTGAAGACCTTGATCGCGGTGAACGCTATGAGCATCACGCACAGGAACAAGATCACGGAGATCGCCGAGCCGAGGCCAATTTCCAGGCGTCCGATGGAGGTTCGATACGCGAGCAGCGAGAGCGCCTCCGTGCCGTACTGGCCCTGGGTCATGATGAAAATGTTGTCGAAGATACGGAATGCGTCCAACGCACGGAACACCACGGCCACCATGATGGCGGCCTTCATGTTCGGCAGGATCACCTTGGTCAGGCGCTGCCACGCGGAAGCGCCGTCAACGCGGGCCGCCTCGGAGAGTTCGCCCGGAACCTGTGCCAGGCCGGAAAGCAGCAGCAGTGAGATGAACGGCGTGGTCTTCCAGATCTCGGACGCCATGATCACGCTCAGTGCCGGGCCCGCGGACGAGAACCAGTTGAAGTCGGGGCCGATACCGGGCACCCAGTCGAACCAGTTGTTCACGTAACCGGTGGTGATGTCGAACGCGTAGAACCACGCGAA
>JAFAAV010000089.1 GCA_023426375.1 Actinomycetes bacterium | reverse complement strand
GGTCCGCGAGCTGGCGGGACAGGCGCAGTTCCATGTTGCCGGTGCCCTTGAACTCCTCGAAGATGACCTCGTCCATCTTGGAACCGGTCTCCACGAGAGCGGTCGCCAGAATGGTGAGCGAGCCACCATTCTCGATGTTGCGTGCGGCGCCGAAGAACTTCTTGGGCGGGTACAGCGCTGCCGAGTCCACACCACCGGACAAGATGCGTCCGGATGCGGGGGCGGACAGGTTGTACGCGCGGCCCAGGCGGGTCATGGAGTCTAGCAGGACCACCACGTCCATGCCCATCTCCACCAGTCGCTTTGCGCGCTCGATGGCCAACTCGGCCACCGTGGTGTGATCGTCCGCAGGACGATCGAAAGTCGAGGCAATGACCTCGCCCTTGACCGTGCGCTGCATGTCGGTGACTTCCTCGGGACGCTCATCCACGAGCACCATCATGAGGTGCACCTCGGGGTTGTTGGTGGTGATCGCGTTGGCGATCGCCTGCAACATGAGGGTCTTACCGGCCTTGGGCGGGGACACGATCAGACCGCGCTGGCCCTTACCAATCGGGGCCACCAGATCGACCACGCGGGGACCGATCTTCTTGGGCTCGGTTTCCAGACGCAACCGCTCCTGCGGGTACAGCGGCACCAGCTTGGAGAACTCGGTGCGGTCCTTGTTCTCCTCGGGCTTGCGGCCGTTGACGGACGTCAGTTGCACGAGCGCGGAGAACTTCTGACGCGAGCTGTTGTGCTGCTCGCCCTCGCGCGGTGCGCGGATGGCCCCGACGATGGCGTCACCCTTGCGCAGGTTGTTCTTCTTGACCTGGGACAGGCTCACGTACACGTCCGACGGGCCCGGGAGGTAACCCGACGTGCGCACGAAGGCGTAGTTGTCGAGCACGTCCAGGATGCCGGCTACGGGCAACAGGACGTCATCCTCGGTGATCTCGATGTCGTCCACGTCAGGGCCGTTGTTGCGGCTGCGACGGTTGCGACGCTCGTTGCGATCGTTGCGGTCATTGCGATCGTTGCGATTGCGGTTACGACGGTTACGGCGCGAATTGCCGTCGCGGTCGTTGCCGTCGTTGTTGCGGTCATTGCGATCGTTGCGGCCGCGGTTGCCGCGGTCGTTACGGTCGTTGCCGTCCTTACGGTTCTGACCGTCCTGCGAGGAGTCCTTGCGGTTGGAGTCCTGCTTGTCGTCGCGGGAGGATTTGTCCTGGTCGTCGGACCCGGACTTGTCATCGCGAGAGTTGTTGCCGTCCTTGCGGTCGCCACGATCATTGCGATCGTTGCGGTTGCCGCGCGAACGCTGGTTGCGGTTGCCGCGGTTCGAGGAATCCTTGGAGTCCTCGTTCTGCTCGTTCTGGGAGTTCTCGGACTGCTCGCCCTGGTTCTCCTGGCCGGAGTCCTTGGACTGCTGGTCCTGGTTGTCCTGCTGCTCCGAGTCCTGCTGGTTGCGGGAGCGACCCCCGCGGCCGGAGGCGGAAGCCCGGCGGGAGCGGCGCGAACCGGACTGACGCTCGTTCTGTCCCTGTCGGTTGTCACCCTGGGATTCGTTCTTCTGGTCCTCGCCCTGGTTCGCGGAACCCGAAGCGGCGTCGGAGGACTTCTCGTCCTGTCCCGAAGCGGCGTTTTCCTGGGGCGCATCCTGGGAGGGGGCGGAATCCGACGACGACGCACGGCGGGTCGATGCCTTGCGCGCGGTTTCCGAAATCTTTTCCTCCACGGCCTTGTCACGCTCGGCCACGGCACCGCCACGCTGGTGGGCCTCGATGGCCTCCACGAGCAGAGACTTGCGCATGCGACGAGCGCCGGTGATGCCCAGCTGGGAGGCCAGAGCCTGCAACTGGGCGAGTTTCAGCCCGGACAAACCAGTGTTCTGGGGCTTAGAGTTTTCCGTTCCCTGTTCGGGGGCGGTGGTTTCTGTCACGAAGGTTCCTTCTGACTCGATGGGGGCCGTGGCAATGACATCGCACACTGACCCGACGATATTGTTGTGGGCCGCCAACTGCGGGCCACGTTGAATGCGTGCAGACTGCACGCGAGAATTCAGCAATGAGGTCCTCTGATTCCTTTGATGCACCAGTGCCGGTCACATGAGAGAAGTGACCTGGTCAGCAAGAAATGGAATCGCATTGAGGCGACGCATTCAAACAACAGTGACGCCCGGTCACAATTGCTGACTCGAATGCGGGACTCCGCTTGAACCGCGTGGGCGAACCCAGGGCCTATTGCGTGGATACGCCCACTTTAGCACCCTCGGCGGGAACGCGTAGTGCCATAACACGCCACGACACGTCCGCACTGTTGTGGGTATGAGCTGGGGAATCCGGATCTGCGGTGATCTTCTCGATCGCCGCAACCACTCGCTCGGCTTCCTGTGTGCCATTGGCGAGGGTGAGGACAGTGGGTCCGGCACCGGAGATCAAGGCCGCGAATTCGCGCTCACGCAGCTGTGTCATCAGTTCGAAGCTCGGCCCCATGGCCTGGGCCCGGTACGGCTGGTGGAGCAGGTCGAACGTTGCCGGCAAGAGATATTCCGGGCGGTTGCTCAGCGCCTCGACCAATAGTGCCGCGCGTCCAGCGGTGATCGCGGCCGTGCGATGCGCCACGGTATCGGGCAACAGGCCTCGGGCTACGGAGGTCGCCACCTCGAAGTCCGGAATCGCCACGACGGGAATGACGTCCTCGTGCACGCGCACGGGGACGCTCACGAACTGGCCGTCCTGTTCGAAGGAGACTGTGAGTCCTCCGTACAGGGTGGGTGCCACATTGTCAGGATGGCCCTCCAGCTGCGAGCAGACCTGCAACACGGCGTGATCGTCCAGCCGGGTGCCCTCGGACAGCAAGACGTTGGCCGCCAGCACGCCGGCCACCACGGCCGAGGCCGATGAGCCCATGCCGCGGCCGTGCGGAATCTGGTTGTGCGCTTTCAACCGCAGCCCGGGCAGGGAACCGGCCCCGGCGGCGTCGAACACCGCCTGCATCGACCGGACCACCAGGTGATCCGCGGTCTGCGGCACGTCCTTCGAGCCCTCGCCCGAGAGCTCGAATTCCAGACCGGATTCAATGCGGGTGACGGTGAGCTCGTCGTAATACCCCAGAGCGAGACCCAGGGTGTCGAATCCCGGTCCCACGTTGCCGGTGGACCCGGGGACCCGCACCGAGACCGTGGTGCCCGGTGCGGCAACTTCCTGTTCGTTCACGACGTCGGTCACTCCAGCCCCAGCGCTGCGGCCACGGGGACCACGTCGAAGGGAACGCGCTTGGGCTCCACCGCGCTGGCGTCCTCGGCTTCGGCGCCCTTGATGGCCCACTGCGGGTCCTTCAGGCCGTGACCGGTCACGGTGATCACGATGGTCTTGCCACTGGGAACCTCGCCCGCGCGCTGCTTCTTGAGAAGGCCGGCAACGCCGGAGGCGGAACCGGGCTCCACGAACACGCCCTCGCGTGAGGACAACCAGCGGTGGGCCTCGATGATCTGCTCATCAGTGACGGAATCGATCAGTCCGCCGGACTCGTCACGGGCGGCAATGGCGGTGTCCCACGAGGCGGGGTTACCGATCCGGATGGCGGTGGCGATGGTCTCGGGCTCGGTCACCGGGTGCCCCAGCACGAGCGGCGCGGCGCCGGCGGCCTGGAAACCCCACATGGTGGGCGTGTGGGTGGACACGGGATCCAGAATCTCACCGGAGGTGGCCGGAGTCTCGGAGGCGTACTCCTTGTACCCCTTCCAGTACGCGGTGATGTTGCCGGCGTTGCCCACCGGGAGCACGTGGATGTCCGGGGCGTCGCCCAGGGTGTCCACGACCTCGAAGGCCGCGGTCTTCTGGCCCTCGATGCGGTAGGGGTTGACCGAGTTCACCAGGAACACCGGATAGGACTCGGAGAGTTTGCGCGCGACTTCCAGGCAGTTGTCGAAGTTGCCCTCGATCTGGATGATGTCCGCCCCGTGGGCCACGGCCTGGGACATCTTGCCCATCGAAATCTTGCCTTCGGGCACGAGCACGGCACAGCGCATGCCGGCCTGCTTGGCGTAGGCCGCCGCAGCCGCGGAGGTGTTACCGGTCGAGGCGCACACCACGGCCTCCGCGCCCTCTTCCTTGGCCTTGGTGATGGCCATGGTCATGCCGCGGTCCTTGAAAGAGCCGGTGGGGTTCATGCCCTCGAACTTGAGCCACACGGAACTGCCGGTCAGTTCGGACAGGGCACGAGCCTGGATCAGCGGAGTACCACCCTCACCCATGGTGATGACCTCGGTGGCCTCGGTGACCGGCAAGCGGTCCTTGTACTCGTTGATGACGCCCTGCCAGACGTGTGCCATACCGGTTTCTCCTCAGACGCTGTGTGACGGTGGGTGGCTGAGCACCCGTTTGAAGTTGTTGGACGCCCCGCGGGGCAGTGGAATTACTCGCCAGTCTCCACGGGGATCACCGAGAGCACCTCGTCCACCACGGGCAGTTCGCGCAGTGCACCCACGGTGTCCATCAGATCACGGTGGCGGCCCGTGTGGGTCACCAAGCGCAGCACCGAAATGGCCTGGTCCTTGGGGTCCTCGGTCTGGTGCATGGTGGAGATGGACACGCCGTGGTCCGCGAAGACCTGGGCGATCTGGGCGAGCACGCCCAGACGGTCCTTCACGGTCACGGTGATTGCCATGCGCGTGGTCACGTTGTCCATGGACACGGCGGGCAGCTTGGCGTGATCGCTCAACGGAATACCCTCGGCTCCTCGGGCGATTGCGCGAGCGGCGGACACGAGGTCGCCCAGAACGGCGGAAGCCGTGGGCTCACCCCCGGCGCCCTGGCCGTAGAACATGAGCGAGCCGGCGTTCTCGGCCTCCACGAACACCGCGTTGTAGGCGCCGTGCACTCCCCCGAGCACGTGATTGCGGGGAATCATCACGGGGTTGACGCGCAGGTTCACGCCATCCTCGGTGCGCTCACCCACGGACAGCAGCTTGATCACGTAACCGGCCTCTGCCGCGGTCGCGACGTCCTCGGCGGTGACCGCGGTGATGCCCTCGCAATGGACGTCGTCCAGGGTGAAGGTCGAGTGGAAGGCGAGCGAGGCGAGCACGGCGGCCTTGGCGGCGGCGTCGTGACCTTCGACGTCGGCGGTGGGGTCCGCCTCGGCGTAACCCAGGTCCTGTGCCTCGGCCAGAGCGTCGTCGAACGCCGCACCCGTGGTGTCCATCTGGTCCAGGATGAAGTTGGTGGTGCCGTTCATGATGCCCAGGAAGCGGGTGACCTTGTCGCCGGCCAGCGAGTCACGCATGGGGCGCACGATCGGGATGGCACCGGCCACGGCGGCTTCGTAGGACAGTTGCGAGCCCGACGCCGCGGCAGCGTCCTGCAGCTCACGGCCGTGTGCGGCGAGCAGCGCCTTGTTACCGGTGACCACGGTGGTGCCGGCGTTGAGCGCGCGCAGGATGCGGGTGCGGGCCGGCTCGATGCCACCGGTCAGCTCCACCACGATGTCCGCGGCGTCGATCACAGAGTCCGCGTCCGTGGTCAGCAGGTCCTGCGGAATCTCGTAATCGCGCTTGGCGGCCACGTCACGCACGGCCACGCCGATGAGATCGAGCGTGACGCCCGAGCGCAGGGCCAGCTCGTCCTTGGAGTCGAGCAGCACGCGGGCCACCTGGGAACCCACGGTCCCGGCACCCAGCAGGGCAACCTTCAAGTGGGGGGTCTCTTGGGGCGAAGTCGCTGAAATAGTCATTGCTCCTGATATTCCTTGGGGGCTTATTCGGCGCTCGCGCCGGTGTCCCGGGCCAGCAGATCGTCGACGGTTTCGGTACGGATCAGTACCTTGACCTGTCCTTGGGCATCCACGCTGATCATTCCAGGTCGCGTGAGCCAGTTGTAGTTGCTGGACAGCGCCCAGCAGTACGCACCGGTCACGGGCACGACCAACAGGTCACCGGCCGTTACATCCTCCGGAAGGTAGACGTCTCGCACCACGATGTCACCGGATTCGCAATGTTTGCCCACCACGCGGCTGAGCACCGGATCCGCCTCCGACACGCGATTGGCGAGCACGGCGGAGTAGTCGGCGTCGTAGAGCACGGGGCGGGCGTTATCGCTCATGCCGCCGTCCACGGACACGTAGCGGCGCTCCACCCCGGGGCTGACGGTCACGGTCTTCACAGTGCCCACGGTGTACACGGTGCAACCGGAAGGACCCGCGATGAACCGGCCGGGTTCGAACGAGAGGTGCGGGAGCGGCAGCTCGGAGTTCTTGAGCAGACCGTCCAGGTGTTCGGCGAGGTCCATGGCGATGGACTCAGCCGTGCGAGGTTCGTCCGCGCTCGTGTAAGCCACGCCGTGTCCGCCACCCAGGTCCAGTTCGGGCAGCACCGTGGACCAGCGTTCTGCCACGGTCTCGCGCAGGGCCAACACACGCTCGGCGGCCTGGCCGAAACCTTCCGCGGCGAAGATCTGGGAACCGATGTGGCAGTGCAGTCCGCGCAGATCCAGGTGTTCACGCAGCGCCACGCACTGGGCAATGGCCTGCAGCGCGGGCGAGTCCTCCCCCTCGACGGAAGGATTGAGCGACAGCCCGAACTTCTGGTCCTCGTGGGCCGTGGCGATGAATTCATGGGTCGAGGCGTGCACACCCGGGGTCACACGTAACATGATGGGAGCGCGCACCGCAAGCTTCTGCGCGAGGTCCGCGACCAGCTGGATCTCCGGGAGTGAGTCCACCACGATGCGCCCCACACCGGTATCCAGTGCGCGGGTGATCTCCGCGGCTGACTTGTTGTTGCCGTGCAACGCGATCTTGGCGGGATCCACTCCGGCGCGCAGGGCTACCTCGAGTTCTCCCCCGGACGCGGTGTCCACATTGAGCCCCTCGTCCTGGGCCCACCGTGCCACATGGGTGTTCAGCAGCGCCTTGGACGCGTAGTACACCTCCACGTCAACACCCATGGGAGTGAACGCGTTCTCGAACGCTTCGCGGAACCCACGCGCGCGTGAGCGGAACGTATCTTCCGAGATCACGTAGCTGGGGGAACCGTAGCGTTCGGCAAGCTCGGCCACGGAGACGCCGTCCACCGTGACGCAGCCGCGATCGTCCCGAGAGTACTGCCCGGTGAAGACCTTGGGATCCAAAGTGGCGTTGTCCTCGGGGACGGTGAGCCATCCAGGAGCGAGCGGGTGGGCGTTGTCTGCTGAACTCACGAGATCACATCCGTTCCGGCGCACCGACGCCCAACAGGGTCAAGCCGTTGGCCAGGACCTGTTGCACGGCGTCGTTGAGCCACAAGCGAGAGTTGTGTACCGGTTCGACCGGGCCGTCACCCTGCGGTGCCACGCGGCACACGTCGTACCAGCGGTGATAGGTACCGGCCAGAAGTTCCAGGTGACGGGCTACACGGTGCGGTTCACGCAGCTCAGCGGCCTGGGCAACCAAGGAGGGGTACTGGCCCAGCGCGGCGAGCAGGTCGGCCTCGCGAGCGTGATCCAGCAGAGCGGCGTCGAAAAGGTCGGTGCCGTCCTCAGCCGCGCGACGCACCCCGGCGGCCTCCGCGTTGCGCTGCACGGCGCACGTGCGAGCGTGGGCGTACTGGACATAGAAGACCGGGTTCTCGTTGGAACGCTTGGTCAGCACGTCCAGGTCGATGTCGATATTGGAGTCCACCGAGTAACGGGTCAGGGAGTAGCGCGCGGCGTCAACGCCCACGACCTCCACGAGGTCCTCCATGGTCACCACGGTGCCGGCGCGCTTGGACATGCGCACGGCCACGCCCTCGCGGACCAGGTTGACCATTTGACCGATCAACACCTCCACGCGCTCCGGGGAATCACCGAGCGCGGCGGCCACGGCCTTGAGGCGTGCCACGTAACCGTGGTGATCCGCGCCCAGCATGTAGATGCACAGGTCGGCACCGCGGCCGCGCTTGTCCTTGAAGTAGGCGATGTCACCGGCAATGTAGGCGGCATTGCCGTCCGACTTGATGACCACGCGGTCCTTGTCGTCGCCGTAGTCCGTGGACCGCAGCCACCAGGCGCCGTCCTTGAAGTACATGGCGTCCGAGTCCTTGAGCTGCTCGACCAGCTGCTCAACCTGTCCGCCTTCGAACAGGGAGTTCTCGTGGAAGAACACGTCGAAGTCCACGCCGAACTCGTGCAGCGAGGACTTGATCTCCTGGAACATCAGCTCCACGCCGTTGGCGCGGAAAACTTCCTGCGGATCCTCGGATTCCAGGGCGTCCGGGTGCTGCTCCAGTACGCGCTGGGCAATGTCAGAAATGTACTGTCCGCCGTAGCCGTCCTCGGGAGCGTCCTCGTTGCGGGCACGAGCCAGCAGGGAACGCGCGAAACGGTCGATCTGCGCGCCGTGGTCGTTGAAGTAGTACTCACGGGTGACGTCAGCCCCCTGCGATTGCAGGATGCGGGCCAGGGAATCCCCCACGGCGGCCCAGCGGGTACCGCCCAGGTGAATGGGTCCGGTGGGGTTGGCGGAGACGAACTCCAAATTGATGGCCGTGCCGCTCAGAACATCGGAGGTGCCATAGGAGGCGCCCTGCTCGACGATCGACTGTGCGAGCTCACCGGCCGCGGCGGCATCGAGCGTGATGTTCAGGAACCCGGGACCGGCAATGTCCACGGCGGCCACGCCGGGCACGCTGCTCAAGCGTTCCACCAGGATCTCGGCGATCTCGCGGGGCTTGCGACCCAGCTTCTTGGACGCCTGCATGGCCACCGTGGTGGCCCAGTCCCCGTGCTCTCGATTCTTGGGGCGCTCTACCTTCGCTTCGGGAAGCTCTGCGCCGTCCACCAGGGTGAGATCACCGGCGGCCACGGCTTCTTGCAGGCATGCGGATACGGCAGCGGAAAGTTCTTCAGGAGTCACCGGACCAGTGTAACGGGACGAACCGCGCCCACCGATTCGAGTCAATTCGCCTGCCGTGACGAACCTGCTAATATCGATCGAGTTGTTCACGGCCCGGACCACGGGTCCGCAAGACAACCCCCGCCCGCGTAGCTCAGGGGATAGAGCGTCTGCCTCCGGAGCAGAAGGTCGTAGGTTCGATTCCTATCGCGGGCACTTTTTCGTTTAACGGCCATGTGCGGTCGCCGACGACGCCGCGTCACGGCGGATGGCTCGCCTCACCCGTCTTCTCGGCTACCGATAAGAAAACCCCCGAACCGTTCGTTCGGGGGTTTCCTGGTTCAGTCTCGATCGTTGTCGCCATGCCGCTGTCGGGCTCGAAGCTGCGGGTTCAGGTCCATGGGGTCGTAGTCGTGGAGCATGTCCCCCTCGCCGAACCGCTCGGCCACGTAATCGTCCTCCGGGTTGTGCACCGGGGCGGAGGTGCGTCGCCGCACCATGCCGATGATGGTCAGCAGGCCACCGACCAGCAGCGTGCCGAAGCCCACCACAATCGTTGCCACTGCCGAGCCGGTCAGGGGCACGGAGGCACTTTCCGACGCCGCCCGTCCCAAGTGCACCAGGGCCGGCGGGAGGGTGAAGATGCACACGAACAGGGCCAGCAGCCCCACGAGAGAGATCAAGGACGTGGTGCGCTGGCGCCTGTTCGTGTTCACGGTGACTACGGTTTTCCTTCTTCGGTGACGCGGACTGTTTCTAGCAGCGTAGCGTCATCGAGTGCGGGTTCCCCGCTGACCGATTGCAGCTTCTGGAATTCCGACAGCAGGTCGGCCACGGTCGAGTTGGCTTTCTGGTCCTCGTTGAGTTCGAACAGGATCTTGCCCTCGTGCATCATGATCAACCGGTTACCCAGGCGCAGGGCCTGTTCCATGTTGTGGGTAACCATGACAGTGGTCAGCTTCTGCTCTGCAACCATGCGTTCGGTCAGTTCCGTGACGTGTTTGGCACGCTGCGGGTCCAACGCTGCGGTGTGCTCGTCCAGGAGCAGGATCTCCGGCGAGGAGAACGTGGCCATGAGCAAGGACAACGCTTGACGTTGACCACCGGACAGCAGTCCGACCTTCGCTCCCAACCTGTTCTCCAGACCGAGTTCCAACTTGGCCAGCTCGTCCCGGAACTGCTGTTTCCGTGAGCGTGTGACGCCTACGGACAATCCGCGAGACTTACCGCGGCGAGAGGCAATAGCCATGTTCTGTTCGATGGTCAGGTTGGGAGAGGAACCTTTCATGGGGTCCTGGAAAACGCGGGAAATCCAATGGGCCTTCCTGTGTTCCCCCAACTTGGTGACCTGCTCACCGGAGACCTGGATGCTCCCGGAGTCCGGGATGATGCTCCCGGACACGGTATTGAGCATCGTGGATTTCCCGGCGCCGTTGGAACCGATCACGGTGACGAAATCCCCCGGTTCCACGGTCAGGCTCACGCCATCCAGGGCCACGCGTTCGTTGACGGTGCCGGCGAAGAAGGTCTTACGCACGTCTTTGATGGTCAACATGGTTTATCGCCCCTCTCCGGTACGGCCGCCCACGGTGGCCGGTGTCCCTGCTCCGGGTTCCACGCCCGCTTGGACCTTGCGTGCTTCACGGTCCTTGCGGCGGGCGTTCCACCGTTTGAAGAATGTGAGCTGTGGCAACACGAGCGCGAGGACCACCAGCACTGCGGAAATCAGCTTGGTGTCGGACGGATTCAGGCCGACCTGAAGTGCCGCGGTGATCACCAGGCGGTACAGCACGGATCCGAAGATCACGGCCGCGGTCGCGATGATGACCGTGCGGGTTCCGAAGATGCCCTGGCCCAGGATCACGGAGGCCAGGCCCACCACGATCAGACCAATGCCCATACCGATGTCTGCGAAGCCCTGGTACTGGGCGACGAGCGCAC
This sequence comes from Actinomycetes bacterium, assembly GCA_023426375.1. GTDB lineage: Bacteria > Actinomycetota > Actinomycetes > Actinomycetales > Micrococcaceae > Kocuria. The sequence continues at coordinate 67,721 of JAFAAV010000089.1, read as the reverse complement.
CGGACAGGCCGACCATTCCGTTGGACAGGCACAGACCCAGAATCTTCTGGTTGTCCGTGTTCACCCCGAAGGAACGGATCATGTCCGGGTTGTCACCGGTGGCCTGCATGGCCAGACCGGCGTCCGTGTAGAGGAACCAGTCGAGCAGCACCTTGACCAGCAACACCCCGGCCAGCAACAGCAGGACACCCACGAAGGATCCCTGGAAGCCCGCCTCACGCAGCGGAGTGAAGACGGTGTCCTCGCGCAGCAGCGCCAGGTTGGCCTTGCCGTCCATCACCCTGAGGTTGATGGAGTACAAGGCGGTCATGGTCAAAATACCCGCCAGCAAGCCGTTGATGTGGGCTTTGGTGTGCAGCAGACCCGTGATGAGGCCCGCGAGCGCACCGGCAAAGAATCCCGCGATGGTACCCAGCCAGGGGCTGCCACCACCCAGGATGATCATGGCCGCGGTTGCGGCCCCTGTGGTGAAGGACTGATCCACCGTGAGGTCCGGGAAGTCCAGCACACGAAACGTGAGGTAGACGCCCAGGGCCATCACGGCGTAGATCAGGCCGAGTTCAATTCCGGCGATCATGAATGGTTACTCGATTACTGTGTCGGCGGAATCACGCAGTTCCTGCGGGATGTCGATGCCCATGGCCTCGGCGGCCTTGGCGTTGATGATCAGTTGGGTTTCGTTCTGGGACTCGACGGCCATTTCGGCGGGATCGGCGTCCTCGTTGAGGATGCGCAGAGCCATTTCACCGGTCTGCTTGCCGAGTTCCTCGTAGCTGATGCCCTGAGTGGCCAGGCCACCGCGCTCCACGGAGTCGCCTTCACCCACGATCAACGGGATCTTCTTGGATTCGGCGGCACCGACCACTGCTTCGAGACCGGCCACCACCTTGTTGTCGGTGGGCACGTAAATGGAATCGGTGTCGAAGGACTCGGCGGCCTGGGCGACCTCGGCCGTGGTGGTCACGGTCTTCTCCTCGACCTTCAGACCTTCGGCTTCGGCGGCCTTCTTCGCTTCTTCCACCTGGACCTGCGAGTTGGTCTCACCGGAGCTGTAGATGATGCCCACGGACTTGGCATCCGGATCGAACTGCTTGATCAGTTTGATCTGGTCGGCCACCGGATTCATGTCGGTGGTTCCGGTGATGTTGGCACCCGGCTTGTCCATGGAGTCCACGAGTCCGGCGTCCACGGGATCGGTGACGGCGGTGAACAGCACGGGCTTGTCGGTCACGGCTTGCGCGAGGGATTGGGCGGTGGGTGTGGCGATACCGAGGATCAGGTCGTTATCGGCCGAAGCAAAGTTGGAGGCGATGTTGGTCGCGGTGGCCTGGTCACCCGAGGCGTTCTGCACGTCCAGGGTCAGGTTGTCGCCTTCGGTGTAGCCACCCTCTTCGAGAGCGGAGACGAAGCCCTCGCGGGCGGCGTCGAGTGAGGGGTGTTCCACGAACTGAGCGATCCCCACGGAGATTTCCTGGGGGCCCTCGGACTGGCTGTCGCCGCCGCCCGAACCGCACGCGGTCAGGACCAGGGCGGAAGCAGCAGCCGCAGCGGAAAGCGAAAGAGTGCGCTTCATGATGGTGGGCGTCCTTTCAAGACAAATGATGGTGCCTGGATATTACCTGCCGTTCGGTCAAAAAATGAGACGTGGCACACATTCGATATGGGATTGTGTTGTGACGGGCCCACACGCGGTGAGCCGCGTGCCGCGCGGGGACCGTAGACTGGGGCGTTGACATGACTGAGTCCAGCACCACGCCCCGCATCGTGTACCCCCAGAATCTTCCGGTCAGCGCGCGCCGTAACGACATCAGCGCTGCCATCCGCGACCATCAAGTGGTGGTCGTGGCCGGTGAGACCGGTTCGGGTAAGACCACGCAGCTGCCCAAGATGTGCCTGGAACTCGGTCTGGGTGAGAACGGGTTGATCGGCCACACCCAGCCGCGCAGGATTGCCGCACGTTCGGTCGCGGAGCGCATCGCTCACGAGATGGGCGAGTCGGTCGGTCAAACGGTGGGATACCAGGTGCGTTTCACCTCGGAGGTCGGCAAGGACTCCAAGGTCAAGCTCATGACCGACGGCATCCTGCTCGCGGAAATCAGTCACGACCCCATGCTGCGCCGCTACAACGCGATCATCATCGACGAGGCGCACGAGCGCTCACTCAACATCGATTTCCTGCTGGGCTACTTCAAGCGGCTACTCCCCCGCCGCCCGGACCTCAAGCTGATCATCACCTCCGCGACCATCGATCCCGAGCGGTTCGCTGAGCACTTCGCCCTGCCCTCGGCAGACGGGGGCGAAGAGGAACCCGCTCCCATCATCGAGGTCTCGGGCCGCACCTACCCGGTGGAGATCCGCTACCGTCCGCTCGCTCAACCCCGCACCGGGGACGGCGGCGAGGACGAGGCAGACACCGGCGACGGCCTGGAGGATGAGGACCGCGATCCCATTGACGCCGTATGTGACGCCATGGTCGAGCTCGCCGCCGAACCGCCCGGCGACATCCTGATCTTCTTCGCCGGTGAGCGCGAGATCCGTGATGCCCAGGACGCCCTAGCCAAGGTCATCGACCGGCACCGTTCGCTGGCCGGCACCGAGTTACTCCCCCTGTTCGGTCGTCTCTCGATGGCCGAGCAGAACAGGGTGTTCGCACCGTCTTCCAAGCGCCGGATCGTGCTCGCGACCAACGTTGCGGAGACCTCGCTGACGGTCCCCGGCATCAAGTACGTGATCGATCCGGGCACCGCCAGGATTTCTCGTTACTCCGCGCGCACCAAGGTGCAGCGGCTACCCATCGAGCGAATTTCTCAGGCGTCAGCCCGGCAGCGTACCGGCCGTTGCGGCCGCGTGTCGGACGGTGTGTGCATTCGCCTGTACTCGGAGGAGGACTTCGAGTCCCGCCCCGAATTCACCGACCCGGAAATTCTGCGCACCAACCTGGCCGCAGTCATCTTGCAGATGATCTCGGTGGGCGTGGTGCACGAGCCCTCGGACATCTCCGATTTCCCGTTCGTGCAGAAGCCGGATTCGCGCGCCGTCAAGGACGGCGTGGTCCTGTTACGCGAACTCGGAGCCCTGCGCGCCGGGGGCCAGGGCGAGCAACGCGACCACGCGGCGTCGTCGTCCGGTCGCGGTCGTTCCCGGGGACGACGCCGCCGCGGGCGGCAGAATTCGCCGCTCACCCAGACCGGTCGTGTCCTGGCGGCCCTGCCCGTGGATCCGAGGCTGGGACGCATGATCGTGGAGGCCCAGCGCCGCGGTTGCCCGCGCGAGGTCATGGTGCTCGCCGCAGCGCTCACCGTGCAGGACCCGCGCGAACGCCCTCTCGAGCATCGACAGGCCGCGGACGAATTCCACAAGCGCTTCAAGGACAAGACGTCCGATTTCATGTCGTTCGGGCTGCTGTGGCAGTACATCCAGGAACAGCAACACGAGCTCTCGTCCTCGCAGTTCCGCAAACTGTGCAAGCGCGAGTACCTGAACTTCCTGCGCATCCGAGAGTGGCAGGATCTCTACGCCCAGCTGCGTCAGATCGGCCGCGAGGTGGGGATCGATCCCGGCAAGTCACGCGAGATCGACGTGGCCGGCCATCAAGATGCCATTCACCAAAGCCTGTTGTCCGGTCTGCTGAGCCACATTGGTGTGCGCGATGAACGCACCCGGGATTACCGCGGCGCGCGCGGCACCAAGTTCGCGATCTTTCCGGGCTCGGCGTTGTTCAAGACGTCTCCGGACTGGGTCGTCTCCGCGGAGCTCGTGGAGACGTCGCGGCTGTGGGCGCGCACGAATGCGAGCATCAACCCGGAATGGGTCGAGGAGCTGGCCCCGGATCTGGTCAAGCGCAACTACTCGGAGCCGCACTGGTCCCGCTCTCGCGGTGCCGTGATGGCCTACGAGAAAGTCACCCTGTACGGCTTGCCGCTCGTGACAGAGCGCCCCGTGCAGTTCTCCAAGGTGGACCCCGAGCTATCCCGTGAGCTGTTCATCCGCCACGCCCTGGTCGAAGGTGATTGGCAAACCCGGCACCACTTCTACAAGCGCAATCAGCAACGATTGGAACGCGTGGAAGAGCTCGAGAACCGCATGCGTCGCAAGGACCTGCGCGTGGACGATCAGGTGCTGTTCGACTTCTACGATGCGCGGATTCCCGCAGATGTGGTGTCCCAGCGGCACTTCGACGCGTGGTGGAAGAAGACCCGCGGCAGCAACGAACATCTGCTGGACCTGGATCCGGACGCGCTGATCGCCCCGGAGGTTGCCGAGCTCGACACCCAGTCCTTCCCACGGACCTGGAACGTGGCGTCTCCTGACGGCATCCTGTCGCTGGACCTGGACTACGAGTTCTCCCCCGGTTCGGAGACCGCGGACGGTGTGACCGTGCGCGTGCCCGTGCTGTTCCTGGATCGCTTGGCCCCCGAGCAGTTCGAGTGGCACATCCCCGGTCTGCGCACCGAGTTGGTCACCGCTCTCATCAAGTCCCTGCCCAAGGCCGTGCGGCGCAACTTCGTACCGGCCCCGGACATGGCCGCCACCGCGGTGGACGTTCTCTCCGCGGAGTTCTCACCGGAAACGGATTCTCTGCTGGAATCCCTGGCGACCGTGCTGCGCCGGCTGCGCGGGCACCAGGTGCACGCCACGGATTTCCAGCCCGAGGTGCTCCCGGCTCACCTGCGCATGAACTTCGAGGTGCGCGACGCCCGGAACAAGGTGCTGGGTACCGGCGAGGACCTCACCGAGCTCAAGGAACGGCTCCGACCCCAGATCCGCCGCGCGCTGGCCGATTCCCTGGGCAGCGCGGCCTCCCAGCTCGCGGACTTCGCCAACGCCGCCGACGCCGCCGGTGGCACCTCCGGTGCTCGGCAACCCGGCAAGCCCGGGGCACCGCGCCCGGGCGCGAAGGGACGCGGTGGGCGAGGCAGTAATGGCGCCGCAGCGGCGTCGTCGGCAGAAAGCCTGGAACGCACGGGACTGACGGCATGGCCCGAGAAGGACCCGCCGCGCTCGGTACAGACCCAGGTGGCCGGGCAGACCATCACGGGCTACCCCACGCTCATGGTGCGCCGGGACAAGCCCGACACCAAGGCCGGGAAGGGCGCACCGCAGGAACCCACCGTGGACCTGCGCATCCTCACCCAGCAGGACGAACAGCGCTCGGCGCAACGTCACGGTGTGATTGCACTGCTGGAACGCACGCTGCCGTCGGTGCACCGCTACGTGGTGGACCACTTGAGCCAGCGGGAACGGCTGATTTTCACGCAGAACCCCCACGGCTCCGTGGATGCGCTCATCCGCGACTGCACCGTGGCGGCGATCGACCGACTGGTGCCCGAGGAACCGCCGTTCACCAAGGCCGAGTTCGACGATTTGGCCGTGCACGTTCGCGCCGAACTGATCGACACGGTCTTTGCCGTGACCGCCCTGGTCACGACCACGCTCGCGGAGGCCACCACGCTGCGGAAACGACTCAAGAAACCGGGATCGCTGGCCGCTGTACCCGCCTTCAAGGACATGGCCGAGCAGATCGACCGCCTGATCTACCCGGGATTCGTTGCCGATACCGGATGGCACGCGCTGCAACATCTGCCCCGCTACGTGAAGGCCATCAACGCTCGCTTGGACAAGCTCTCCGGTCACATCCAACGGGACAGTGTGAACATGGTGCTGGTCCAGGACATCGAGCAGGATTACCACGGTGCGCGGGCGGCCGTCCCCGCAACCGCTCCCGTGCCGGAGGCACTCACCCGGGTGCGCTGGGACCTGGAGGAACTGCGCGTGTCGCTGTTCGCCCAGGAACTGGGTACCGCGCGCACGGTATCGGAAAAGCGGGTCCGCAAAGCACTGCGCGACATCACGCAACGCTGAGCGAACCCGCTTCCAGCAGTGTCCGTAAGAGCCAACGCCGCCCACTTGTGGTGCGCGACGTCCTCTGGTGTTTCTAGTCCTGGGGAACGTTGGCCTCGTGACCGGCGGCGACCAGTGCGGCGCGGATCTTACGGGCCGTCTCGTCCATGACCTCGGGGTCCGGATCCTTGTCCACCTGATCGAAATCGAACTCCTCGATCGTGTTGGTGGGCCACACGTGCAGGTGGGCGTGCGGCACCTCGAAGCCCTGAATCATCAGCCCCACGCGCTTGGGTGAAAAGACCTCGTCGATCGCCTGACCCACGGTCTTGCAGACGGTCATCAGGTGCTGTGCCAACTCTTCGGGCAGGTCCAGCCAGGAATCGATTTCCTCCTTGGGAACCACCAGAACGTGCCCCTGCGAGAGCGGCGCAATGGACAGGAATCCAGCGCATTTGTCATCAGACCAGACGAAGCGGCCGGGCAGTTCGCCCTCGATGATCTTGGTGAAAACTGAACTCACGATGACTTCCTTTCGATCGAGAATCTCGGTCTCTTCAGACGAGTGGGGAGGTCGTGCCCGCAGACTCCGTGACGGTGGATGAAACGGACTAGACCTCCACGGACTCCCGGGGTTCCAAATGGCGGTATTCGGTGCCGTACATCTCGGAGAACTTGGCCACCTGCTTCTCCACGATGCCGAAACCGATATCGGACAGCAGGGCGTCGTGGATCTGGTACACGTTGGTGGCCCGGGTGGCGATGATGAAATCGATGACCTCGGACATCTTGGACCACGGGGCGTGCAATGGCACCAGCACGGTGGGCACGGTGAGCCCGTGCGGAACGGTGAAGGAATCGCCGGGGTGGAACACGGCGTCGTCGATCACGAAGCCCACGTTGTCCACCGTGGGAATCAGCGGATGGATCAGGGCGTGCTGGCCGCCGAAGGTCTTGACCTCGAACGGGCCCAGCGACAGCGTGGAATCCGCGGTGACCGCATGCAGCCGGTCCGTGGCCTCCCCCGAGGCCTCCGCGAGTTCGTCGATGACCGACTGCGGCGCGTAGATGTTCAGCTCGGGATTTTCCGCGAGCGCCGCGGTCAGTCGCTTGGCGTCGTAATGGTCCGGGTGAACGTGGGTGATCAGCACCAGATGGGTGCCCTCCAGCGCCTCCTCGACCTCCGAGAACGACCCGGGGTCGATCACCAGGGATGTGCCGTTCTTCTCCAGCCGGACGCACGAGTGTGTGAACTTGGTCAGCAACATGTCTTCAGCCTAGCCCGGGAACAGCCCACAGATGCGAACCGTTAGCATGGTTGAAGTAGCAAGCACATGGAAGGGACGGGCGTGAGCACACAGACCACCGGGCAACCCGAGGTGCGCAACACCAAGCAGCGCCGGGCCATTGCGGGAGCTCTCAGGAGCCTCGAGGATTTCATTTCCACCCAGGATCTGCACCGGCGTCTCCAGGATGACGGACAGTCGGTGTCGCTGGCCACGACCTACCGGATCCTGCAGTCCATGGCGGACACGGGTGAGGTGGATGTGCTGCGCAATGCCGAGGGCGAGGCCATCTACCGCCGCTGCGAGGCCGAACACCATCACCATCACCTGGTGTGTCGTTCGTGCGGTGCCGCGGTGGAACTCGAGGCCCCCGCGATCGAACAGTGGGCGGATGACACCGCTGCGGAGCACGGGTTCACGGACGTGGACCACACGGTGGAGATCACCGGTCTCTGCGGCAACTGCGCGCGCGAGTCCCGCTGACGGTGGCCGACGCCCGTCCTCGCGACATCCTGCTGGTCCGCAACGGGGCCTCTCCTCTGGCCCGCGAAGCCTGCGACCGTGCGCGGGGGATTTTTGCCGCGGACGGTTATACCGCCGTCTATCTCGATGCCCCGTCCGCGGGAGAACTCTCGGAGCGGCTGGCTGACACCTTACGATCCAGGGCGTTACACTTCGCGGCCGTGGTCGCGGTGGGTGGCGACGGCATCGCTCATTTGGTTCTTCAGGTGTTGCGCGCCGTGGGTGCACAGGGTGTGGACGTGGCCTTCGGCCTGATCCCCGCCGGTTCCGGCAACGACCTTGCCCGGTTCTGCGGCATCCCCACGCGCGACACCGAACGAGCCGCGGGGCGGGTGCTACGCGGTCTGGAAACCGCACCCGAGCACATGGATCTCTTGGCGGTGGACTGCGCGGACGGCACCTCCCACGTGTGCGCCACCACCGTGTGCCTGGGTCTGGATGCCCGGGTCAACGCGCGGGCCAATCGCTGGAGCAGGATCCGCGTCTCCGCCAAATACGCTGTGGCCCTCGTGTGGGAGATTCTGCGGCTCACGTCACGCGACTACACGATCGACTACACCACCGCCGACGGCGCTCGGCGCGTGATCGACCGCCGGGCCACGTTCCTGTCGGTGGCCAATACGTCATCGTACGGTGGGGGCCTCACGATCGTGCCGCGCGCCGACCACCGGGACGGCCAGGCCGAACTGTTTGCCGTGTCCGACGCCCGGCCCCTGCGGATTCTGTATCTTCTTCCCCGGCTGCTGCTGAAGACTCACGAGAATCTCGCGGAAGTCGCACTGGAACCCATCACCACGGTGACCGTGATCCCGCACGACACACAGTCCGAGGATTTACCGGCGCACGTTGCCCACGGGGACGGGGAGCCCCTGGGGCCCCTGCCCGTGCAGGTTCGGATCCTGCCCGCCGCCGTGCGAGTGCTTTTCTGAGCCGCCCGGTCGATACGAAGAACCGCGCTCACGCACGCCGCGAACAACTCGGGTCACCAACCAGATCACGAAAGAAATGGTGGTCACGTAGGGACTGATCGGAATGGATCCGCCCAGGGCCAGCAGGATACCGCCCACCATGGACAGTTCCGCGAAGACCACGGACAGCACCACGATCCTTGCCGGGGCTACCGTGAGGTTCATGGCCGCCGCGGCCGGGGTGATCAACAGCGCGAGCACGAGCAGCGCACCCACGATCTGCACCGACATGGCCACCGAGATCCCCAACAGCACCATGAACACGATGGACAGGGCACGCACGGGGAGGCCGCGGGCCTCGGCCACCACGGGATCGGTGCTGGCAAAAGTGAGTGGGCGCCACACGATCAGCAGCCCTGCCACCACCACGATGGACAGCACGATCATGGAGGTCAGCTGCACCGGCGACACGGACACGATCTGACCGGTCAACAACGAGAACTTATTGGAGGAGCGGCCCTCGTAGAGGGACAGGAAAAGGATTCCCAGACCCAGCCCGAACGGCATGAGCACGCCCACGAAGGAATTGCTGTCCCTCGCTCGTAATCCCATGAACCCGATGATCAGCGCCGCGATGACCGATCCCAGCAGTGACCCGGTCACGATGTCCGAACCGATCAACAGAGCTGCAGCGGCACCGGCGAAAGACAGTTCGGCAATACCGTGCACGGAGAAGGCCAGGTCACGCATCATCACGAACGTGCCGACCAGTCCCCCGACCAGGCCGAGCAAAGCGCCCGCCCAGAGCGAGTTGCTCAACAGGGCCAGCAACTCGCCGTAGTTGTCGAAGACGAACACGGAACTGACGATCGAGTCCCAATCAACTTGGGCTGGGATCACGGAATGAGACCTTCCTGGGACGAGATGTGATGCGTGTTGTCGGGGCGCCCGGTCACGATGATGCGGCCGTTGCTGCGCAGCACCTCGATGTCCGCGCCGTACAGCTCGGAGAGCACCTCGGAACGCATGACTTCATCGGGTGTGCCGATCTTGAAGGAGCCGCCGGCCAGGTACAGGATGCGATCCACGTGATCGATGATGGGGTTGATGTCGTGGGTCACGAACACTACGGCGCTGCCGGAATCCACCCGCTGCCGATTCACCAGCTCGCTCACGATGTACTGATGATTCAGATCAAGGGACAGCAGTGCCTCGTCACACAGCAGCACCTCCGGGTCCGTGGCCAGGGCCTGGGCAATACGGAGTCGCTGTTGCTCACCGCCGGAGAGCAGCCCCACCGGAGCATTGGCGTAATCGCTGGCCCCGACCTTCTCGAGCAGTTCGTCCACGCGCTCGTTGACCGCGCGGCGGTGGAACCTGATCCCCCACTTGTGCCCGTCGATGCCCTGAGCCACCAGATCTCGGGCGCGCAGCGGTGTGCGCGCTGAGAAACCGCGCTGCTGGGGGACGTACCCGATATGTCTGGACGCCGCCCCGGGCCGCTCACCCGTGACGGAGACCGTTCCCTGGGTCAGTGGTAGTAGACCGAGCAATACCTTGAGGAAGCTCGTCTTGCCGGTCCCGTTGGAACCGAGCACGGCGAAGTACTCCCCTTCGTGAATGGTCAGGTCGAGATCACGCCACAGCACGCGGTCGCCGAAAGCGAGTTCCGCGTTCTTGAGTTCGACCACGGCCTTGCCCGGCTCCCGTTGCTTGTCCGATGCGGGGCGCGGTGTGGTGTGTGTGGCGGGTTGAGCCGCTGGAGTGTGAATGGTTCGTGCCACCTCGGTGGGAAGGGTCATAGAGCTAGTTCTTCACGGCTTGGGAGACGCGGTCGATATTGTCCCGCATCCACTCCACGTAATTCTTGCCCTCGGGGACGGTTTCGGAGAATTCGACCACGCTCACACCGTTGTTTTCGGCGTCCTTGCGCAGCTGTTCGGTCTGGCCCGTGGAGGTCTGCTGGTTGAACGCCAACAGGTCGATGTGACCGCTCGTGACCAGATCCGTGGTTTCCTTCATGACGGCGGGGGCCACGTCCGACTCCGAGTCGATTGCGGTCATGAACTCCGCGGGTGTGTCGTCGTGGAGACCCGCGTCCTGCAAGAGATATCCGGGCATCGGCTCGGTGGCAACGTAACCACCCGAGGCATCCAACGCTTCGAGTTCTTCCTTCATTCCCGATAGCTCACCATTGAGGTTGGCCGCGTTGTCGGTGTACTGCTGGGAATTCTCCTGGTCGATCTCGCCCAGTTGCTCCGCCATGCGCTCCGTCAGTTTCGTGACCGTGTCCAGGTCGTACCAGACATGCTCGTTGAAACCGCCGGGTTCGTGGTGGTGGCCCTCGTGGCCCTCTGCTTCCTCGGCGTGGTCGTGCTCTTCAGCGGCCTGGTCCTTGCCCTCCAGCTCGGACACGTCCACTGCGTTGATGACCTTCTGCGAATCAGTGGTCATGTCCTCCATGAACGAGTCGTAGCCTCCGCCGTTGAGGACCACCACGTCCGCCTTCTCGATGGTCAGGCGATCCTGCGGGGACGCCTCGTACGAGTGCGGATCCTGCGCTGCGGAGTCGATGATGGGAGTCACCTCCACGTGCTCCCCGGCCACCTGCTCGACAAGATCCAAGTACACGTTGGTCGAGGTCACCACGGTGATCTTGTCCCCGTCCGACGCCGCTCCGTCGCTTTCCTGAGCTTCCCCCGAGTTTCCCGAGCAGCCCGTGAGCACCAGGGCGCTCAAGGCAGAAACGGCCACGGCGGAACGAACGAACGGGCGGGCGTTCAGGCCCGATACGCGTGAGGACACGACATCAACTCCTTCGGTTCATTCTCAAAAAAGGTCCTTATTGAGAATGGATTGCATGTGATCTGCGGAGAGCATATCACTAATCATTCTCAATAAGGACCCGATGAGCCCGCCCGAGGAAATCGCCCGTCAGCTCCAGGATTCCGAGCGCGGCCGACCCTCGTCGTAACCGGACTGGGACTGGATGCCCACAACCGCGCGATTGGCGAACTGCGCCAGCGAAGTGGCGCCCGCGTACGTCATGGAACTACGCACGCCGGAGGTGATGTGGTCGACCAGGTCCTCCACGCCCGGGCGCTGGGGGTCCAGGTACATCTTGGAGTTGGAGATGCCTTCTTCGAACAGCGCCTTGCGAGCGCGGGCGAATTCGTCCTCACCGCGGGTGCGGTGGCGCACGGCTCGAGCCGAGGCCATACCGAAGCTCTCCTTATAGGCGCGCCCGTTGGCGTCGATGTTGAGGTCGCCCGGCCCTTCGTGGGTTCCCGCGAACCAGGAACCGATCATGACCTGGCTCGCACCGGCCGCGAGCGCGAGAGCGACGTCGCGCGGGTGCTTCACACCGCCGTCTGCCCAGATGTGCTTTCCGAGATCCGCAGCCGCCTCGGCGCACTCGACGACCGCCGAGAACTGGGGACGACCGACCGCGGTCATCATGCGGGTGGTGCACATGGCGCCGGGGCCCACACCCACCTTCACGATGTCCGCGCCGGCCCCGATCAGGTCGCGCACGCCGTCGGCGGAGACCACGTTGCCCGCCACAATGGGCACCTGCGGATCCAGTGCGCGCACGGCCTCGAGGGCCTGCATGGCCTTGATCTGGTGACCGTGGGCGGTATCGACCACCAGCACGTCGATGCCGGTGTCGAGCAACGCCGCGGCCTTCGCTGCGACGTCGCCGTTGATTCCCACTGCCGCGCCGACCTGCAAGCGGCCCTGTTTGTCGAGCGCGGGTTGGTAAATGGTGGAGCGGACCGCGCCCTTCTGGGTGAGAACACCCTGGATCTCCTGACCGCGCAGGACGGGCGCTACGTTGAGCCGTGATGCCGCGAGCTTGTCGTACGCAGTACGCATCGAGGCGTCGTCGTCCTGGCCGTCGAAGTCGTCGACCTGGAAGACCGGCCCGTCCGTGCGCATCACGTCCGCGAGCTGGGTGAACCGATCGACGTCCTGACAATCGGAGGCGAGCACCAGGCCCCGGTAGTTACCTTCGGCGTCCGTGACGAGGACTGCCCCGTGCGGGCGCTTGTGCATGACCCCGAGCGCGTCGTGGACGGTGTCCGTCTCGTGCAGCGCCACCGGCGTTTCGTAGTGCGGTGAGCGGCCTTTGACCCAGTCGGTCACGTTGGCAATGACGTCCAGCGGGATGTCCTGCGGCAGGATGCCCAGACCGCCGCGGCGTGCCATGGTCTCGACCATGCGCCTACCGGTCACGGCGGTCATATTGGCTGCAACCAGCGGGATGGTGTTCCCGGTACCGTCCGCCGGGGACAGGTCCACGTCGAAACGGGACGTCACTCGCGAAATGGAAGGAACCAGGAAGACATCGTTGTAGGTGAGGTCTGTATTAGGAGTCGTGAGGAATCGCACGAGACCACATACTACGGGCCCACACCTCCCTCCGTCAGGTGATCCGCAACGCCTCCGAGGACGCAACCAAGTAAACCTACCGAGCGGTCAGGATGGACTGGCCAGGTGGTGTTCGCCTCATTAGACTGTTGACTTAGTACGGCCTTATGGGAATAAGGCCACCACGTCCGCCCGCGGAGAGACATGCCGCTGGCACCACCGACCGGTGGTGGTCTACCGAACAACCACCGGAGCACACCGTCATATGGAAGAGGCGTATCTCCCGTGCCAGAGCAGCCACACCACCTGATCCCCGAAGAATTCGCCGGTAATGAATGGCTCGTCGACGAGCTGTTCGAGAAGTACCAGGACGACAAGAACTCCGTGGACAAGAAGTGGTGGCCCATTTTCGAGGAAATGAGCAAGGGCTCTGACTCCGATTCCACTTCCCCCTCGCAGACCGCTTCACAGTCGAACGGCGCTGCGACCAAATCTTCCGCAGCCGCCCCGTCCAAGGCGGCTGCTTCTTCGTCTACTCAGGAGAACAAGCCCAAGGTGACCCAGGAAAAGACCGCACCGGCGGCCACGTCCGAATCCAACTCGTCCTCCGGCGAACCCAAGCGCGCCGCAGCCCCCTCGGCCACCACCGGTGGGTCCAAGGCCAAGGGCAAGCCCGAAGGCGTGGATCAGGAAGCCAACGGCTCCGAGGGTTCACCCACCAAGCGCCCCATCCGTGCTCAGCCCGAGGGGGCCGCCAAGCCCAAGGCCAAGGAACAGCAGGAGCAGGACGAGCCACAGGACAAGGTCACCAAGCTGCGCGGCCCCGCCAAGGCCGTGGCCGCCAACATGGATGCCTCCCTGACCGTGCCCACGGCGACCACCGTGCGCGCCGTGCCCGCCAAGTTGCTCATCGACAACCGACTGGTGATCAACAGCCACCTTTCGCGCAACCGCGGCGGCAAGGTGTCGTTCACCCACCTCATCGGATACGCGGTGATCCGTGCGCTGGCCAACTACCCGTCGCAGAACGTGGTCTACGGAGAGGTGGACGGCAAGCCCGCCGCCATCCAGCCGGCTCACGTGAACTTCGGTATCGCGATCGACATCCCCAACAAGGACGGCTCGCGCAACCTGGTGGTGCCCAACATCAAGGGCGCCGAAGACATGACCTTCATGCAGTTCTGGACCGCCTACGAGGACGTGGTCAAGCGCGGCCGTTCCGGCGAACTGACCATGGAGGACTACCAGGGCACCACGGTGTCCCTGACCAACCCCGGCGGCATCGGCACCGTTCACTCCGTGCCGCGCTTGTCCAAGGGACAGGCCTGCATCGTGGGCGTGGGTGCACTGGACTACCCCGCCGAGTACAAGGGCGCTTCGCCGCGGACCACCGCTCGCATGGGCGTTTCCAAGATCATCACCCTGACCTCCACCTACGATCACCGCGTGATCCAGGGCGCCGGTTCCGGTGAATTCCTCAAGCTCGTGGAGCACTACCTGCTCGGTGGCGACAACTTCTACGATCACATCTTCGAGGCCCTGCGCATCCCCTACGAGCCCGTTCGCTGGGCCGTGGACAACCAGGTCAACCCGGAAACCCAGATCAACAAGGTTGCCCGCATCCAGCAGTTGATCCACGCCTACCGCGTGCGTGGCCACCTCATGGCGGACACCAACCCGCTCGAGTACGTCATGCGTAAGCACCCGGACCTGGACATCCGCAGCTATGGACTGTCCCTCTGGGACTTGGAGCGCGAGTGGCCCACCGGTGGTTTCGGTGGCCAGGATCTGCTCACCCTGCGCGTGATCCTGGGGCGGCTGCGTGACGCGTACTGCCGCACCGTGGGTGTCGAATACATGCACCTGCAGGACCCGGAAGAGCGCGAGTGGTTCCAGGACAAGCTCGAGCACGACTACCAGAAGCCGGCCCGCGAGGAGCAGTTCCGTATCCTGGGTCGCCTCAATGCGGCCGAGGCCTTCGAGACGTTCCTGCAGACCAAGTACGTGGGCCAGAAGCGCTTCTCGCTGGAGGGCGGCGAATCCCTGATCCCGTTGCTGGACGCGATCATCTCCGAGGCCGCGGATGATTCCTTGGCCGGCGTGGGTATCGCCATGGCCCACCGCGGTCGCCTCAATGTGCTCACCAACATTGCCGGTAAGTCCTACGCACAGGTCTTCCGCGAGTTCGAAGGCAGCCAGGATCCCAAGTCCATCGAGGGTTCCGGCGACGTCAAGTACCACCTGGGCACGGAGGGCGTGTTCACGTCCGACAACGGCAACGAGACCCAGGTTTATCTTGCCGCCAACCCCTCTCACCTCGAGGCCGCCGATCCCGTGATCGAGGGCATCGCACGTGCCAAGACGGACGTGCTGGGCGCCGGCCCCGAAGGTGACGGCACCTACCCCGTGCTGCCCATTCAGGTCCACGGCGACGCCGCCATGGCCGGCCAGGGCATCGTGTACGAGGTCATGCAGATGTCCGAGTTGGAGGGTTACCGCGTGGGCGGCACCATCCACGTGGTGGTCAACAACCAGATCGGCTTCACCACCTCGCCCTCCGGTGCCCGTACCTCCACGTACTCCACGGACGTGGCCCGCACGGTGCAGGCCCCGATCTTCCACGTGAACGCGGACGACCCCGAGGCCGTGACCCGCGTGGGTCAGCTGGCCTTCGAGTACCGTCAGCGCTTCCACAAGGACGTCGTGATCGACCTGGTCTGCTACCGCCGCCGCGGTCACAACGAGGGTGACGACCCCTCGATGACCCAGCCGCTCATGTACTCCCTGATCGACGGCAAGCGCTCGACCCGCAAGATCTACACCGAGAACCTCGTGGGTCGCGGTGACATCACGCAGGACGAGGCGGATCGCGCACTCAAGGACTACCAGGAGCGCTTGGAGCGCGTGTTCGCGGAGTCCCACGAGGCCCAGACCTCGACCGTTCCGCTGGTCACCGGCGACGCCGCTGCGATCGCCAACATCGAGCGCCCCTCGGCTCAGCAGGCGGATTCGGGGGTCTCGATCCCCAAGTCCACCGCCATTTCCGAGGACGTCGCCCAGCGCATCGGCCAGGCCCACGTGGACATCCCCGAGGGCTTCACCACGCACCGCAAGCTGGAGAAGCTCCTCAACCGTCGCAACGAGATGACCCAGAAGGGTGGCGTGGACTGGGGCATGGGCGAGCTCATGGCCTTCGGTTCCCTGCTCATGGAGGGCGTGCCCGTGCGGTTCTCCGGCCAGGATGTCCGCCGCGGTACCTTCACGCAGCGTCACGCGGTCTTCTTCGACGCCGAGAACGGTTCCGAGTGGACTCCGCTCAACAACCTGTCCGGTGATCAGGCCAAGCTGTCCATCTATAACTCCCTGCTGTCCGAGTACGGAGTGTTGGGCTTCGAATACGGCTACTCGGTGGAACGCCCCGAGGCGCTCACCGTGTGGGAAGCGCAGTTCGGTGACTTCGTCAACGGTGCGCAGACCATCATCGACGAGTTCATCTCCTCGGCCGAGCAGAAGTGGGGTCAGCGGTCCTCGCTGGTCATGCTGCTGCCCCACGGTTTCGAGGGCCAGGGTCCGGACCACTCCTCGGCACGTATCGAGCGCTTCCTGACCCTGTGCGCGGAGCGGAACATGACCGTGGTGAACCCGTCCACCCCGGCCAACCACTTCCACCTGTTGCGCCGTCAGGCGTATTCGCGCCCGCGCCGTCCGCTGGTGGTGGCAACGCCCAAGCAGCTGTTGCGCCTGAAGGCGGCGGCCTCCCCCATCGAGGACTTCACGCAGGGCACGTTCCAGCAGGTCATCCCGGACGTTGCGGGTCTGGACGATTCCAAGGTCACGGACGTGATCCTGGTGTCCGGTCGCCTCTACTACGACCTGGCGGCACAGCGGGACAAGTCGGAGGACCACTCCACCGCGATCATCCGTGTCGAGCAGCTCTACCCGCTGCCCGAGAACGAGATCAAGAAGGAACTGGCCCGCTACCCCGAGGCTCGCATCATGTGGGCCCAGGACGAACCGGCCAACCAGGGTGCTTGGCCGTTCATGGCAGTGAACTTGCTGCCGCAGCTGGACCGCCCGGTCAAGCTGGCCTCCCGTCCTGCGTCAGCCTCCCCCGCCAATGGTTCGGCCAAGCGTCACGCCAAGGAACTGGAGACCTTGGTGCAGCAGGCCTTCGACCGCGGCGAGTAATCCATCACCCGGTTGCGGCCCCGTGACGCGGGGCCGCAGCCGGCACGTTTTCCCCTCGGTGGTCATCGTGGTTTACGGTGGCCACCGAGACACGTTATGAGCAAAGGAAGAGGAACAGTGGACCAACGCAGGATCCGCATTGTGGCCGTCGGTGACGAACTGCTAGCCGGTGTGGAAGACCCCCGCGCCCTGGGCTGGTTCGGTCGAGTTCTGGCCCGTACGCCGCGAGACATCGTGCCGGTGGACGCCTATAACTTGGCGGCCCCCGGAGAGGGCAGCGAGTCCCTCAACGAGCGCTGGTTCGACGAGGCCTCCCGCCGTTTCGACTCCATGTGCGACAACCGCCTGGTGATTGCCCCGTCCGCCATGGACGTGGATCTGGACATCACCTCGGCACGTTCGCGGTTGAACATGGCGAACATTGTGGACCAGGCCACTCAGAACAACATCAAGGTCCTCGTGGTGGGTCCCCCACCCACGCTGGATCCGGAGCGTAACCGTAAGATCGCTGATCTCTCTGCCGCTTTCGGAGACGTGACCACTCGTCGCCAGCACGTGTACGTGGACACGTTCAACCCGTTGCAGCACCACGAGCAGTGGCGCAAGGACCTGGCCGCCAATCACGGCCACCCGGGTCAGGCCGGCTACGGACTGATGGCGTGGCTCGTGCTGCACCGCGGTTGGTACAACTGGCTGAATCTGCCGGAACCCCGGTAAGCCCGCGAGCGCCGTCGGCCTTGCGATCCGGTCAACTCGGAGTAAACGCAAGATTATGAGATACTGGCGGACGGTGCCCAGACGAATCAACGCAGGAGGTACACCATGAGCAAGCGTGGACGTAAGCGCAAGGACCGCCGCAAGAACTCAGCGAACCGCGGAAAGCGGCCCAACTCCTGAGCTCTGTGCAGTGTGAACAACGCCCGCAACCATTTCGGTTGCGGGCGTTGTTGTTTAACTCGTGCGGGGCGCGAACATCAGGCCGCCGGGTGATCGCTGCACTGCGCTTCGATGCGCGACAGGATCGACTGCTTGAGCTGCGCGGGGGCAGTCTCGGTGCAGGATCGCTTGATCACGGCGCGAATCACGCACTCCAGGTTGTATTCACGCTCGCACTCGGGGCAGTCCGTGAGGTGCGCGTGGATCTCCTCGAGATCTTCCTTGGTCAGCGCACCGTCAAGGTATTCGTAGATGCGACGGATACGTTCGTCCGTGCAGCCGTTCTGGCAGTCGTTGTCAGCCATTGGTTCAGCCTCGGTCCTTCGATGTTGTCTCGCCCTTGGACTTCTTGGTCCCCTTGGAGGTGTCAAAACCTCGTTCGGCGGCGTAATCGGCCAGTTTTTCTCGGAGCAGTTTCCGTCCGCGGTGCAGTCGAGACATCACGGTGCCGATGGGCGTGTCCATGATCTCGGAGATCTCCTTGTAGGCGAAGCCTTCGACGTCGGAGAAATACACCGCGAGCCGGAACTCTTCGGGAAGTTCTTGAAGCGCCCGTTTCACGTCTGAATCCGGCAGATGGTCCAGGGCTTCGGCCTCGGCCGACCGCAGCCCCTTGGACGTGTGGGACTCGGCGCGGTGCAGCTGCCAATCCTCCACCGTGTCCGTGTTGGCCTGGCGCGGTTCGCGCTGCCGTTTCCGGTACAGGTTGATGTAGGTATTGGTCAGGATCCGATACAGCCAAGCCTTGAGGTTGGTCCCGGGCTTGTACTGGTGGAACGCGGAGAAGGCCTTGGTGTAGGCCTCCTGAACCAGGTCCTCGGCATCGGCTGGATTGCGGGCCATGCGGAGGGCCGCGGCGTACAGCTGGTCCACGTACTGCATGGCGTCGCGTTCGAAACGTTCGCGGCGCTGCTGTGTGGTTTCCTGGCTGACGTCCGCGGTGTCGGCAGTGTCCTGCTCCTGCGGCTCAAGCTCATCATGATCGTTCATCACGGCCCAGTCTACGGTCGGGGCGGTGCTGGTCATGCTCTACCTGCCTTCCGTGGGTCGCGATGCCGTCCAGCTTGATGCCGTCCAGCTTTGGGAGCCACCTGTGTGGCGCTTCCTGTCTACTGGTGAATAACACGCCGGACCCGCCCCGCTATTCCCGTGCGCGGCTCAGTGGCACCCCGTTAGGATGAAAGACGTGCCCTCCCGGAAATGCCGGGACCATAAGGAGGAACCATGAGCATCGTTCGTCGTCTCGCCCGTCCCCTGCTCGCCACCGGTTACGTTGCCGGCGGTGTCGAAGCATTCCGCAACTCCTCGGCCGCTGCCGAGAAGCTGGACCCTGTCCTGAAGCAGGTGGAGCAGGTGTTGCCGCAGGTCCGTCCCGTGACCGCCAACCGCGCCCAGGTGGCCCAGGGCATTGCCGCCGCGCAGGTGCTGGCTGCTTCCGCTCTCGCGCTGAGCAAGCTCCCCCGTCTTTCCGCGTCCGTGCTGTTGGGCACCACCGCGATCAACACTTACGTGCAGTACCAGTCCGCGGACACCTCCACCAAGGAGGCCAAGTCCAACCGTCGCAACAACGTGTTCAAGAACCTCTCGTTGGTGGGCGCCGTGATGATCGCTTCTGTGGACACCGCCGGTAACCCCTCGCTCGCGTGGCGCGCCAGCCACCTGGCAGATGACGTGCGCAAGAACGCGGCCAAGGTTTCCAAGGACACCAAGAAGAAGTTCGCCCAGGCCGAGAAGGCCGTCCAGGACGCCGTCAGCCACTAAGAGGGTCGAACACACAGTGAATACAGACAACGGCTTGTCGCACCCCGACTCCCAGTGGGCCGCGCCCTTCACGGGTGATCGCCCGGTGAGCGGAACCGTGCGCATTCCCGGTTCCAAATCGCTGACCAACCGCTATCTGGTCCTGGCGGCCTTGGCTTCCGAGGTCTCGACGGTGCGCAAGCCGTTGTATTCACGTGACAGTGAACTCATGATTTCCGCGCTCCAACAATTGGGCGCGGTGATCGAACCCACCGGTGCGCCCGGGCCCTTCGGCTCGGACCTCGCCATCACCCCCATTCCCGTGGGTCCCGCCGCCGATGTCCACCGACCGGTTCCCCGTCATATCGATTGTGGGCTGGCGGGTACGGTCATGCGCTTCGTGCCGCCCGTGGCCGCACTCCTCAACGCCGACACCCAGTTCGACGGCGATCCGCACGCTCGCGTCCGTCCCATGGGCCCCGTGATCCAAGGCCTGCGAGATCTGGGCGTCACGGTCCACGACGACGGCCGCGACACGTTGCCGCTCACCGTCTCGGGCACCGGACGCGTGGCCGGTGGCACCGTGACCATCGACGCGAGCGGATCCTCACAGTTCGTCTCCGCGCTCTTGCTTTCTGCCGTGCGTTTCGACGCACCACTCGTGCTCAAACACGAGTCCGACGCCGCCGGCGTTCCGTCCTTGCCGCACGTTGCCATGACCGTTGAAGTGCTCCGCGAGGCCGGGGTGAACGCCACGCGCGTGAGCGACACCGAGTGGCGAGTGGAACCCACTGCCGTGCCCGGTCTGGACGTCACCGTGGAGCCGGATCTGTCCAATGCCGGACCGTTCCTGGCCGCGGCCATGGTCACCGGCGGCACCGTGAGCATTCCCGATTGGCCGTCCCACACCACGCAGGGTGGCGATCATTGGCGGACCATCCTGCCGCAGTTCGGCGGCTCCGTTGACCTGGTGGACGGTGTGCTCACGGCAACCGGTCCGGCGCAGCTCAATGGCGTCGACCTGGATCTGTCCGAGGCCGGCGAACTCGCACCCACCGTGGCGGCCATGTGCGCGTTGGCAACCAGTCCGTCCCAGCTGCGCGGGATCGCGCACCTGCGCGGCCACGAAACCGACCGCCTCGCCGCTCTCACCACCGAGATCAATCGGCTGGGCGGCAACGCAGAGGAGACCGAGGACGGTCTGATCATCACTCCTGCGCCCCTGCACGGCGGGCTGTTCCACAGCTACGAGGACCATCGCATGGCCACCGCGGGAGCGATCATCGGTCTGCGCGTGGCGGACGTGAGCGTGGAGAACATCGGGACCACGTCCAAGACGCTGCCCGATTTCCCCCAGATGTGGACCACCCTGGTCAGCCATGGCGCGTAATTCCAGCGCACACCGTCAATGGGACGAATCCGATGTCCGGGTGCGAGCCAACAAGAAGGGCTCCCGCCCGCGCACCAAGCAACGCCCCACCCACGAGGACGCCGTGATCGCTCGCGTGATCGCCGTGGACCGAGGTCGGTACACCTGCGTGGTCAACGAGCAGAGTGAGGATCAGCGCACCGTGGTGTGCATCCGTGCGAAAGAGCTGCGCCGCAAACCGATCGTCCCCGGAGATCAGGTGGGCGTTGTGGGCGATGTCAGCGGCGACCCGGACACCCTGGCCCGCATCGTGCGCATCGAACCTCGCGCTACCATCTTGCGCCGCAGCGCTGACGACACCGACCCGGTGGAGCGCGTGATCGTGGCCAACGCTGACCGGCTCGTGCTGGTCCTGGCCACCGAGTCCCCCACCCCTCGTACTGGTTTCGTGGATCGCGGTCTCGCGGCGGCGTCGGACGCGGGCATCACCCCGGTCATCTGCATGACCAAGACCGATCTGAAGGACCCGGCCGAGTTCCTGACCTATGTGGAGGCGCTGGACGTCCAGACCGTGCGCACCGAGCCCTCGGATGCCCTGGGTGGCAGGCCCGCGGTGGGTGTGCACGAGGAGTCCCTGGCCATCTCGGACGCGTCCATCGAACGGCTCCGCGAGATCCTCGACGGGCACATCAGTGTGTTCCTGGGCCCCTCCGGGGTAGGAAAATCCACGCTGGTCAACGCACTCACCGGATCCGAACGCGCCACCGGCGGCGTCAATGACGTGACCGGTCGTGGCCGCCACACCTCATCCTCCGCCCGTGCCCTCCGCATGCCGGATACCTCCCCCGGTACGTGGGTCATCGACACTCCCGGGATCCGCTCGCTGGGTCTGGCGCACGTGAGTGAAGAAGAACTTCTCAACTCGTTCACGGACCTCGTGCCCGCCACTGCGGACTGCCCGCGCGGCTGCTTACACACTCAGGACTCCCCCGGCTGCGCACTGGACGAGTGGGTACAGCGGCCCGAGGCCTCCGCGGCCGCGCCGCTGAGGCTCGAGTCGCTGCGCAGGTTGTTAGCGGCCTCGCGCGGGGAAACACAGGCCGGTGCCGACGAAAAGCAACTAGGACAGGCGATAACGTAGAGCTCATGCGATCACCCAGCAACTACACGGATGACCTCCGTCTCGCACACATCCTGGCCGACTCTGTGGACGGGCTGACCATGCGTCGGTTCAAGGCCCAGGATCTTCACGTGGAAACCAAACCGGATCTCACCCCCGTCACGGACGCGGATCGCGAGGCCGAATCGGTGATCCGTTCGCAGCTGGGTCGAGTGCGTAACCGCGATGCCGTGATCGGCGAGGAGTTCGGCACCTCCGGTTCCGGTTCCCGCAAATGGGTGATCGACCCGATCGACGGCACCAAGAATTTTGTGCGCGGCGTACCCGTGTGGGCCACCCTCATCGGCCTGGTCGAAGACGATCAGGTCGTGGCCGGTGTGGTCTCCGCTCCCGCGCTCAATCGCCGTTGGTGGGCCGCCCTGGGTTCGGGGGCCTTCACGGGCCGCTCGTTGTCGCAAGCCACACGGTTGTCTGTCTCATCGGTGAACCAGCTCTCGGACGCCTCGCTCTCCTACTCGTCGCTGACCGGGTGGCGGGAACTGGGTGTGCGCGACCAGTTCATCGAGCTGACCGACACCGTGTGGCGCACGCGCGCCTACGGTGACTTCTGGTCCTATTGCCTGGTGGCCGAGGGCGCGGTGGACATCGCGTGCGAACCCGAGCTCAACCTCTACGACATGGCCGCCCTGGTGCCCATCGTCACCGAGGCCGGCGGCCGTTTCACCTCGCTCAAGGGCCAGGACGGTCCCTTCGGCGCCAACGCGATTGCCAGCAACGGCGCACTTCACGACGCCGCTCTGGACATCCTGGGCACACGCGAGAGTTCCTAGGACCAAACCTTCCCAGCGCTGAGCTTTCTGTACTCGTCTTAACCAACTCGTGCCCCGAACGGCCGAGATCGCCGCGCGGAGCGGCGTCGTCGACCGTGCCGGGGCACGATGCTGTGGAGGGCGCGTTAGCTGTCGATACCCATGTTCTGGTTGACGGCATCATTCACGCACTGCTCGTAAGCGGTCTGGGAACCGGACTCGAGCAGCGGCACGCACTCGCTGACCATGTCGAAGGCCCAGAAGAACACGAAGGCCATCACGATGCCGCCGATGATCGCCAGGATCGAGAGCACGATACCCACGATCGGCAGCGCCTTGGAGGATCCGGGGGTCTTGCGGAGTTTGACCAACCCCACAATGCCCAAAATCAGACCGACGAGACCAATCAAGCCACCCAGACCGAAGAACCAGAAGGTCAGGATGCCGATGATGCCCAGCACCAGGGACGCGATGCCCAGGCCGTTGCCCGCGGGCTTGCCGTTGCCGTAGTAGTTCTGGTCTCCGTAGGGCTGCTGGTTGTAATCGTTCTGGTAGTACGTGGGGTTGTTCGCCCCGCCCGGGCCGTACGCCTGGTTGCCGTACTGATCGTTGCCGTAACCCTGGTTACCGTAGCCCTGCTGGCCCTGGTAACCGTACTGGTCATTGCCGTACTGCTGGTCGCCATACTGGGGCTGGTTGCCGTAACCCTGGTTGCCGTACTGGCCGTTACCGTACTGCTGGCCGGTGGGCTGGGAGTCGCCGTACTGGCCGTACTCGGGCTGCTGCGAACCGTAGTTCTGCTGCGACCGGTCGTAGGCGTTCTGACCGAAGGCCTGGTCGTTGCCTTCCACGCGCTGACCGTACTCGGGCTGGTTGTTGCCCGGGGTGTTTCCGGAAGCGGAGGAAGAACCGGACTGGGGCTCGTTGGGACGATCACTCATGGGATGCACCTACCTGTCTGTCTAGCTGACTGTTCGTGGGATCTGCTGCCAAGTCTTCCACAGGGTGCCGATTGGTTCAGTGCTTCCGCCTGATCGTTTTCTATCAGCGTGCAAGCGAGGCGACAGCTCATGAAAAAAGCCCCGCGTATACAACGCGAGGCTTTCTCCCGATACGGGAAATTTGTGGAGATGGGGGGAATTGAAAACCGCCCACAGCCTCTTTCGGGACCGTGCTCCCCTGGAACTGTGCGGAACTGCTCTGACTAAGGGTGGTAAGAAACCGGGGGTTCGTTGACAGTGTCAACGGGCGGAAGTTCCTGCACGTACTCCAGGGCCTCCTGCAGGTGCTGGTTGAACACTCGCGGTGCGGGCGGGCCATGGATTGTGCCGCCCTCGTACACGATTCCCTCCACTCGGTTACGATTACCGCCCGCGTGTGCGGCCTCGAGCCAGGGCACGTAGTGACCTTCGTAATGGTCCTCGTTGCGGTTGATGACGAAACGAGTGAAGTTCGGTACAGGTTGTGCGTACCTCCGAACCGCGGACATGCGATCATCCGCCTGGGCCGTCCAGTCCGTAGAGAAGTCGAACTTGTCCACGCCTTCGGGTGCGAGGTTGGGCCAAGCGGCGCGCATGAGTGACCGTTGAAACCAGAACTTCCCATGAGGTCGGTACTGGTAGATCATCGTCTGAGGGTTGAACGGCAACGCCAGTGAGTTCGGAACCAGGGCTGAGACTTGCAGGGCAGCAAACCCGCCACCGGATGAGCCAGTGAAGATGATGTGTGATGCCCCCACTGCCTGGGCTGCCCGCACTGCCCAATCGGCGATGACACCTTGTGCGTCGAATTCCGGCCATCCCACGTACCAGGACAAGCGCATCCGATCGTCCATCCAGAGCGTCGGGTCTCCCACGTACATGGCGCTAACCGCCATGCCATTCACCGTGCGAAGCCGCTCAAACCGCGGCAACGTGTTCTTGTCTCGATCCAGCGCACCGTGGAAACACACGACCAGCACGTCTGAGGTTTTGTTGACCAGCAGCGCATCGAGGTGCTGCCCGCCTGGCAACGTGTGTCGGTAGCGAGCAGCGCCGGGAGCGCGGCTAGGGGCAAACTGGGGGTAAAGATCACACGCGTGGATGGGTACATTGAGACCACCCTCGGTGATCTCTTCGGGGGTAATCACAGACACAGAACGTTCCTTCGGGGGCGGAGGAAGAGCGGGGCTTTTGAGTCTACCCATGGGCGACGCTTGGACGAACTAGTCCTGGGAACTTGGACTGGACATGAAGAAAACGCCCCACACCGTCACGGTGTGGGGCGTTTTTCTCGTGCTCAGTCAGGGACGATCGCTCTTGTCCTGATCCTGCAGTTCTCGCTCAAGCTCAGACACGACGGCGTTGGAGTCCGCGGCTTCTCTCGCCTCAGTTTTATCGGCCTCAGCGAGCTCCTGGGCTTCCAGCTCGACCGGGTCCGGACGGACAGGCACATCTGTTACAGCCTCATCGGGTGCGAGTCGGTTATTCGAGTAATGCCCGGACACATACCGCTCGGTCTCGCCCTCGGCGTCGGCGGCCGATGCGTAAACCTGGCCGGCCTTATCGAGGGTGAGTGACGGGTCGCGTGCAGGGTCGTGCTTCGCGTATGCACCCAGGAACGCCGCAGCCGTAGCGATCGCTGCACCAACCGGGACAGCCCAAACGCCAAGCCCCGCGAGCGCTTCGCCGGGGATCGCAGCGAGGAACGCGGCGATCACAGTCATCCCGCCGGTTGCGGCGATTCCAGCGATGCCTGCGTACTTGGCTTTCGGGGATAGGTTGCGTGGGTCGGTGTTGGCTCGTTGTGCGTGTCGTGCTGCCATCACTTGGTCTCCTTGCTGTTGGTGGATCCGGCCTTGGCGGAGTCCACGTGGCGGAGGGTTTCGTTGAGGGTGGCGTAGGCGTCCATCGCCTTGCCATTGGCGAATTTGTGCGCGGTCTTACCCGTGTAGCCCCAGAGGGTCAGGGCCAGGCGCGAGGGTTTGACCGCCTCGGCGATCGCGCCGAGGAGCCGCTCGGCCTTGCGGGTCCGGAAGACCCAGATCTGGTTGAGGGTCTGTTTCTTGCCGTTGATGTCCTCGAACTCTGCGTGTCGCAGGTTCTTCTTGATTTCTTCGCGGACGATGCGCCGCAGGTCGGCTTCTGTTGCCATGTCGAACCAGTCCTTCGTCTTCGTGTTCTTCGCGGGGGCGGCGGTCTTTCCGCCGCTGCTGAGTATTTTGTTGATCGATGCGCGGAAGGTGTTCATGTCGATGCCGGCGGGGTCGATCTTCCCCTCGGAGCTGTATTCCTTGTGCCCCAGCTGCAGACGCAGGTGCGCGGCGCGTGCGGACAGGTAGGACTTCTCCAACGCGGCCGCGAGGTAGGGCCACACGCGCAGCTGGTCCTTCGTCCAGTCCCACGGGGCCACACCGGAGGATTCAGCCTCGATACCGACCAGCCAGCCGTTGCCCTGGTCCCTGGGGAACCCAGGAGCGGATCCGCGCCCGGCGTGGTTGGCCCAACCGGCGGCGACGACGTACACGGTGCCGTCTCGGCCGAACGCAAGATTGCACAGCGGGCCCGGAAGATCCGAGCGGCCATGCACCAGCAGGTTGAGGGTCGGCATGTTCGACCGGGCGAACGCCGCGCGCCCGGTGGCCGTGTGGTGATGGAGCACTCCACCGAGACCGTAGAAGCCGTAGCCGGCGTAACCGCGGGTCTTCCACCCCGGCACCTCCACTACCGTCAGCCCTTGGGCGCGGAGCTGGTGCGCGAGATCTGTCAGCCAGATCATTCCGTTTCTCCGTTCCAACACCGCCGGCGGGAGCGCAGGCGATGTTTTCTTAGTCGCGGGGGCAGGTGGGGCAGGTTTGCCGCCGATGTACGGTGTGGGGTCCACGCGGCCGTAGAAGCCGTTCGTCCACGCATAGGTGTGCGGAACAACGTCCAAGTGCAGGTGCGTGCCGGTCACCCGGCCTGTCGAGCCCATGTGCCCGATCAGCTGCCCGGCCTTGACTTTCTGGAAAGGCTTGACCACCCACGACTTCAAGTGCGAGTAGATCGATGTGAACCCGCCCATGGCGGTGTGTTCGATCGCCACCGTGCGCCCTGTGTGCGGCTTATCCAGGTACCAGCGAGACGCCCACCCGGTTGCCGATTTATCCCCCGGCAGCTTCGTGCCCTCGTCGGCCCACATGACCACGCCGTCCTCGATCGCATAGATCGGCGTGCCCTCATTACCGGGGAAGTCGTGACCCGTGTGACCGTTCGGCTGGTAGTTGCCGAACTGCTTGATCAGCCAGTGAGTCGACGGCAGGTTCTTCGTGGGATGATCCCCGAACGCCTGCCCGAGCTTAATGCTTGCGGGGACTGGCCAGACACCCATCGCCCACCGCCCTTCCTCCCGCGAGCGCGGGCATGAATAGAGCCACCCGTGTGGGGGTGGCTTGTTGGTTAGATGCTGAGGAAGTCCCTGATGATTTCGGGGGGTGCGGGGACTGTGGTGGAGCCTGGCCATGCTTCGCGGAGTTCGCGTGCGTGGTCGATGGCCGCGTCTCGTTGCCGTTCGGCGGTGTGCTTCGCGGACTGTTCGGAGTGCAGCTCTTGACGCAGTGCCCGGACTTCGGCGCGTAGCTCATCGATCTGTTTCGACAGTCGTTTGTCCGTGGTTTCCAGGGCTTTTTCGTACCGGTCGATCAGGCCCAGTTCGTGTTCGAGCTTCGCCTTATTCGATTCTTGTCGGGTCGAGTTCGTGCCTACCTTGTACGTGACCCAGGCAGTAGCCAGACCGCCTAGGAACACCATCAGCCCAGTGATGATCTCCCCTGCGTATTCACCCACGCTGCCCTCCCTCAGCCTTACGTTCTGGCGGGCATGGCGGGTTTGGCCAGTCCGAGGCGATCAGCACCCACCAAGCCATCAACGAGTACGAGATCGCGGACACCCACCCGTTGGGGTGGGCGCCCAGGAGCCACGCTCCGATAAAGATCAGCGCCCACAGCGTCGGGGGTACGACCAATACCATGAACGCGAGCGCCTCGAGCTTCTTGAACCGCGCTGATATCAGGGCCACGGTCACGGTGAACAGCCCGACCACCACCCATACCCAGCCGAGCTCGTCAGAGTCTAGGTGTGTGGGTAGCCATACGAACCCGGCCTCACGGCCAGGTGTGGTGGTCGATACGTAGGAGTATCCGATAGCTGTGAAGACGAGACCACCAGCCAGGAGGAAATCCCCGCGGGGGCCGTCAATGGTTTTGATCAGCCTGTGCGGCATGGGGGCCTCCTAGTACTTGACCACGACTGCAGATGAGGTGTTCCTGTGGTTGGGGTCATGCGGTGGGCGGGGTGGCCTTGACCCATTCCCAGGCCTTATGCGCGGCCGCGTCCATGCACTGAGCCGATACCTTGAGCTGCCACCCAGCGTTCGGACGATCAGCAATAGGCGTGCCCTCGCTGCGGGAGGGCACCTCCAACAGAATCGCGGGCACTCCCATCCGTGCCAGACCGTCACGAAGGGTAGTGATCGGCGCAGGCGGCCCGTACTCGCGCACCTCATGGCCGCGCTTCTCCATCTCCGCCCACACAGCGTCATACAGCCCCTGAGACTTTTCGAGCACATCGACGGAGCCTTCCGAGGGAATCTTCAAGCTCACCTGTCGGGGATACCCGAAGCTGTGACCGTCCACCGCTCCGACGACATTGTGCTGAGCCACGAAGTCGCGTAGAGCGATAGTCTCCGGCTGGGAGAAGTCGAGCCAGTCACGGTTGATGTCAACGTTGTTCCCGTTGTTGCGCTGTGCCAGCCAGCCGTCCATGTTCAGGCACGGGACGATGAGGATGCACATGTCCATGAGAATCGTTGTGTCAGCTTCGAGTAGTTGCCGTGCCCACACCAGCGTGCCGTGAGGGTTCGAAGGCTCATTCGGGTGTTGTCCACCAACAGCCAAGAAGGCAGGTTTCGTAGGATCACCAATCCGAATCGCCGGAATATCCCTGCCCCTCACCGACGTGCCGATGGTCAACAGCTCCACTTCGAGGTGAGTGGAGAACGCTTCAAGATACTCAGCCCACTGTTCGCGGGTGGCCCATTCGCCGGTGATCTCCGGTGTGAGACGCGCTTGGAGTCCTGTGCCCCCTCCCCCGGCCGGTAGCGGGGCAGCCGCTCCGTCGGTTTCCCAGGACCTCCACACGCCGTCCCACATGAAACGACGCATGTCATTGCCGCCGCCAACTGACCGGAATCGCTGAACAATGTACTTCGAGTTGTACCCGTGCATGACTTCCAACCAGCCGGGCGTTGTAGCAGGCACCGGAATCCCGATGTTCGCGGGGGTTTGCGCTCCTAGCATCGGATACACACCCGGCTCGACCAGTGAGTTCAGATCACTAGAACCTGACAGCGGCGGCGACTTCAGCCACGCAGGCGAGGTTTCTGCGCTCAATTGTTCCCATGCCCGCCACACGCCATTCCACATGAAACGACGCATGTCATTGCCGCCGCCAACGGACTTGAATCGCTGGACAATATGAATCGAGTTGTACCCGTGCATAACTTCCAGCCAGCCGGGAGTTACGTTGGGGACGGGGATACCGATACTCGCGGCAGTCTGCCCTCCCAACATGGGGTACAGGCCAGGATCCACTAATGAGTCCAGATCACTACCACTCGTCAGGGGAGGCTTAATCCAAGAAGCCTCATCCTTCGCTTTGTTGAACAGCGCAGTCATTGCGTTGTCCGCGGACACAGCCAGCGCCTTCCACCAATTTGCAGAAGGATGCAGATCATCGGGGGTCGGGTAACTGATTTTGAGTGGGGTGAACTCCGGCATTTATAGTTCCTACTTTCTCAGCGGCGAGTTGTCGCGGCTCGCCAAGGTTTCCTGTTTAAACGTTTCGTCAACCTGACCCAGGCTGCGGTAGAAAGAGTCGAATTCGCCGAGAGTCACATACGCGTGCTGGACCGTGGTCACAATCAAGGACAGCTTCATCTCATGCGAGCCCGCGCCAATTGACTGATCGATCCCACACACCACACCCAGCAATGACAGGCCAGTGCGGTGCGGATCCTGGACACGGACCTTGTCCCCAAGCTGCACACGGGGATCCGGGCGCACCGGCAGATCATCAAGCAATGGGTACGGCGCTTTCGTTTGCTCCGCGATCGTTTGCGCGAGTGAGGACGCCACCACCTGGTCCTGGACGAACCATCCTGCATCGTGCGACAGGTCGGTGGCCCAGGACGGGCCGGTCACACCCGGAGTAGCTTCCTGATCAGCCCAAGTTCCCTTACCCATGGCACGAATCAGCGGGAGGCCGATACCTCGGTATGCCTTCTTCAGCGATGTCGCATCTTCCGTACGCGTCTGAGTGGTCACACGATCAGCGTTGGAGGGTAATTGCGCGATCCCTATGATTGCCCGATACCCACGGCGCCCCACGAGATTGAACGAGAGCGTATACACCGCTTTTGTACCGTCCAGGATGGGGATTTCATCGCCATCTTTCGTCAGACCCGTGAACCCGATGAACGAGCCCTCACCCGAGTTCATGAGAGACGCGTTGTAGTCCCCATAAACGGTGCGTGGGGTGGAGTCGGCTTGTATCCATTCCTCATCGTCCGGGACATCGATCCATATGTCCGAGTCCTCCCCCACAGCCAGCTCGCTCTTCTGTCCCTCGTACACAGTGATCCGTGAGCGCCGCGCGATAGAAACCGCGGCGGAACGGTATTTGACAGTCACCTTGCGGCGCACGTCTTGGGAGTTCGTTGACCAGGACAGGCCTATGACATCGCGGGCAGATGTGAATGTTCTCGTCACTGGTGCGCCGAGCAGGGTGGGCGTGTCTCGGTATTGCAAGACCCCATCTTCATCGACCCATAGCGCGGCGAGTTCCGCTTCGGCTTGGGCATTGAGGATTTCTGCTGCTGGTGTCATGGCCAGGGCGGGAACTAGGTTCAAGTTCCGCAATGGCTTCGCGGGTTGGATAGATGCCGAGCGTCGAAAGCGGGTCGCTGCGGGCAAGCTCGTGAATGAGACCTGCGCGCCGGCGATGTAATTCCCTGAAGGCGCGTATACCCATACTTGGAAAATCGGCTTAGTCTTGGACCCCATCGGAGCAGTGATCGTTCCCTCAGCCGTTTTTCCGGTATCGGTGTACAGTGTGACTTTCAGCGATCCAGTCCCGAACAGCTCCCACTGTGCGGTGGCGATCGACCAATCCCCCGCCGTGGACGAGGACATGAACGCGACAGTTCGCACTGTCCCGTCAGGTGCCATGTATTGAGCTGATAGGTCGCGGTTTCCTGCGCAAGCGATTCGCAGAGTATGGCCAGTGTCCCATCGTGCGGCCACGTAAGAGGATGTGGACTGCCAACGGCCGGCCATCATCGTGATCGACAAAGGACGGGCAGAAGTGATCCCTGAGTTGTACGGGGTGTTGTACGGGTCCGGCTCGTACTTCGCGATGAGCTGCGTCAT
This sequence comes from Actinomycetes bacterium, assembly GCA_023426375.1. Lineage (GTDB taxonomy): Bacteria > Actinomycetota > Actinomycetes > Actinomycetales > Micrococcaceae > Kocuria. The sequence continues at coordinate 36,188 of JAFAAV010000089.1, read as the reverse complement.
CGACAACCAGCCGTCCGGCTCGGTCGTCGCTCCCGGATGGTACTTTGACCATTCGCCCACATCCGAATGCCGGTAAGAGTCCCTGAGGACCCCCCGCTCGGGCCATGTGGAGCCCTGCAGCGGCGCGGACACTAGACAGTAGGCGTCCATCGGCGGGGTCGAGCAGAAACCGGCTTGCCTTGCGGCCATGCTCGTCACCCAAGGAGAAAGCAAGCCCGTCATGCGCTGATAACCGTCACCCGTGGTGGACAGGGGCGGCATCATCCGTGCGAGCGCTGTGTGTTGAATTTCCTGGCCCAGGGCGTCGTAGTCATCAACGAGGCCCAAGGTCACCTCGAGGGTGTCTACCCCGCCTTTCACATCGTCCACGCGGCCTGTGAATATCTTTGCTTCGACGCCGTTGTGCACGGCCCAGATCTCCACGCGATCTCCCCGGGCTGGGTAGGTGGTGTCCGTCCATGGGGTCTGGACGCGCCCACTCACGGGGTTGTCTTTAGGCGGGGCGATCGTCATAGATCCGGTAGCGGCGGTGATGCCACCGGCCATAGTCACCTGACCCGGCAACGCTCGGGGAAGTTCACGGGTCGTGGATATGTCCACGACCTCAACTGTTCGGCCAGCGACAGTAGCCCGCGCGCTCACGGTCACGACATCAGCCGTTTCGGGCCACCCAGGGATGCTACGCACCAGCTCCCACCTCCGTCACTGTGAAGTCAAAGTCTGCGGCTTGTTGGTTGTTCCACCGTCCCGCGAGCACCTCAGATTCACTGACATCGCTGATAATCGCGTTGTCGCACCCACGGCCGACTGTCCAAGGGCGGGCGGTGTCTGTCCAAGTCACCGCAGGAGCTGCTATGGCGGTAGCTCCGGTGACAGTGATGTACACGGCGTGTGCGTCCTCTGGCACCGTGGTGGTATTGGCGGCGCGAGTGAGTTCGGTTGAGGTCACCACTGGCCAAGACGATACGGATACGTGCTTGAGCGCGGCATCGACCCACCAAGAGCGAACTTGCACGCCACTGCCTGCGACATACACGCTCCCGGTGACTTGCGTACCTGGGCGCACTGGTACGTCCACCCGAAGGTAAGCGGCTCCGCCACCGGAGATCATCGACGGGACACGTATGCCCTCCGGGGTAAACATCAGACCGCCCGCGAGTGCATCACCATTTACCCCCGCCGTTTCCCCACCCATCCCTGGCATGGACTTCGCGGGCGTAATCAGGTTCGTGACCTGTGCCAGTGGAGATAGAAAGTAGTTCCTGTCGCCGTATGCACCCGAGCGCAGGGCGTCGAAGGCAGCCCACTGTGATGAGTCAATCCCCTCCGTGGACACCGCCCATGAGCGCAGGTTAGTGGCGGGGGCGGTGAGTGCGAATCTCCCGCCACCGATGGTCGTCTGAAGCGTGACCTCTCGGTCATGCTTCGTCTTCACCGCGCCTTGGTAATGCACGAACTCAATGAGACCGCCCACAGGTCCCAGCCATGCGCTCATCAACGTCCTCCAAACTTCGCGTTTAGCTTCTTCACGGTGGTGTGCAGTTCCCGGCCGTCCACGGACAGTTGGACGTCACGGTCAGCGACGGCGCGTAGCAGGGCACGGTCAGTGGCGGACAGTTCCACGGTGCCGACACGGTCCGCTGATGCGGCCATGGGTGCGACTCGTTGGAAGTACTCCGAGCTGCCGGTGCCGTTGTAGATCGTGTTCACACCCGGTCGTAGTGACTGGATGCTTCCCACGGGGCTGTCCCACACGCCGTCGATGGCGGGGCGGGCTCCGGCGCCGAAGATCTTGCCGAGTAGGCCGTCGGCCCAGTCAGGGATGATCTTGTCTGCGGCGTCGGTGATGGTTTTGGACACGAAGCCCTTGAACCCGTCCCACACGGTTTTCGCTGCGCCCTTCATCAGGTCGGTGGCGAACCCTCCGCCGGGGATGCGGCCCAGGAGGCTGTCGAAGTTGACGATGCCCTTGAGCTTGTCCCAGATGGAGGATGCGATGTCGCTGATGGAGGGTCCGGAGTCCCCGCCGCCTTCGGGTGGGTTGCCCTTGCCTGCGCCGCCGTAGATCCGTTGGATCGTGGAACGGTCGTAGGCGGAGGGCCACAGGGGTCCGCGCATCATGGGGTGCATAATCGAGTTCGTTCCGGCGTGGTCGAGTCCGAGAACGTGACCGACCTCATGCGCGCCGGTGCCGGTCTTCATGCCACCGGGGATGCCGGTGTTGAGCCGGATCGTGCCGTTGGTCCAGGCGTAGCCCCAGGTTCCTGCGGGTGCGCCGGGTCCGACGGTGATCTGGTTCTGACCGGAACCGTGCTTGACCTTGAGGTTGGACATGTTGTTCCAGGCCCTGGCCATGGCCCCGATGTTGTATCCGGATGCGCCACCGTTGAGGTGCGCGATACCCGTTCGGTAGATCGCGTTCTGCAACGGCCCCCACAGGTACGTGCCCGGCCCACCAGGCCCGCCAGCAGCAAGGCCACCATGCGCTGCGTGACCATCGTGACCGAAGGTCGGCAGCGCGGATGCACCGTACTTGTTCAGGCGATCCAGGAAACCGGGTGCGGCCCGCTCGATGTCACGAGTGGATTCCGCCCGGATCACTTCTTCCTGGCCGTGGACCAGGCCGGCGACTTCGTCCTTGCGGTACTTGTCGCCGGTGTAACCACCCGTGCGGAAGCCGCGGAAGGAGACCTCGGGGATCTTGTCGATCTTGAACTTCTCAGCGATCTTGTTGAAGTTCTTGATGAACCCATCGTTGATGACAGTGTTGACCACGAAATCAACGGGCTTCGACACAATCGACTTGATCTTGTTCCAGGCCGTCTCGATACCAGACTTCGCCGTCTCCCACGCGGAAACCACGTTGTTACGGACGAAGTTGATCATCGGGTCGAGTACGTTGCCGCGGACCCAGTTCCACGCGCCGCTGACAGCGGACTTGATCCCGCTCCAAACACGCTCGATCAGACCACGCAGCCAGTTCCACGCACCCGCCAGGGGGCCTTTCAGGAACCCGATCAGCGGATTCAGGACGACGCCGCGGATCCAGTTCCACGCGGACGAGATCACGGCCCGAATCACAGACCACACGGCGTTGATCAGGATTCGCAGCCCGATCCACGCATTGGTGAGCACGCCACGGACGAAGCCAATCAGCGGAACCAGGACCGCGTTGCGGATCCAATTCCACGCCGCCGTTATCGCGCCGCGGATCGCGCCCCACACGGCGGCCACGATGGTGCGCAACCAGGTCCATGCGGCGGTCAGTGTGCCACGCACGAAGCCAATCAGCGGAACCAGGATCACGTCGCGGATGAAGTTCCACGCGGCGGAGATCGCGTTCCGGATCCCGTTCCACACCGGCACGATGATGTTGACATAGAGCCAAGTGAACGCCGGGCCCAGGACGCTACGCACGAACCAGACCAGGCCCTGGATGATCGTCATGACCACCGCTATCACGATGGCCACGGCAACCTTGATCCCGTTCCAGACTGGAAGGATCACATTGGCGTAGAGCCACTGGAACGCGGCACCGATCGCGGACACGGCAGCGGACAGCATCGGCAGCACCACGGTCTGGAACCAGGCCACGACACCGGCCACGATGGTCTTGATCGCGGTCCACACCGTTGACCAGATCTGCTGCCCGAGCTGGGTCTGGGTGAAGAACCATACCAGTCCCGCCACCAGAGCAGTGATCGCCAAGATCACAAGCCCGATCGGATTAGCTGACAGCGCGGCGTTGAACAGCCACTGTGCGGCCGCTGCAGTCCGCGTAGCGATCGCAGAGGCAACCACAGCCACACGGTGGGCCACCGTCGCCGCCACAGCCCGGATACGAGCAAATACGCCCATGTTCTGAGCCGTATTATTCGCAGCCGTGGCCGTGGTATTCGTCGACGTAGCCGCCGTATTGGCAATACGGGCGCGGGTCTGACGGTTCTCCAACGTGATGTTGATCAGACGCAGCGCATTATTCGTGAGCAGCACCGGAGCCATAGCAACCTGCGCCCACTGCAACTTCTGAGACGAGTACGCGAGCGCGGTGGATGCCACGCGCCATGCGACGAAGCCGGCGACGATGGCCGGCATGAATCGGACGATGGTGTCGGAGTGGTCCGCGAGGAATCCGAGAGCGCCGGCCAGCAGTTTCACGCCGCTGACGGCGAGGGTGACGACGGAGCCGCCGATCTGCGGGAGCTGACGGACAAATTCGGACATGGCCGGCCGCAGCGTGCCGAGAGACTCCCCCACCGAGGACAGTGCGGGCCCGAATTCGCGGCCGAGCGCGCCGGAGGTGGTGGACAGGGAGCTGGTGAAGTTGGACCACGACGAGAAGTCGAGGTTGCTCATGGCGTTGCCGAGCTTCTCCGAGATTGTGGCCACGAAAGGGGTGACCTTCGCCTCGGCGGCGTCGAGCATCGCGGTGATCTTGTTGAACGTGGGGCCGATGGCCGGGTAGATGCCCTTGAGCATGCCCGCGCCGAAGCGTGAGAGCGCGGCCATCATGTTCTTCCACGCGCCGGTGGTGGTCTCGCCGCCCTTGAGTGCGGCGCCCTCCATCGAGCCCATGGCCTTCAAGAACTCGTCTGAGCTGATCTTGCCCTTCGAGCCGAGGTCATAGACTTCGTCGGCTGCGATTCCCATGGAGTCGGCGAGCATCTGCACGACCGGGATACCAGAGTCCGAGAGTTGGGCGAACACGTCGCCCTGGACCTTGCCGGAGGTCATGACCTTGTTGAAGATCGACCCCATCGAGCCCATGTCCGTGCCCGCGATCGTGGCGGCGTCGCCGACCAGGCCCAAGTACTTGGTGAGGTCCTGACCGGGCTTCACACCAGCAGCCACCGCGGAGGCCGCCGTAGTGGCTGCCTCGTCCATACCGAAGGCGGTGCCCTTCACCGCGGCGAGCGCGTTGTCCATGATCTTGGACGTGTCTGCTGCGGAGTTGCCGAGGCCGGTGAGTTTTGCTTCTGCGTTTTCAATGGCCGAGAGTCGTTGGAAGCCCTTCACCAGGGAGGTTCCCAGGACGGTGGCGACGCCAGCGCCGGCGACCTTCACGCCGGTTTTCAACCCGGAGGACAGGCGCGAGCTCATGCGCGCGCCCATGGTCTGGCCGACCTGGTCGGAGGCCTTCGCCGCGGCCGGGGCCATGGCGTTGGTGAGGTTTCGTTGCAGCCCCTTCATCGAGGGGATGACCGGCATGTGGGCAACTGCGACTTCGGTCATGTCCCCTCCTTCGGGAATGCAGGAAGGGGCAGACCGTTGTGGTCTGCCCCTTCCTGGTGGTGCTGTATTCGGTTATGCGGCGAGCGCGAAGTCCTCGAAGCCGGGTCCGAGCCATTCGACGATGTCGTTGATTGGTTCGGGGGTGCCCTTGATCCTCTTGGTTTTGTCTTCCACGCCGGGCCGTGGGATGGGTTTGGGCTGGTTTCGGCCCTTTTCCCCGTCCTTGGTTTTGGCCCATTGGAGCCAGTGGATGCCGTCGGCGACGGTGGCCAGGAGGAGTGCTTCGAGGGACCATCCGGCGGCGTCCGGGTCGATTTCGGCGACTAGGGCGGATTCGCGTGGGAGGTATTTGATGACGATTCGCAGGTCTCGCCAGGTGAATTCCGGGGTTCCTACGTCTCGTAGGCGTAGTTTGCGTTCGATTAGGTCGAATTCGAGGGCCTCACCGTGATCCCAGATCAGTCGGATGAGGCCGCGAATTCCCCCATCGTCACGCCTTGGGCGCCGAACCACTGCGTCATGAGGTCCTCGAGCGAACCGTCGACGCCTTCGAAGTTCTGCTGCGGCAGCATGCGAACCACTGCGAGGGACTCTTCGTCGGTGTTCTCGGTGATCATCTTCGTGAAGATCTCGCCCTCGGTGAGGCTAGCGTTGTCGATGATGAATCCGGTGGGCATGTAGCCGGGCAGGTGAACGTCTCCGAAGGTCGTGGGGTAGACGAAGTCGGGGACGGCTTCGCGGATCTTCGCCAGGTAGTCCTCGGGAACTTTGGCACCGGATTGGACGGCAGCCTTCTTCGCGGGAGTGTTGGCGGGGCGCTTGCGCGGGGCGGGGGTGTTCTTGGTGGTAGCCATGTGGGGTTGCCTCTTTCGGAAACGGTGGGCGGCCGGATAGAGAAGGGGACCCTTGGCGCGGCGGGCCGCCCCACGGAATGACCGCGCCAAGGGGGTATAGGAAAGAGCCGCCCGGATTGGACGGCTCTTACAGGTGGATGGGATCAGGCGGCGGCGACAGCGGGAACGGTGTCGTACTCGTAGGCGTACTGGCCGTTCTCGTCCTCGAAGCAGTCGATGGTCACCGTGTAGGCGATCAGCTCGGAGTGGACGTACTGCACGTCGTCGATCTCGGTGATCTGAGCAATGGGGTAAACGATGCGCAGATCGTGGTCGCCGTCCTTGATGTCGGCGATGTAGGAACGCTGGGGCAGCATCTTCGAGTTACGCAGCACGGTGCGCAGCTTCTCGGTGTCCGTGCCGGCGACCTCGGTGACGTTGTCCTGCCCACGGACTTCCTTGAGCACCGCGGTGGTGCGTTCAATGAACGTCAGCTTGAGCTGGATGCCGTACTCGGTCTGCAGCACACGGGCGACACCGCCACCCCAGTGGCGCTTCTTGTCGGTACTGCGCTCTTCGGTCTCTTCGAGGCCGTCCTCACCAATCAGGCCAAGGGCTTGGAAAGCGTCAGGTCGGGCAGTCTTGGCATCGGTAGGAAGTGCAGAGCCCAGCGCAGCGGACGAAAAACCGCCGACCGACTTAATGGGTGCACCGACTCGCGTTTGATTCGCCATAGCGGCGGTCCTTTCATCAGGAGCGGGGCGGCCCGTGATGAATCAGAGAGATGCGTGCTTACTTCTTGGTGTCGGTGACACGCTCACCGACAGGAACGGTCTCCGACGCCTTGGGCGGGTTCACAAGCCAGCCCTGTTCGCGCCAGTCCTTTTCCTGCTGCTCGGTCTCGACCGTTGCCACCACACCGGCGACGCGGGGGTGGTGCAGGGTCTTGGGGTAGTTGGACGTTGCCATCAGATTTCCTCCGTGAGAGTGATTTCAGTCAGTGGGGTAGTCATTTCGACCGTGAACTGCACCCGGCACAGATCCGGAGCCAGCTCGTCATCAAGAGCACGCGGCACTTGAAGATCAACGTCATGCAAGGCCACACCCGGAATCAGGAACCCCTCGTTTTCGAGGATCCGGAACACAGACCACGCACGCAGCGCAGCATCGAACGCGGCCGGGGAATTGTCTTCCCACACCTCGATCAACATCAACGGACGATCCCGCTGCTGCTGATTAGTGAGGTCTCCCCCGACACGCGAGACACGCACAGTGCCCGCCCCACGCGCACCAGGCACAATCGTGGACGCCTCCACACCGAAGCGTGTAAGCGCTTCGAGTACGTCTGCTTCGGCGTCCCTGGGGGCTTCAACGATGTATTCGTGGGGTTCTGGTGTTGGTTCAGCCACGGCGTGCTGCTCCTATCGAGCGCAGCAGGGTGTTGCGTTTCGCGTTGTCCCTGCGGGCTTGGAAGGTCTTGGTGTACACGGATGCGCGGGCACGGTTCTTACCGATCATGGAGTCGGCTTCGTATCCGGGCCCGGCTGCGGTGGCGATCTGTCGGGCGCGTTTCTCCACGGCTTTGCGCATGGACGGTGATTTGAGGATCTTGGCGACCCCTTGGCGGTTGAGCTTGACCGTTACTTTGCTCATCCCTGTCTCCGTTCCACTGTGAATTCCACGCAGGTGTGCTGCGTGGTGTGCAAGCTGTGTGGGTTGTGGTCCCATCTGCCGACTTCGCCCACGACCTCGGTGATGGTCCCGTCTGGGAGTTTCACGCGGTCGTAGGGGCCGATCGTCAGTGACAGTGGTCCGTAGATGTCCCACTTGCTCAGGACCGCGTTGGAGCGGCCCTGTTCGGTCGGTTCAGTCCGTGAGCTCGGCGCGATCAGGTACACGTATTCGGGCTGGAAGTCAGAGAACGTGTGCTTCGCGTTTCCATGACGGTCGCGTTCGGGTTGTTCTGATCGGTGGCTGACGCCGATTGCGATATTGGCTTTACGGAGGGTCATCCCATTCCCAATCCCGGGCGAACCCTGATCGTGCCGATGTTGAAGGTTGCCCCGTAGGAGGGGAGGAATAGTTTGAGGTCGCCATCGGAGACGTAGAGGTTTACGCCCGCAATGGACTGGTCCAGGGTGTACGACCCCGACGTTGGCCCCGTTGACTCGGTGATCTGTTTGAACCCTTCCGGGTTCATCAGCACACGTTTGACCACCTGCTGAGCCGCGAAATCGACAAGAGTCCTGTCTACTTGACCGCTGTCGAGTCGGGCATCAAGATCAGGGACGCGAGCGCGGAAAATCGCTGACACGACAGTCAGTAGATTTTCCGCAGCTACGCGTTCCTGATCGGTGAGCGGTCGCCAGATCCCCTCCAGGCCTGTGGTGGTGCCGTAGGAGTTCATGGTGCCCGCCTTCCTACTGGTTCAGTACCTCGAGGATGTCGGCCTTCACGCGGGCCTCGCCCAGGTCGATGTCGTTGGCCTGGGCGTATTCACGTAGTTGGCGCAACGTCCACTCGTTGGACGGTGCCTCAGTCTCGGCTGCAGCCTCGGTCTCTTCGGTCGCGGAGTCGTCGTCCGATTCCTCAGTGGCCTCGATCTCTTCGGCGGAGGCTTTTTCGGTCACCACTTCGGCAGGCGTGTCGCCCGTGTCGTCAGTGTCCGAGTCGTCGTCGTCGCCCGCGTCCGATTCCTTGACTTCCTCGGTCACTTCGGGTGCCTCAGCGGGCGGCAGGTCGGTGAGAACGCTCGGATTGGTCACCATGTCGGCGGCCCAATCCGGTACGTCCTCACCAGCGGCCAGCACCACGAGAGTCGAGTCCGAAGGTCGGCGCACGATTACGTTGGCTGTCAGTCGCATTACGCCACCGTCGCAGCCATCGTCTTCTTCGGGTTCGCCAGGACCGGGAATCCGATCGCGGAGGCGTTGACCCAGGACTGCTTCGGGCTTTCCTCTTCGAGGTGAGCCACAACGATGCCCGGACGAGAGGGCTCTTCGATCTGGTACTTGTCGTCAAGCGCTTCTGCGGGGGTTCCCCACACGGTGGCGCCGGCAGACTTGGTTCCAGACGAGGGCACGAACAGCACCTTGCCACGGGGCAGGATACGAGTTTCCTGGCCGAGGTCGTTGGTGTACTTCGCGTCGTAGATGGTCACCTTCGGGAGCCCATTGGCGGCCAGCACGTTGTTCACGAACTCGTTGGTGACGAAGTCCGGGGTGCCCACGAGGTTGACCGATGCCAGGGCGCGGAACTGCTCGCTGCTGGCCAGCAGGGCGAAGGTCTGCTTGGACATGACCATTTCGCCGTCCTGGTCCCATACCTCGACCCAGTTACGGAGGTCGGTGAGGGGCTTGGACGTCGGGTCGGTCCACAGCACGCCTGCGGACACGGAGTGCGAGGCCGGGCGTGCCCAGTCTGCTTCCTGCGTGACGCCCTGCTCATTGGTCAGGGTCGTCTTGCCGGTGAGCAGGGTCTGAGCAACCGCCAGTTCCATACGCACAATGGTGGCCAGGGTTGCGTCGCGCGCGGCCTGGGCGATTTCCTTACGGAAAGCGTCCTCACCCGCGCGGCGAACCGTCAGGCGGTCCTTCTCGGTCAGCAGGTAACGCTCACCGAGGGGCAGCAGCCCACCAGTGATCTGCTCGAAACCCGGGCGGGCTCCGAGGTGGTTCTGTTTATCGAAGGTGCGGAACTTCGCCGAGGACGGGATACCGGACTGACCGGCCTTGATGCGGTACTCGACGTCGTAGGTCTGTTCCAGGGGCAGGTAGTCCCGCTGGAGTCGGTAGTCGATGTCGGCAGCCCTCGGCGCGGACGTCTGGATCTCGCGTGCGAGGTCCGTGAGCTCCGCAGGCTCGAAGTAATCGGTTACAAGAGTAGCCATGAGTTATTCCTCCTTGATCAGGCCGAGCCGAAAACGAAATGGCCGATGTTGCCGCCGGTGACAGCGGTCGGGTCAAATTCCACCGGCAGCAAGGAGGCGTCGATTGCCCCGTGCCAGATGTAGGCGTCCGAGTCGTCACCGTGGGTGACGTCCACGGGGTTGACCGTGAAGCCGGAGAACGGCGCCGTGGCCTGGTCCGCGACGGTGAACGGAACGGCCATGCCGTTGGCTGCCACCGATACCGGGTACAGCGCGGGGACAAGGTTGTCCGTGACGCCCGTGGCGGTCTTGAACTGGGCAGCGGTCAGGGTGCAGCCGAGGCCGTCACCCACCGCATGGCTGGTGAGCAGGGCACGCCGGTCGGCGTGCCCATGGGTCTTGCGTCGAGGATTGACGCTCATTGTGTGCCTCCTACAGGCCTAGAGATACTTACTAGCGATGTCGGCCCCGCTCATGCGTGAGGGGACGTCTCCGCCGTTACCAGTGCCTGTGCCAGGCCATGTCTGCCGCGTCCCGGTGATCCGGGTCGCGAAGTTCTTCACCTTGTCGGTGTCGACCGTCAGGTCGTCTTTGAGGAATCGAGACAAGTCCAGAGGTTCCAGAGCTTCCTCGATCTCGTCCTGCTTATGCGTGGACGCCAGAAGACCCTGGAAGGTGGCCCGGACCAGAGCCGGCGCGTACTTCGAAGCAGCCTCAGATTCAGCAGCCTGCCGGCCACGATCCTCAGCTTCTTGCACGGCACGCTCCTGCGCAGGAACCTGCTCCCGCTCGTGCTGATCCCACTTCGCGGCCTTGGCAGCCACCTCGTCGTAGTCAGAGCGAGCGCGGGCGGTGTTCTCGTGCTTGCGGGCCTTGTCCTTCCAGTAGGCCTCGCGCTGTTCGACGGTCATTTCAGACAAGGGCGTGTCCGCGGGGAATCCTTTGTCGGACTCCTTGGAATTCGTCTTGCTCTTGTCCTCACCGGCGTGGTTCTTTTTCTGCTCGGATTCTCCGTTGTCTCCGGAGTTTTCCTCGCCTTCACCGTCGTTGCTGCCGTCGCCGTCTTCCATCACCGCGTCGCCGAAGGTCTGGCGGTGGAAGTCCAGAAGCTCCTGAATGCCGCCGGGTGCGGTGATGTCGATTCCGGAATCGGGGTGGATGATCCCGGAAGTCTTGTTCTTGTGCGTGGGCATGTTTTTCTCCTGTGTCAGGTGTGAAATTGATGGTCACTACTCCAAGGCCATGGGCACCTCGTCGGGGCCACGGAAATGGTGTTTCGGGTCAACCAACATGGGGCCGATTTCTCCGTGCTCGGTGATCTCGTACCGCTGGTTGAAGAGAGCCCACCGTTCGGTGGAGTCGCCTGCGTCGGCATAGAGCCGGTCGAGATCTCCTCTGGTCAGGAACCGGCCTGGGTCTTTGCCGTTGATGATCGGCATGACCGCGCACTTGCACCCGTTGTGGATGGGGAGGAGGTCCCCGACGAAGTAGATCCGGTCGGAGGCCGCCAGGCAGATGCCGCACACGCCCTTCGGGGACAACTCCGGCCGGATCACCCGCCGATAGAGCTTCACGCCCTTGTTGGACAGCGTCTTCTGCGCCTGAGCACGAGCGGCCATCCGCAGGTCGGTCTTAGCCATGGTGCGAGCCCGGTTGACGGCTGCTGAGGCTGCGGCGCTGGCGGCGATCCCGAGGGAGATTTGCCACCGGTACTGGTTGGCCAGTCGCGTGTACGCGCCCACGTGGGTGGTTCCCTGACGCAGGGTGGCCGGGTCAACCAACGGAGTGGATCCCACCTCGGTGCCGATGGTCTCGGCGATGATCCGTTGCAGGTAGGCATCCGTCAGGGCTGTCTCGTTGCGCTGCCCGGACTCCACAAGGGCAGTGAGTTGGGTGGCGAGCGCGGTTACGGCGTCGTGGTTGTACCAGTCTCCGAAGCCTGTGACTCGTTCGAGCACGGCGGTTTCGACGCGGTCAGCGATCAGCTGCTCGGAAGCTGTGTAGGCGTCGAGTACCGCTGACGCTCTGGCGTTATCCACGTGCCCCGCCTGCGAGCGCGTTGCCTGCTGTTGTTATCGGGGGCGGTGGGATGGTGTTGGGGTTGACCTGTGGGACGCCGAGCATGAAGTCGTCCAGGGTCGCTCCCTTCTCCCGTTCGATTTCCTCCGGGGTGGCTTGCCAGCAGCGTTCGAGGATCCATTGCTTGGACATCCCGGCTGCTTTGGCTTGTTGGGCTGCGGATGCTTGGGCGGTGAGTGGCCAGCGGTCCACGGGCATCCAGTCCACGGAGAGTTTGGTGACGTCGCCTCGGACTTCGTCGCCGATCATTCGGAAGCCGTAGCTAAGCGCTCGGGCCAAATCCCGGCCGAACCGGAGTTCTCGGTCCTCGGTGGCGAAGGTCAGGCCCTCGCGTGTGAGCGCGGCGCCTTCTGCGGACTGGTTTTCGCCTTCTGGTGAGAGGACGTTGACCGGGCGGCGTGTGACGGCGGCGAGGTTTCGTACGTCGTCCTTGACCGCGTTGAGGATGCCGGATAGGTCGACTTGGCCTGATTCCCAGATCTCCGCGGCGCCGGGGATTACCCACATCGCTCCGGGGTCTGATTCGAACATCTCGTCGTAGTCGATTTCCTGCCCGGCTCTGGGGTGATCGGCTGGGTAGTGGGATGGCAGTTCGCCCTTGATGGCGCGCTGACGGAAGGCCTGCATGGTGGCGATCACCATGCGTTGGAGGATCATGTGGTCGATCCGGTCCAGCACGTCGAGGTGACGTTCGAATTCTCCGACGCCGCGGCGGTTACGGATGCGTACCACGGGTACTCGGATGTCGCCGGGTAAAATCAGGCCTTCCTCTGCTTCCCAGTTCCATTCCGAGGCGGTGAAGTAGATCTTCTTACGGTTGGTCTTGCGCGGGGTGGACGCCCGGAACAAGCGGCCGGCGACCCAGAGGAACGCGACGTCTTTCTGTTCGTCGGCGTCGTGGTAGAAGCGGGCGGCGGCGCGGATGACGCTCTGGTCCTCGGCATCGTGGATGGTGACCATCTGCCGGGGGTCTTCCCATGTGATGCGGATGTCCTCGACCGAGAGTGTCCGGTCCATGGGAGTGCCCGCACGGATACCGGTGATCAGGTAGGCGTCGCCCATCACGAGCACATGCTCGAGAGCGTCGGCGAAAGACACGTCGAGATCGTTGTGGCGGTAGAGCGCCCAGGCGATGCTGTCCCCATCTCCGGCGGTGGCGTCACTGCGGATCGCGCGCACGCGCATGCGTTCGAGCATGGAACCAACCACGAGCTCGGCCATGTTCAGTCGGGTCTTGCGGTAGAAGGTCTCCGCCGATTTCGGCATCGAGGCTGAGAGCTTCGGAACAGGTCCTTTGCCCTCGTAGCGGTCCATGAGCTTCTGATGGTCGTCGCGGGTCTCGCGGAGCTTTTGGTAGAGCCGCTCCAACCACCACCCGGGGGTGTACTGCTCGGATGTATCGATCGCCATGTTCAACCCCCTCCATCAGTCAGCGGACCCGCATGGGTACCGTCATCACGTTCGTGTTTTTCTTCTTGAGTGCCCCGCCCTTACGGGCAGCCAGGCACGCGGCCCAGGACAGGACGGAACACATGGCGAAGTCCATCTTGTTTTCCAGCCGGCCATCGAGCTTGCCGATAATCCACAGCGGGTTACCTTCGTCGTCGAGGATCCGCAGCTCTTTCTTGCCTGCGTTGCCGAAGTGTCTGATCAGGTCGTCATGACGTTCTTCCGAGCCGCCGAAAGCGACAGCAGCTGTCTCCATCGCTTCCACGAACGCTTGGAGCGCGTAGGCCATGACCTTGTGTCGGTTGGTCCACCACTCTTCGACGACGTCGTGCTCACCGGCCCACTTGCCCATGGTGTCGGTCCAGTACGGCGGGTCACCGTAGAACAGCAGCACGTCCCACTCGGACATGATCCACTCGAAGGTCTGCGTGACCTCGTCCTCGGGGACTTCCCACTCGCGTGCCTGTTCGGGGGTCAGCACCTTGTCGGGTTGTTCCCACGCGCCCACGAGCTCCTGCAGCCCGGTCTCTACGTCCGTGATCACGAACCCGGTCGAGTCACGACGACGGGCGCCGTCGAATCCGACCGTGACCCGGCGGCCACGAGCGATGCGCTGGCCTGGGACGAGCAGGCCGTTCTCCCGCATTGTGGAGATGTTGAATGCCTGGGAGCCGGATGAGTGCCAGCGGTTGAGGTAAACGCGTTCCCAGTAGGCCTTATCCATTCCCTTACGGTCGTAGTCCTTAGCGATACGCAAGAACTGTCCGGGCCCGTACTCGCCGGTGGGCCCGGTGGCCTCGGAAACCGCGGCCACGCGTTTCTCAACGGTGGACAGGTCGTCGTGTTTATCTCCGGCCCAGCGGGCGAAGAAGAACAGGGAAGGGTCCTCGACCTTTCCTTGCCCGATATCCTCGGCCTCTTGCCGGATGTCCTCCTGGATGGATCCTTGCCCGGATGCTCCAGCAGTGGAGGTGTAGAGCGCCCAGGGGTCTTCCAATGGGCGCTTGGCAAGGTTCTGCATCATCGTCTCGTGCGCGTGCCGCGCGCGAGGCATGAACAGTCGGTGAGGTTCGTCGAAATGCTGGAACGTGGTCAACGCACCATCTCGGGAGCCTGGTGAACCGGATACGGGGACGGCTTTGCCGTCCTCCTGGCCACGCGAGCCCATGCGGATGATGCGTTCCAAGGACACGTCAAAGAAGTCCGCGTCAGGCCCGTTCTCGATCACGTACTTGAGCACACCGAACGCCAGCTCGGACACCTGTTCCTCGGAGACGGCCATCATCGGGATGTACGGGAACTCCACAGGCCGGCCAACCGGGTTGCCGTAGGCGTCGAAGCCGTCGCAGCGCACCGGTGATTCAGGGTGTAGTTCCGCAAATGCGATCCAAGCCGCACGTTCCGTTTTGGCGGTGCCCTTGCGTTCCTCGAGGTCTCCGCGTTGGAATCGGCGGCGGCCGGCGAGGTCGTGGCCCTGCGGGAACACTTCATACATGCGATAGAGCTGCGCACGAAATTCCGGGGTGATCTCGGCCGGACGGCCGGCCAAAGAACCGGGACCGTAGACGCAGCGTTCCTCAATGAACTGAGCGACCGCAGGCCCCAAGGTGGGATACGCGAGGTCCAGGGGCGGCACCAGCAGAGTTGCCACTGTGCCGCCTCCATTCTCGGGCTACTGCACGAGAGTCAGCCTCGGGTCATCACCTTCATCAGGTTGTCGGGATGTCGAGCCGCCAGCGCGCCGGCGTGTGCCCCGATCCTTGGCTTCCTCGGTCCTTTCGATCTCCCATTGGAGTCGTCGTCGGTCGATTGGTGAGAGTCCATATCGCATCTCTTGCAACCTGATTTCTTTGGCCGCATCCTGGCGGCCTTTCGAGCTTTCGGCAGTCCAGAAGTCCTGATGGAGCATAGCCACCTTGAACAAACCGTGCCGGTCTGACTCGGTGTATTCCGGCGCCATCGGGGATGCCCAGATGTCTTCCCACCAGGTGCGCACGAGTTCATGCCATTCTTGGTTCAATGGCAGTGGCGGTAGCTCCGGGGCGATAATCGTCGCATCTGAGCGCAGTTTCGCCGCAGTCGATGTCTTGTGACGCCGCGCGCGGACTCCAACAGGCTTAGGCAGTGGCCCAGGCATGCGCACCTCCGCTCAGTTCATACGATCGCGCTTACTGCAGTTGCAGCTCAGATGTGCCAGCTGAAGGTTCTCTCGAGTGTTTTCTCCACCCCGCGATATGGGAGTGTCATGGTCCAAGGAACCTCGCATCGGGTCGGGTTTCTCTGCCCAAGGGTCAACTGGCTCGTGGCACAGCTGGCAAATCCACCCATCTCGTTCCGCGATTTCCAAGTAACTGAACTCTTCGGTTCGCACTCCCCTAGAACGTGCTCGCCGCACTCGTCTTGAAGCTCGTCCTGCGCACCGAATGGAACAGTACTTTGACTTTCTATGGTTCGAGACGAACAAATTGGCACATTCCAAACACACGTGTTCGTGTTTGCTCTCCTTGGGAACAAACGCTTTTCGGTGTCGGCGCTGGTCAGCCAGTCGTTTTTCTTCACGCTTGTCCGGGTGGTTTTGATAGTAATTACGGACCCTGCAGGATTCAGAACACCAGCGTCGAGGCTTTGTCCCTCTTGATGCGGGCACCTCCCCACCGCACCCAATGCACCCCGGCACGGTTCCCGTGACTTCACGAGGTAGTTCCAGTGGCTGCGCCATGGTCACACCTCCAATAGTTTTCCGGTGACTGCGATGTAGCGACCTTGGCTGTATCTCTCGACCAGCAGCCCATTCTCTCGGCGGCGGCTGCCGCGTCCGGGTCCGCCGGTGTGCCAGATGTGCACGCCCTCGCCGGACTGGGAGATCTCCACGAACAGTTTGTTCGGGGTTCCCTCGATGAGCTTCTGAGCCCGTGGGTCTAGTTGCCCGTCGTGAATGCAGTGGTCGAGGTCGATGCACGAGATGTCGTCGTCTGCGGTGAGCACGAAGCCGAGGCCGGCGCCGCGCTTGGACTTCTTCGCTTCCTCGTAGGTGCACCAGCTCTCGGGGTTGGTGACCGAGGCCCACCGGCCGTTGTCGGCTCGGACGGGGCGCTTCTTCTTGTCCCGGCGCACCCACTGGCGAGCGCTGGTCATGGCGGCCGGCAGCTTGGCTTTCCGATCGCGGTCTCGTTTGGCTGCGACGCGGCAGCGGGCCGAGCAGTACTGCGCGCCATCGCGCAGCAGGTTGATTGAATCCCCGCAGCGAGCGCATGTTCTAGGCATGCCCTCAGTTTACCAAAACCACCCTGTAATCACGCGGATTATCCGTAACACTTCCGCGCGTTCACCGATGCACCCTCAGGGGGGTCGAAACGGGGTGTTTACCCTAGTCAGAGGGTGATTTGGGGGTGATTCCCCAACCCGCACAGATCTAAGTTCCACGAACCTTAGCGTGGGAAGGAAACAGAGGGGGAGGGGGTGGAGGCCCCCCGGTCTGGCCAGCCCGGCGCCGCCCCTCCCTCGACTCGGCCTGCGTCTTGATCGTGTGGCAGTTCGAACACGCCGCCTGCCCATTCGACAGGTCGAACTCAGCACCACCGAACGCGACCGCCACCTTGTGGTCACCGATCGTCGCACGGCCTGAGCAGCCGGGGAACTTGAGCTGGCATCGGAAGTGATCTCGTCTTAGCACCGTCAGTCGCCATGCCTTGTGTTCGGCTGTCGAGGTCCTTGGATCACCTCGCCAGTTCATCGGTTGATGATCATCGCAATAGGTGATGCCTCGAACCTTGGTCGAGCAGCCAGGAAACCCGCAGGCCTTGCGTGCTCTCGGCACGGTCATCACCTCCGTTGCTCTCAGCTGGTCACGACGTCAGGTTCACCAGGGTCAGATCCAAACTCATCGCTGCCCCACGGGATGAAACCCAGTGTCGATTCCTTCGGTGCCCGATCATGCGCGCACCGCCAACACCATGGCCCAGTCACAGCAGGGCAACCACACTGGCATGTCCTGATGGCTACCATCATCAGGCCTCTCTACTCAACGAGGGTGCACCAGCGCGAGGCGGGGTGCCGGTCAGGCGTCGGGGCTGTGGCCCAGGGATACCCCCCTGGGTCATACCCCTCCCCCGACCCATCACCCAGGGAGGGAACCATCATCAAGGCCCCCGGGGGTACATCAGACCAGCGCCGCGCCCAAGGGTGGGAGGGGTATCGACTCACACTGCGGTGGCGTCGGGCGGGGTATTGCCCATGCCCTGCACGATCATCACGCACTCCCCGGCATGAAGTAGGTGGCCAAGTTCGCGCAATGCGCCCGGTGGCCAGCCGGTCAACCCAGCGACGGCGGTAACGACCCGGTAGCGAACGAGGCCCGGTGCTGAGGTTGGTACTCAAGAAGATGGCCAGCACGCAGAAAGAATCATCAGCGGCAAGAAGTAAGATCCGCCTCGCCTATCTTCGATCCGAACCCGTGGCAGGCATGATCATTCAGCCACGGTGGTGACGTTGACGCACTGAACCAGGTACGACGAAGGCCCCGACGTGAACGCCGGGGCTTTCGAAACTCAATGATCTCTATTCGAGACTCATTCCATTTGATCGAAGACTACCGTCAGAGATGTAGGCATGCAAGTACTGCTCTCTCGTGGGTGTCAGTTCAATAGCGCGACGCACGTGCTGCATCATGATTTCCGATGGCCGGTACCACTCCCGCCCCTTCTCTCGTTCCAGCGAGAACCTGCGATGCAAAGCCTGTTCGAGTTCCCAAGTACCAGCGTGAAATGCCAGCAACTCAACGTTGGGCGGGTACTGCGCCACCCGCCGATCCAGATCGTAGGTGAACCCAATCTTGATGAGATTGCCCACCTGCAAGTAGTAGATCCATCCAGGTCTCGTTTGAATAGCAAACCTATTGGACTCGCGGGCCTTCACATCCTTTAGCAGTTCCCGCCGAGCGATCATATGAACCCCAGACGCCTCACGCCCATCGACATAGGCCCAAACCCTGACCGCATGCTCCCTACACAACGGGATAAATGCCCATCGCAACCATTGATCACAGCCTTCCCACGAGCAGCGGTCCATCGCGAAAACGGATTGAAAGTACCGATCCTGGACTTCCTTCTCCGGCCACGACGGCGCCCTCAGTTCAGGATGCGGAAGGTCATCATCATGATCGCTGAACACCAAAGACTCACCGCGGCGCGTCATCGCATTCAACATGTCCGGTTCCAAAAACCACACATCACACTGCGCCACTCGAATCCACCTCTGCTCGTCTCCCCGGCAGGCCTTTCCCGTACCAACTTTCCCACGTAGCTACGACATCACCTACCCGGTACTTTCTACGCGTAGGCGTCTCTTGCGCGGCACTCAACAACCCCTTTCTCTTCCACCTGCGAATCTCGTTGTCCGTCAGTTTCACGTCGAATGCACTGGCGAAGTAGGCGCATATCTCCGTCGGCGTGGCCACGAGGTCGAGCACCTTGCTGTCGCGGTACGCAATCCACTCGGAGATTTCATACACACGGTTGCAGGTTCGGCACTCCACCACCCCTTCAGAACGGGTAGCGACCAAGGCCATTCCGCATTCACAGACGCCAACTACGCGCCTCTCCGGTGCCCGATCAATGCAGCGCATTCCCTCAGCTATAGCGTTCATCAGCCCGGCCCAGTACGCTGCGATCTCCGGATGCCTAGCCGCGGCCGACAGCCGTCGAGCCGTCCACGCCGCCAGATCCCTCATGCCCACCGGCACCGGCTCACCGTTGGCCACCGTCAGATGAGCGACCGCACGTAACCACATCCTCACCTTGTCCGCAGCATCCGACGCCGCAAGATTCAACACCAACGCGCGCTCGCCGCCTGAGCCGCCAGCACCGGGCGTGGTCTGTCGGGCTTGCTTCGTGATCGTCACATCCAATTCAACCAGCAGACGCGGCACCTGCAGCACCGTCGTATGGAGCTTGGTGACACAGCCCGTGCACAGATTCCCCACGGTGGCTGGCACCTGATCAATCACACACAGGGCGCTCATCCTTCGTCCTCCTCGACAGACCAGAGTGGTTGACCTTCGTAGGTTGAAAGGGCTTGGCCTAGCAGCCCGTACTTCTGCCAATGCAACATTCCTGGTGAAGATGTCTCGTGTACTTGTTGGCCCCCGTCGTCGGTGATGCAGTTAGCAACCACCATGTAATGCGTGACGATCGGCACGCCTAGGGCCTTGGCAATCTCATCGGTCAGGTCTGCGGCTTCGAATTCCTCGCTCATGGCTGGTCCTCCTGGACTGGTCGAATGGTGATCGTCAGCCCAGGCCGCAACCGATCCGCCTCACCGGCACGGATGCTGCTCGAGCGAATGTGCTTCGTGTCGTCGTCCACCAACACCCCAGCATCCACGAGCCCATCGATCACAGGCTTCGCAGTCGGCCACAGGTTGTGCGGGTCCCACCGATTGGACGCGAACCGCTTATGCACCTGGACCACGACATCAACCGGGACCGTGAACACCAGACCCGAGGACTGACCCACGAGCATCGCAGTCTGACGCCACGCCTTGGACTTCTGAGCCTTGGGCCGCCAGTGCTCCCGACCATTGGAACTGATCCAGTCAGCACCCATCGGGATCTTGAGCACACCCACTTCCGGATTCTCTTTCCTGACTCTCATCGCCTGTTCTTTCTTTTCCGAGGTCGCTTACGTTTCTGAGATGGAGATGGTGGTGGAGCCTTATCGAGGGAACTTCCATCACGAGGTGGTTGAGATCTGGGCCTGCCGGCCTTTCCAGGCACGGCCTGTTCTGGCCCGTCCCTTACAGACCTGACCCGATCCGTCCCGTCCCGTCCCGGCATATCTAGATCCGACACCCCTGAAATCTGGCTCGGGATTAGATCTTGATCCGCTGGTGGTGGTTCGGCATCGGTTGGTCGCTCGACCATGGGAGGTTCCGGAGTCGAATCAGTTACGGGACCGGATGCGCTGCCGTCGCCCTGCAAGCCGGAGATAGCCGTTGCCTGCGGGCCGGGTGCGCTGCCGTCGCCCTTATCCTGATTCGTGCCGTTGGTCTCCGTGGGAGCGTCAACAACCTCTGGTCGCTCCACAGTGGGTGCGACCGTCTTGCCGTACTTCGCGAGGAAAGCTACCGTTGCCGCGCCGTAGAACGGTTTGGCCGGGGGCTTGCGAAGTTTCCCGTTCCAATCGGGATCATCTTGCCGGGACGAGTTGCAGGACTTGCAGCACACCACGAACGTATCCGTGGTGGCCGCGTGCCCTGGTCGTAGGTGGTCGTAAGTTGCGCCACGACCGGACTTGCGATCAGTCCAGCTCACGAGCTTCCCGCACCAGCGGCACTCGTCACCATCGCGCAATCGGACCGGGACCGTGAGCTCTACGTTCCGCTGGTCGTTGCGTCGCTGGTTCTTCCAGGCCCGCTCGTCCTTCAAGATCATGTTGAACAGGTCGCCGTTATCGTCCTCATACAGCCGCAACGCTGGCTTACCGTCAGCGACCACGCGGGTGAAGTAACCGGCGGCCACCGCGGCGTCAATGAGCTGGGACGCGCGAGACAAGCCGGCGATCTGCCGGGCCGTACCGATCGGCACGATGTAGTCCAGTTCGTGCGCCGCTGCGGCGACCGCGCAGCGCGCCACGAAACCGAACAACTCGTTGATCAAGCGATCATCGGCGTCGTCCTGCTCCAATGGCGCAGTCACCACGGGGTGGAACGCAGCCTGGTCGCCGACTTTCAGCCATGGCATGGTGCGTTCACCTCCGTGATGGTTGGGAATGGTGGATACATGTGGGGGTCCTATCCAGTAGCGCGGGCACAAACGTTGGGCGGGTGCGCTACTGGTCGGGCGCGTCCTTCGTCTGGATCTGCTGCAGCTGGCCACGGAAGCCCACGACCACGTGCACGGGGGTGCGCGGGTTGATGTCGCGCCCGAGGGCGTCATGCACCCACTGGTGCAGGTCCGCGAGAGTCATGCCAGTCTTCTTGTCGCCGGCCTTGGCGATTACCTGTGTCTTCACGCTGCTTCCTTCTTCCTGTGCACAAGCACGTAAGTGTCTTTCGGAACAGTGATCGAGCTGGTGCGCCCATCACGACGTCGCACGGTCAGTACCTGCCAGCCCTTCGGGTCCGGTGTCCTCTCGACCAGTCGGCCACGCACCGCCCACGGCTGCCCGCCCACGGTCACGTCACGGCCAATGTGCTGCTCGGTGAGCTCGTCGACGCGGTGCAACTTCTTCTCCGGCCTCGGCTCCGTCAACCGGCGCATCACAGTGACCTCTTCTCCGCCAGCCGCTTCATCAGCGCCGGGGCGTACTCCCACGCCGCCGGCCGCTCGATCAGCGTGTTGAGGATCTGGTAGAAGCGGATATCCGGCGAGTGATCCCGGTAACCGTGCTCCACCATCAACTTCGCGATCGCGTCACGCTTGATACCCGCGTACTTGAACCGCTGCCCCTCAAGATCGAGCATCGCCCGCTCGAACTCATCCAGAACGTCAGGAGCATCCCCGGCGAGCGCGGTGGGGTGTTCTTCGGTGGTGGTGGTCATTGGTTCTCCTGGAGGGCTTTTCGTAGTCGGGTGGCGGCGTCTTGGGGTGTGTGGCCATCCCATTCGGGTGTTAGGTCCACGTCGGGGATGTCGAACAGGTCCCAGTGCTTCGCCTCGTAATGGTTGGATACCTGCCCGGTGGGGAGTTGGGCGGTGACGATGAACCATCCGCCTCCGAAGCAGGGTGTGCCGTCGGCGTGGTTCCAGGACTTCACCACTTCGATGTCCGCCTCGTGCCATCCACGGGCCGCGTGGGCGTTGTAGAGCATTCGGTACTCGTACAGCTCATCGAACGTGTGGTATCCGTCGGAGATCTGACCTGTGGTGGTCATTGGTTGTCCTCTTCGAGTTCGCCGGTGGTGGTGTTGAGCTTGAAGGTGTGGACGTTGCCGCCTGGTGGTGGGTTGTCCTCGAATGGCAGGGCCACGTCGCCGGTTCGTTTCTCTTGGGCGGCGCGGAGCATGTCTAGGGCGCGTTCTGCGTCCTTGCCAGTGAGGACTTCGATGGATTCGAACGCGACGGTGGCTTCCTCGCGTTTCTTCCACAAGTCCTTCGTGATCTTCGAGGGAACGACGACGCCGACGACGAAGAACGGTGTCTCCGGCTTCTGGATCGCGATGTCGTTGATGTCGGACAGGCCGTGCTCTTCCGGCAGGCTCCCACTCAGCTTCGTCATGACTGGTCCTCCTGGTCGTAGATGCGGACTTCCACGCCTTCCTCCGGGTGGTAGGTCCAGTGCGGGTCATGGTTGGCGGAGGCGGGCTTGTGGTACTGCCAGCCAGTTATGCAGCGGTAGTCGTGCTTCTCGTGCTGCGCGGCGTGCATGGCTTGTGCGTTGGCTTTGATCCGCTTGTCCCTGACAGCAAGCGCGATGGCGTCGTGGACGGCAATGCCGAGGCGTTTTGCCTTCTGCGCCGCTGCGCAGTCCGTGTCGATTCCGAGTGCTTCAACCTTCATGATTGGTACTTCCTCGCGAGTCGTTCGAACGGGCCGTTCTCTGGGTAGTAGGGCGATACATGCCAATTCCTTTTGATGTCTCGTATCTCTGCGTCATCGCCGTTGCGGCGCCATACTTCTCCGGCGGCCGTCGTGACTGGGGTGAGGTTGGGGACCTCTGCCCATTCGGGCCATGAATCATGGCGGGCATTCTGTGGGCGCTCTTGGTTCCTGGTGGCGTCGGTCTCGAACGCCTCATGGGCAAGTGCTTGGCGGATTTCCCCGCCCTGCCAGGATGTGACCTCTTCGCGGCCGGGAGCCTGGCCCGTGACGGTGATGTCGAAGCCGCTTGCCTGGTCATTGACGTTGTCCACGACCGGTTCGTCTACGACTTCCCTGCAGGCCGCCAGAAACCGCATTAGGTCTGCGGTGGTAACCGTGTCAGAGAAACTGGCATTGATAACGATCCTGCTCATCGCTGGCCTTCCTCCGATCCGCGGTAAGTGTTGAACGGTGGGCGGGGCGGTCGGGCCTTGGCGGTGCCGGTCGCGGTGAGCTTCATTGACATCTTTTCTATCTGCCCGCCGAGCGGGCGGGTCTCGACGGTCACGTCATCCATGGACCGCTCCGCGGCGTCCAAGAACGCCCTGATGTCGGCTGCCTTCATCGGCACGGACAGCTCCGCTTCGAGTGTGAGCCTCGGTTGGATAGTCATGACTGGGTCCTTTCGGTTATTTCGGATAGGTCAAACCTGTGCGCCGTGACCGGCTCCCTGGGGAGCACAGCGAGCGCGATGGTGGTGAGTAGGGCCAGGACCGCGGTGCCTGTCGCGAAGGCGATGAGGGCGGCGGCGAGATAGGCGAGGACGATTAGGGTCATGTCTTCGCTGGTTCTTTGATGGGCTCGGGGGCGCTGAGCGCTTCGTGGAGCTGTTGCTCGTCTCCTTCTTGGAAGCACCAGCTCTTGCCTTGGATCTCGCGGAACATCCATTTGGCTCCGGGTTCACCGCAGCACTCACCGATCTGGTGGTAGTCCAACGCATCATTGATCACGAGGGGCGCGTGAGTGTCGCACGCGATGTACGGCACAAGGTTGTCCAAGTCGCCGTGCACTACGTGCCACGCCGGTGGGAGATTACACAGTGGCGCGGTGTAGTCACCGCCGTCGTAGGTGCAACCTCGGTGACCCGTTGATAACCGTGGCTCTCCGTTTGGCATTACCGTGTTTTTCACTTGGAACCACCGCCAAAAGCGGCGGTCAGGGCCGTGCGCATGGCGAATCGGTAGTGCTGCGCGATGTCAGGGCTCGCTTCGGTGAGTCGCTGCCATGAGAGGCGCATTGACTCGTGAAGGTGCGGATTCTGGGCTTCGTAGAATTCCTTGCACGCTGCCTCGACAGCAGCTTCAGTAACCGGGGTTCCATCGATCATCTGCTGCTCGAGAGTCTTCGCCGCATTAGCGAACGGGCCCCACACCTGGGCGGACCCAGGCACCGCACTAAGAGCCGCCGACACCCCACGGGCTGCCCTTGTGAGTAAGTGCCGCTCCTCGCCCGACAGAAGGACGTACCGGCCGGCATCGTTGGTGGTCATGCGGTCATCTCCTCAATCCAGGGGCGAAGGTGGCGCGCGGCGCGGTCCTCGTCCTCGCGTTTCTGCTGTGCTGCGAGCTCCTCGGCGGGAACCGGTTCCCACTGGCCAATGGGGCGGCGTTCGATGCGCACGTTCCCCCGGCCCTCGTAGTGGCACTTGTCGTGGTAGCGGTACGACCGGTATTCGGAGTAGGCCGAGGCCAGCGTGTTCTGCGCCGGGTAGAACACCTCCGTGCCGCCCTTGGCCAGGTCACGGACGACGCCGTACTGGTACCCGTCGTTGACGTAGTTCTCAGTGCGAACGCTCATCGGGTTGCCTCCTGCTCGTTGGCCGGGGCTGTGGCGCATGCTTCGGGGACTTCTCGCCAGGTGCCGTTGCCGCCGTTGTTGAAGCCCGCGAACACCTGGAACGTGCCCATCTTGGTGTTGGCTTCGTCTACGACAACTTCGACCGAGACGTCGTTGGACAACAGGTGTCGGCGAGCGCGTTTGTAAATCTCTTCCGACAGGTGATCCAGTACGTTTAGTGGGTGGCAGGGGCCGATTTCGATGGCCCAGGTCTGGTCCTTCACGGAACGGCCTACGCGCTCCACGTGGACCTCGTACATGTACAGGTGCTGTGTCATGACACCCTCCGCAACGGGTTACGCACACTCCGGACCCCGTTGGCCGGCACACCGCGAGCGCGTCGGGCGGCGATGTGTGGGTCTATTTCGGCGAGGTCGGGTTCTGGCCAGCGTGCGTAAATGTCGGTGAGGCCGTCGGCGCGTTCGCGTGAGGTTGCTTCGCAGCCGCGGTTCTTCCAGTTCGATATCGCTGAGCTGTTCTTCGCTGCTTCTTGGACGAGTGCCCACTTGCCGGGGTTGTCTTTGAGTTGGGCGACGATCTGGGCGCGTTCGCGTGAGGCGGCGCGTCCGGTGCCGGCCTTGTTCTCTGGTGGTTCCTTCCATTTGATGCTCATGGTTGTTCTCCTGCTCGGGATGGGTGATGGGTGTTCGGGTGGTGCTTGTCTTAGAACGGGGGTTCCTCGTCGTCGGGGTTATCGGGCATGCCCGCGAACGAGTCCTGCGCGCCGCCTCCGGCCTGGTTCCAGGGGTCGTTGCCCTGCTGGGGTTGCTGCTGGCCGTGGCCACCCTGGCCGCCGAAGCCACCCGTGTTGCCGTAGGACTGGCCTCCGCCGAAACCTTGCTGGCTGTTGCCCTGCCCGCGTGAGTTCCGGGTGACTCGTGCGGTCGCGTACCGCAGCGACGGGCCGATCTCGTCTACGTCCAGCTCGTGGACGGTGCGGCGGTCGCCTTCCTTCGTCTCGTACGAACGGGCCTTCAACCGGCCCTGCACGATCACGCGGGTTCCTTTGCTGATGGACTCCGCCATGTTCTCTGCCATCTCCCGCCAGGCAGTGCAGCGCAGGAACAGCGTCTCGCCGTCCTTCCACTCGTTCGACTGCTTGTCGAAGAACCGCGGGGTGGACGCGACCGTCACGTTGCCGACCGCGGCACCCGAGGGGGTGAATCTGAGTTCTGCATCGGCGGTAGCGTTACCGCATATCGTGATTACTGTCTCGCCGGCCATCAGGCGACCTCCTTGTTCTGCTCGTGGGCGGAGCCGCTGCCGGAGCCGACGTTGCTCATGTGGTGATGCCCGCACAGCGGCCAGATCGACCCACACCAGGAGCACACCGGCCCCTCGCCGTCGAGGGTTAACATGGGCTCGGCGGTGCTCGCGCCATATCCCTCGAGGTAGTCCGCGAACCAGTCCGCGAAAGCCTCCTCAGTCCAGTGCTCGATCTGGGCGTCCTGGATGATCCGCATCAGCTTCTTCGTCGCGACCATCCGGCCCGGCCGCTGCATCGGCCGCCACTCCTCACCGGTGGTGTGGAAGATTTCCTCGTAGTCGTACTTCGCGGCCATCAGGCGACCTCGATTCCTTTGCTCGTGATGTACACATCGGGTTCGTCGTACTGGGCGCAACCGGGGCACAACCACTCGCCATTGGCGCGCTGCTTCCAGCCCTCACGCTCCGCCAGGTTTCTCAGGCCGGCGGCGCCGGCTTCCTCCCCGTACTGGCCATAGGTTTGGGTGTCCACGCACATGGCGCACACGATCGTGATGGTCATGTCGTCACCTCGCTCTCGGGGTGCTCGAACGGGATACCCCACACGTTGGCCAACCGCTTCGCCTCAAACACCTGAATCTGCTTACGGGTCAGTAGGGTGTGGGTCTGATCCAGCAGGGAGTACGCGCCGATAGCCTCACCACGCGCCATGTCCCGCTCACGAGTACGATCCGCGGTGATCTGCTGCTGATCCGCTAACGCGCCCTCCAACTGGGCCACACGGTTCTCGGTCACGACGTCGTGGCGCTGCGCCAGGCGGGCGCGCAGCTCCCCGATCGTTTCCTCAAGACCCGCAATGGTCTCCTGCAAGCCCACGACGGTCTGACGGTGCGTTGTCCGCTCTCGATCCAATTTCGTTCGGATCTTGTCCGTGCGCTGCTCCGACCGAGACAACGCCTGCTCCGCGTGCTGACGACGCGACCGCTCCTTGGCCAGCTCCTGCCGCTCACTCCGCAACGTGGCCAGCAGGTTCAGCACACGGCCGTGGTTCACACCCACACGGCCAGCGACCTTCTTCACCGCCTGCACACGCTCGTTACCGAGCTTGAGCACACGCTTCTTGTAGAACTCAACCGACTCGTTATGCTTCTCGATCTCCCGCAGCGCATTCGACCGCTCAGCGACCTCGCCCTTGAGCCGATCAATCTCTGACTCGAGCTTTTTCACCCGCGCCTGGGCCGCGCGCCTTTCGTTCGCCCACTGGTTGGCCAACGCCTCGAACTTCTTCGCGCGGCCCTGCAGCCGTGCGTTCTCCTGCTCCAACTCATGGAGCCGCTTGTCGGTCTGCGTGAAGACCGGCTGCCCTGCCCGAACCGGGTCCCGGTACTTGTACCCACTCATGACTGATCACCGTCCCGAGATTGCACAGACGCCGCATACTCATCCAGCGGCACCACCTGATAGAAGGCGCGGTTGACTAGGGCACGCTGCTGACGGGCCCGCTGCGCCGAAGACACACGGATACCGATCACGCCGCCGGCCACCACGGCCACACCCACCAGCAGCACCAACTGCAACGCTTCGATAAGGGTCAGCATGGGACCTCACCTACCGACGCGTACTCGTGGATCTCTTCAGCGGCCTCGTCAGCGTTGGTGCGGATTACCCGCGCCACGTACGCGACAGCCTCGTCGTACTCGTCGAAGGACTCGAGCAGGAACGGGCGGTCATCCTCAACGACCTTCACGTGCCACTCACCCCAGTGCCGGTACGCACGCCGGCCCATCAAGTTGTCCGGCGATGCCGTCGGCACCATTAAAAGGAACGCGTTCTTGTCCTTCTCGATCCGTAAGAACTTCTTCCGCTCCTGCGCGGACCGCGGCGGCGGCCCCACAGTGAACGTTGTCGGCGGCGGGTACGGGTGGTACGCCGCAGACGCCTTCATGTCGTCCGATCTGTATGCGGCGCCCAACTGAAAATCGTCTTGCGTTGCATTGGCCGCACGGTTGAGGGTCTCGCCGATCCCCACCAACGCGGCCATGAACTTCGCCATGTCAGCCATGACTGACTCCTTCTGTCTTGAACAGCTGCCACGCGCCAAGGGCTACGAGCAGCACGAAAATGAATGTGATGTTTCCGCCGCCGGCCAACCAGGCCTCGAGCGGATCCGGGATCACCGCGCACACGCCGGCGAACAGCCAGCCGAGGACGTCGAGAACCGTGCTCATCGCTGATCACCCGCCAAAAAGATGGGCGGCGTACCAACCGGCGCGGTCGCAATCGTGTGGTCGTGGTTCCACGCCCACGGATCCGCCGGCATCTCTTCTTCGGGCTCCGGGTGGTCGCCCGCCAGCACATGGCCCAACTGGCCGTAGTCCTCTGCAGAGACCTCACGGAACTCAAGATCAGCTGCGAACTGGTCCTCAATGAAGATCTGCGCGGGCGCCCACTCCGAGCTGCCCCAATGAACCTCGAACGGCGGGCCAGCCGACATATGGGCACGGAACGCACCCGACGCCGCACCAGCGATACCGCAACGACGCTCACGCGCATCACGCCACCGAGCCAGGCCCTGGAACTCCTTCGGCGGGTCCGTACGGTGATCCGTCACCGTCACCACCGCATACGTACGCTTCTCGCTCATGCCGCCCTCCGATCAGTTTCCTTATGAGCCGCCTTCGACCGCGGCGTAGTACGAAATGGGCTAGGAGTCTCAGGTGCGAGTACTTCCGTGGCCGTGGGCTGGGGTTTCTTGGCCGGGGTTCGGCGGAACTGCTTGAGCAGCGCGTCGATGTCTTCCTGGAAGAAGAGGATCTTCCGCCGGCCACCACGGTGGTGCTGGATCTCGTTGCGGGCGCACATGCGTTTGAGTTCGGATTCGGAGAACAGGCCGGTGATTTGGGCTGCTTCGGCTGCCGTAAACCTGGGGATCTCATCGAGGGTGGTCATGGATTCCGGCCCTTCTGCTCGTCTGCTATGCATTGCACTTCGGCGACGTAGCCCTGCATCTTCGCGACGCCGGGGCGTCCGGTGGGGTCACCCATGAGGGACAGGAGGATCGCGGCGACGCTGTCCAGCTGGTAGTCGCTGATCTTGACGGCACCGTTTTCGGTCTCTTCGACCAGGGGGATTACTTCGCCATTGCCTGACCGAATGACACCGCGCATGGTGAGTTCCACCAGCTGCGTGAATTCGACCCAGTCGTCCTCGTAACCGAGGAACACTTGGAGATCGGTGGCTTTGAACAGCAGCTGCCCTCGCGGGGTCTCGCGTCCGAGGTGCTCGATCGGTGAAGTGGTGTATCGGCGGATCATGCTGCGTCTCCGCCTTCGAACAGTTCGAGCTGCTCGCTGACGCGGGTGAGTCCGAGTTTCCGGCCGATGAAGTCCACACCGCTGGGCTTCACGTAGGTGGTGTGGGCCATGCTTACCGACCCGTCGCGGTGCTTGATCGCTTTCGCCTTGACCAGGAAGTGGTGCATGTACTGCTGGTACGGGGTGTTGCGCATGGCGCCCTTGGAGATAAAGATCCCGCCCTCGCGGAGCATCTCGAAGAACTTGACCTCGCCGATGTCGAACATCTTCCCGACCTTGCCGACACCTTCGGTGCCGTCCGAGGCCATGAACTCGTCGAACGAGTCGGCCTTTGGAGTCAGCTCGCGCACCTTCGTGTCGAGCATCTCGACCCGCTCGTGCGTCTGAGCCAACTGACGCAGCGCCTCGGGGAAGCTCTTGGGCAGCAGCTCTTCGTACGGGTTCACCGGCTGGATACTGTAGGAACCGGTCTTCCGGATCGCCGGGAGCACCTCGTGAGTGACCCAACGACGGAACGGACGTGCATTCGGAGAGTCGGAACGCACGATTACATCGTTCATGCCGCCTTCGTTGACAGCGTTGGCCATCTGCCGACGCCCCATGGAATCGATGACCTCCACTCGGCGGAGGTCATCTGCCTCCACTCGATTGACGACGTTCCATGGATTAGCGATGCCTGCCGCTGAGCACAGGTCGCTCAAGACGAACCAAGGCTCGCCGTCTACCTCGACAATGCGCACTAGGTGCCCACCGAATTCGTACTTCCGCAGTTCCTGGCTCATGCCGCCACCTTCTCTTTTTGACGATTGCTTCCTAAAGCGTTGGTCACTCGATGCACGCGAGAGGCGGGGCTGTGTGTGAACAGTTCCTCCATGTCTCGGTCGAGCCACTTGCAGATCTGGCGCGCCAGATCTTCGGAGCATTGCTTCATGTTCCCGGTTTCCAGCCCGCTGATCGCAGCCTGGGAGCAGCGACACAGGAGCGCCAATTCTTGCTGAGTGAAGCCCGCCTTCTTGCGGCGCTTCTTGAGTGCCTCGCCACTGAGGGGTCGCATGATCACCTCCCGTTGAAGTCGGATCTTTGGACGCTGCCATGAGCGAGGCCGCGTGCCGTTGGTGATGTACATCTTCACACCTTCCGTTGGTCTTTACAAGTGAACTATAAAGCGTTTGTCATTCACTTGTAAAGGGCTCCCCCTCCTGGCCGCGTAAACTCTGGTCAGTGGCGCGTTCACTTTTATTTATTTGGACTCGCAACGGTGGCACCAATATCAACACTCTCGCCAGGATGGACCCATGACGAAGCAACCCCGGACACTGCGCGACGTCGCCTTGATCGCCAAGGACAGACACGACGGCGCAGGCGGACGGAAGCTCGCCCTCGTAGCCAAAGAACGCAAGCACTCGGTCAGCTACGGCACCATCGACTCCATCCTCGCCGGTACCTACACACGCAAGCCCAGCATCAAGACACTCAAAGCCCTCGCCTACCTCGCGGACATTCCCGAAGCCCAAGTCTTCGAGATCGCCGGCATGCGAGCGCCCAGTGTGTCTGTTGCTGAGCAATTGCCTGAAGGTGTGGATGAGCTTGGGCCTGATGAGCGGCAGATGCTGATCGACATTGCGCGCGGGTTGATTCGTCAGACCCGACGAGAGCAGAAGCTCATCGTCGCTCTACGGCAGGCACAGGAGAGTGGACCTGATGAACGCACCGAAGAAGAAGTCACGGAACCGCGGACGCAAGGCACGTATCCGCCGGCCATGTCCCGCGCCGGGGTGAGCCCGGCAGCAGCGGACACGGAACCGCCCAGGCCTGACGAGTACAAGCTGGCCGCTGACGACACACCATCAGAAGGCCGCGCGCGTCGTGATATTCAAGATACTGAGGCGGAAGCCTCACAGGACGACGGGGATTGGGACCCCGCGTAACCCCCACACCAGCAGGAGCAACCATGAGCACCCCCCAGAATCAGCCGCCGGCACCGAAGAAGCGCAGAAGCCCGTTCAGGATCGCCGGCCTCGGCTGCCTCGGATTGCTCGCGCTGATCTTCATCATCGGCCTCATCGGCGCGGCCATGAGCGGCACCCTCGGACAGGCCCCCGAACCGGAGGAAACGACCGAGCAGACCCAGGCCGCAGAAGCCACGCCAGATCAGACGACGCCGTCGGCCACTGAGGAACCCGAGCCGGAAGAGACCACGCCAGCCCCGGCAGAGACCACCGAGGCACCGGAACCGACCCCGGCGGAAGAGACCACGGAAGCCGAAGAGACTCAGGCACCCGAGGAAACCGAAGCCGCGGACGACTCCCCCGAAGCCTGGGCCGAGACCATGGAAGCTCAGGCCAAGACCCTCAACGGTGTCCCCGAAGGTGGTAGCTGGCGCGATTCCGATGGCTGCACCTCCGACCCGGCCAACTGGCGCTGCATCAACCAGGGAGCCACTGCCACCAGCAAGGGCTCGTTGAAGGTCACCCTGCAGATCCCCGGCGACGACCCCGCTGCCGAGGAACTGGCCGACCAGGCAGCCAACGGCTACCTCACCGCCCTAGCACCCGAGCACGACGACCTGCGCTGGGTCATCGTCCAGGACGCCACCGGCGTGGTCATCGACCAGAAGCAGCCCTCCGACCTGCCCGCCCTCGGCCTGTAACCACACAAGCCCGCGGCAACGAGAAGAAGCCCCGCGAGATCCACACCGAATCTCGCGGGGCTTCCCTTATGCATGTCCCTGCCACTGCCTACTGTCGGGTACATGTTCGATCCCTGGGCTACGGTGATCGAGCTCGGCATCGACGTGCACACGATCCCCCTCGAACGCCTCTCCGGATGCACCGACGGCACGACGATCTGGCTCGACACCCATCTAACGACCACTGAACGCCTGTGCGTGCTCACCCACGAGCTCGTACACCTATCCCGTGGCCACGACGGCCACCAACCACCCAGCGTGGAAGAGTCCGTGCGCGCCGAAGCCGCCCGCCTCCTCATCCCCTGGGACACTCTCGCCGCGCATGCCCAGTCACAGGCCAGCGTCTACGACCTCGCCCACGAACTGGGTGTCACACCACGGACTCTCGGCGACCGGATCCGCTACGCGAGCGCGGAGGAGCGGTGTCTGTTGCAGGGTGCATCAGTGATGGGATGAAGACTAGTGGGCTAGTCCAGCGCCGCGGCGGCTGCGACGTCGGCGTCTGCGGCCAAATGGCCGTACGTGTCACTGGTCGTTTTGATGGACTCGTGTCCGAGACGGCGCTGGATCACGGTGAGGGGGACGCCTGCGGCGATGAGCCATGAGGCGTGAGTGTGGCGCAGGTCGTGGATGGTGGGGCGGTCGTGGAGCTTGTCCTCGAGTCGGTTCATGAGGGGCTGCCAGGTGCCGGTGTGGAAGCGTGCGTTGCCGAGGCGACCGCCGGCGCCGCCGGTAAAGATCAGATCCCCGGATCCCATGCTTTCCACGTGGGTGCGGAGTAGTTCGGTGGTGGCTTTGGGGATGACGACGGAGCGGCGGCCGCGCCTGGTTTTCGGTGCACCGATCACCCAGCCTTCGGCTGACTCTTTCCACGCACGTGTGACCAACACCGAGCCGTTGTCGGCGGTGAGTTTCAGATCCCTGGGGCGTAGCGCTGTGGCCTCGGAGAAGCGCAGCCCAGAGTCAGCGAGGAACCGGACCAGTACCGCGTGCTGGCCGGAGAGCTCACCGACGATCAGGTCAACCTCTGCCCTGTCCAGGAACACCGGCTCACGGCGCGCAGCGGACCCTCCGTCGATGCGGAGGCCCTTGGCCACGTTCTTGGCCATCAGGCCCGCGTCCACAGCCTCAGAGAGCGCAGCGGAGAGCACCGAGTGGACGTTGCGTTTGGTCTTGTCCGCGATTTCCATGCCGTTGAGCCACGCGGCCACATCCTCGCGGCCGAGCTTGTCCACGGGGAACCCACCCAGCACCGGGCGGATATGCAGCTCCGAGTTCCGCCGGTACTTCTTCCGGGTGCCTGAGCTGATACCGGTCAGGCCCGTGATGTGACGCTCGATCACCGCGTCCACCGTCGGCGCGGTCGAACGCATCCGCGAGGCAGCCTTGGCCGCGAGTGCGAAGCTGTTGCCGTTGGCGTTGAGGAAGTCTGCGAGCTCTTTGGCGTCTTGGTGGGTGTGGAGTGTGCGGGAGGTTTGTTTGCCGGTGTCGGTGTCGCGCCAGAGGACTGCCCAGGTGGTGGTGCCGTCTTTGCGGGGGCGTTCTCTGATGCTGGCCATGGCTGGAATCTTAGGGTGCTTGTCAACAAAAAAGCCGCTCCCGTCAACGGGAGCGGCGTTTTGCCTAGTCAAACTAGTGGAGATGGGGGGAATTGAACCCCCGTCCGATGCAGCATTGTCAAGGCTTCTCCGGGTGCAGTGTGCTAATAGGTTTCTCAGTTCCGGCCATCCCGCACACAGGTGGCCGCCGAACTCAGTTACGTAAGATTCCCACGAACGCCCGTAACCTGCGTTCGCAGCAGTGACCTTCTAGCTGATGGCAGGATCCAGGTCGAAGGTAAACCTGGGCTGCCAGACTGCTGTCGCTACTTACGCAGCGAGAGCGAAGTCAGTGCGCTTAGATTCGGCACTTATTGTTTTGCAGAGAGCGTTTACGAGATAACTCTGCGTCCTCGACCCGCTTCCCTTGTCTCAACTCACATCGTCGAAACCGATCATCCCCGTATTCAATTACCAAACCCGCTCCCTCTCGGTCGCGGACACATCAGCTTACGCCGCACCCGTGTAACGCGTCAACACGCGTGTTTATGCCCCCATGTTGCGGTACCGCATGGCGCGCTGGGCCTCACGGTTGTCCTGCTTTTCGCGCAGGGTCTGGCGCTTGTCGTACTCGCGCTTACCGCGAGCCACGGCGATCTCCACCTTCACGCGCTTGTTGTCCACGAAGTACAGCGACAGCGGGATGATGGTGTAGCCGGCCTCGCGGGTCTTGCTCGCGATCTTGTCCAGCTCGGAGCGGTGCAGCAGCAGTTTGCGGCGACGCCGTGCCGAGTGGTTGGTCCACGAGCCCTGCAGGTACTCCGGGATGTGCGCGTGTTCCAGCCACAGCTCACCGCTGCGGTCGAACTGGCAGAACGCATCCACCAGGGACGCGCGCCCCATGCGCAGCGACTTCACCTCGGTCCCCATGAGTGCCAGGCCGGCCTCATAGGTGTCGTAGATGTTGAAGTCGTGCCGGGCTTTCTTGTTGTTGGCCACGATCTGGCGGCCGTCATCGTTCTTCTTCTTGGCCATGGGCCGTTACTTCCTTCAGCGGGTCCCGCCCAGTACGACGCCGCTCCCCCGCCCTGGTGCCCTGGGGCACCTGCTGGGCTGGGCGGCGTCGTCGTTGGACGAGAGCTCCTTAGTCTTCGTCGTGCTGGCGCGCGTCGGCACGCCAGCGAATGCCTTCGTCGATGAACTTGTCGATGCCACCGTCGAACACGTTGGAGGGATTGCCCTCTTCGTAGTTGGTGCGCAGGTCCTTGACCATTTGGTACGGGTTGAGCACGTAGGAGCGCATCTGATCGCCCCAGGATGCCTTGACGTCCCCGGCCATTTCCTTCTTCTTGGCGTCCGCTTCTTCCTGGCGCTGCAGCAGCAATCGGGACTGCAGCACGCGCAGGGCAGCGGCGCGGTTCTGGATCTGCGACTTCTCGTTCTGCATGGACACCACAATGCCCGTGGGGATGTGCGTCATGCGCACTGCGGAGTCCGTGGTGTTCACGGACTGACCGCCGGGACCCGAGGAGCGGAACACGTCCACCTTGAGCTCGGACTCGGGGATCTCCACGGTGTCATCCGATTCGATCAGCGGAATCACTTCCACCGCGGCGAACGAGGTCTGGCGGCGGCCCTGGTTGTCGAACGGCGAAATGCGCACCAGGCGGTGCGTGCCGGCCTCGACCGAGAGCGTGCCGAACGCGTACGGGGCCTTGACCTCGAATGTGGCGGACTTCAGGCCCGCCTCTTCGGCGTAGGAGGTATCCAGCACCTTGGTCGGGTAGCCGTGACGCTCGGCCCAGCGCAGGTACATGCGCATGAGGATTTCCGCGAAGTCGGCGGCGTCCACGCCACCGGCGCCGGAGCGAATGGTGACCACGGCTTCGCGCTCGTCGTACTCGCCGGCCAGCAGGGTCTGGACCTCGAGCTGGCCCAGCGCCTTACGGATGGACTCGAGCTCTTCCACCGTGCCGTCGCGGGTGTCCTGATCGTCTTCCTCTTCGGCCAACTGCACCATGACCTCCAGGTCATCGATGCGCTCGTTGAGCTTCTTGAGGCGGTCCATCTTGGACTGCTTGTGGGACAGCTGCGACGTGACCTTCTGCGCGCGGTCCTGATCGTCCCAGAGATCCGGGGCCGTGGCCTGCTTGGAGAGCTCGGCGATTTCCCGCTCGAGCGCGGCAACGTCTGTGACGGCCTCCACGGACGCATAGGTGGAGCGCAGATCGCGAATTTCAGCTGCAAAATCAATAGAGGCCATGGGACACCACTTTACGGCATACGTGCGGGTCCTTCAGTGCCGCTATTCTGGTGCCCTGCCACAACAATCAGGAGGGTGACTATGGAGCGTCCCACGGTTCTCGCACTTGTTCTTGCTGGAGGTAAAGGATCGCGACTGGGGGCGTTGACCGACAACGTGGTCAAACCAGCCCTTCCCGTGGGTGGCACCTACCGACTGATTGATATCTCCCTGTCCAACCTGGCGCACTCGCACATCCCTGACGTGTGGATGGTGCAGCAGTACCTCCCCCACAGCCTGAACAAGTACCTGGCCAACGGCCGCCC
>JAFAAV010000060.1 GCA_023426375.1 Actinomycetes bacterium | reverse complement strand
CGCCGGGGCGGGGCGGGGGCGCCCCCCCCCCCCCCCCCCCGGGCCCCCATGGCGGCAGCTGTAAGAAATATCGCAGATGGGGAGGTGAGGTCCCGCAGCGCGCCGAGGAACCAGGCACCCGCGGCTTGCCCCAGAGCGAGCGATACGAAGAGGATCACCGTGCTCGCGGCTGACGTGCGAGGCGTCAGGCGCATGGCCCAGATGATGAGGACCCCGGTCATGGCGGTGTAGCCGGCACCGAATAAGGAGATGGCGGCAAAGGTGATCGCCGGATGCCCTGGCACCAGACCCACCCCCGCCGTACCGAGCAGCATGGCCAGGTTGGTTGCGGACCAGGCCCACCCCAAGGACCACCGCTGAACCAATCTGGCGGCCAATGCACCGACAATGCTCATGGCACCCAGCAGAACCCAGGCCGTGACCGAGTAGGACTGACCGGGGAAAGCGTTTGGTGAAGCACCGTCCAAGGCACCTCGACCAAAGGTCCACACGGCAGCACTTCCAGCTCCCGTAAACAGTGCGATCACTACGACGCGTCGCAGCATCAGCAAATCGTGCGGGCGAAAACGGTCGTCGGTGCTTTGTCTCTTAAGGGGTCGGTCGTGGTGAGGATGTCGGAATCGTGACGACGTGAGTGTGGCCATCGTGGCCAGCATCGCCGTCACCGCGATGACGATCCACCCCGTCCGCCAATTCTCGGACGTCCCGGCTAGCAACAGTCCCGCGGCGACAAGCCCCGCCCCCGTGCCTGAATTGACCGTCGTCTGGGCGCGTTCCCTCCGGGACTCGCCGATCTTTCGGGAGATCAGTCCTACAGTTCCCGGAGTGGCAAAGCCTGCCCCCGCGCCGGCCACGACCACGCCAAGTCCAAAAACCATGGCGTTCGGGGCGGTTGCCACGGCAAGGGCACCCGTCGATGCGGAGGCCCCGGCGCAGACAACGAGCAGACGTGGCCATCTGGCTCCCGGCACGGCGATCAACGCGGCAACGCAGTAGGACAGGAAACTGCCCGCCTGAATCATGCCGGCGGTAGCGCCGTCGAGATCGAACGCCTGCTGGAACTGCGGGAGAAACAGCCCGTACCCGAACCGCGCCAGGCCGTAGGTGGCGGCAATGAGTCCCATACTGCTGAGGATGAGGCGCATGGGGGTGATCCCTTCTAAAACGATCGTTACACTTAAAGTAACGTACGTTCTAGTGTTCACGGTTTAGAGTTGACCTGATGATGGCGAGAAGAACCCCGGCGCGGACCCGGCTGCTGCACGCTGCGGACCGGATGCTGTTCACCCGCGGCGTTCAAGCGACCCCGGTGGACGTTCTCTTGCGCGAGGCGGAAACGTCCGCGGCAACGCTCTATGCACACTTCGGAAGTAAGGACGGGCTGCTGGCAGAAGCACTCGAAGCCCGCCTGTCGAACTGGCAAGCGGTCTGGGATGCGCACGTTGCCGAGGCCTCCGACGACACCTCCCGGTTGCTGGCGATCTTCGACGCCCTCCTCGCGTACCGCAACGGTGACCATCCTTCGGCACGGTGGTGCGCTTTCCTGACGACCGCCTCGGAAATCTCCAACCCGCCGAAACCTGTTCAGACAGTTCTGGAGGCGGACTCGGCATTGCTGCGGAAGCGGTTACTCCATCTGGCTCGTCCCCTGGCCGGAGACCGGGCAGCGGAATTAGCCGACGCCGTGGAACTCGTGTACTCGGGTGTCTTGGCGTCGTTCCTCCGTGGCGAGCCCACGGATCCGATCCTGGTGGGTCGTCGATCCGTAGAGGCTCTCGCTGCTTCCTTCCGTTCCTAAGCGGGGCCCGCGCCGGTGCAACGAACGGCCTACATTGGCGCGGAGCGTTCGCGCAGTAGGTGGTGCGAGCGGCGTCGTCGGCGGGGGCGAAAGAACGAAGCGCCGGAGGCCATCCCTATCTAGGAGGCCACCGGCGCTTCGTCATACGAGGACGCTACTTGGAGGGTTCGTTTTCCACGTACTTGTCCTCTCGGTAGTCGTAATCAATCGGACGGTCATCCTCGTCGGTGCGCTGGTACCAGGCACTCATGCGCTCCGAGGTGGAATCCACGTCGTGACCAGCGGCAGCGGGACCGTTCTCGTGGCGGATCTCGATGGCGAAATCATCACCGTGTTGGTCCATGCCCTGGCGCACCGCGTTGTCTAACGCCTTGCGGGCGTAGCGGTGGCGCAAGCTCATGGGGTCGGTGCTCAGATCTCGCAGGAACGCTGGGATCAGAGCGAGCAGAATGATCGCGAACGGCAATGCCGCAACGGTGACCAGATCCTGGAGGCCCTGCAGCGCGTCCGAACCGCCCACCAGAAGCATCACCGAGGACACCCCGGCCAGTGCCAAGCCCCAGAAGATGGTGATCTTCTTGTCCGGGTGGGGCTTGCCCTGCTGCGACATGGAGGCCATCACCAAAGTCGCGGAGTCCGCGGAGGTGATGAAGAAGACGGCCAACAGAATGATGATGGCAATGGGCGTGATCTGACTCAGGGGCAAGGCCCCCAGCATCAGGAACAGCATTTCCTCGGGGGAGGCGGCGCTGGCGATATCCGCACCGGAACGCTGCAGCCAGATAGCAGTGCCACCGAAGATGGAGAATGCGAGCACGCAGATCAGGGTGGGCGCCAGGAGCACCACGGTCACGTACTGGCGCAGGGTTCGACCGCGCGAAATACGCGCCACGAAGACACCTACGAAGGGCGCCCAGGAAACCCACCATGCCCAGTAGAACAGGGTCCAGTAACGCATGAATTCTTCGGCCTCGGGTCCCCAGGAGGCGGACATCGAGATCATCTGGAACATCTCGCCGAAGTACGTTCCGACCACGGAGGGGATGAAGTTCAACAGGAACACGGTGGGGCCGGCGACGAACAGGAAGAACGCCACGACGGCTGCCAGGATCATGTTGAAGTTGGACAACCGGCGGATACCCTTGGCCACGCCCGAAACGGCGGAGATCAAGAACACACAGGTCAAAACGGCAATGATGCCGATCAGCAGGCCGTTGCCCACCTCGCCCATGCCGGTGACGATCTGCAGGCCACTACCGATCTGCAGGGTGCCCAACCCCAGCGACGCGGACGTGGCGAAGAGGATGCCGATGATCGCGAAAGTGTCGATCAGTCGACCACCCACGGTCAGGTGTGCGCGCTGGCCGAAGATGGCGGACATCAACAAGGGGCGGCCACGACGGTAGGCCGCGTACCCCACAGCTGCGCCCACCAGCGCGTAGATGGCCCAGGCCTGCAGACCCCAGTGGAAGATGGTCTGGGCCATGGCCGAATGCATCGCCTGATACGTTTCGGCTTCCGCGCGACCCGGCGGAGGAGTCATGTAATAGGTGATCGGCTCGTACACGCCGAAGAAGATCAGACCCACGCCCATGCCAGCGGCGAAGAGCATCGCGATCCATGAACCCATGGAGTAAGCGGGAGCTTCCCCATCCTTGCCCAGGGGGATCCGGCCGTACCGGGAAAAACCCACGTAGAGCAGGAACAGCAGAACCACTGCGGCCAGCAGGGTGAAGATCCAGCCCCCGTACGTGACCACACCGGTGAGGGCTGTGGACGCCACCTGGGTCAGGGTCTCAGTGGACACCGCACCCCACACCACGAAACCAACGATGAGCGCACCGGCCACACCAAAGGTGATCTTGTCAGTGCGATAACGGACGCGCTGTTCCTCCACGGACACACCGGGAACCAAGCCCGGGTGGGTGTCGTGAGGGTAACTCGCGGGGGCGTCGTCGGACCCGGTCACCGGGCGGGACGAAGAGCTCATAACGGAACCTGCGTTCTGAACTGAAAGAAAGGCGACGGTTGTAACCGCCCGGACCCAAAGACCCTACAGGGTTTCCCTAGCGCGGCAGGCACATGAAGGTGTCCACCGAAAAGGCACTAACCAGTGAGTAGGTGCGCTCAATAGGCTCATGAGGGGCTGAAACTGACCCGGGGGAGTGGGCAATTTCACGTTCGATGAGGAACTGACATGACAATTCAATACCGATCCTTGATCCGTTCGACACTGGCCGTGGCGGTCGCGTCGTTCATGTTCGTCAACGCCATACCCGCTGCCGCGGCTGATACGGAGGAAGGCGCATACTCGTTTGCGGTGTTGGGCGATACACCCAACAATCCGACCTTCACGGAGATGTTCCCGCAGCAGATCCAACAGATGAATCGTGATTCGTCCTTGGAGTTCGTGGCACACGTGGGCGACATCAAGAATGGGGCGCAGCGGTGCAACTGGGGATACTTCTCGTCGATCCGTGATCGCTTCGACCAGTTTTCCGCACCCGTGGTGTTCACCCCGGGGGACAACGACTGGGCCGATTGTCACCGTGACACCAATGGCGGGTACAACCCCATGGAACGACTGACCGTGCTGCGCAACGTGTTCTTCGACCAGAAGAATCGCACCCTGGGTCAGGACAAGCGTTATATCCCCACCCAGGTCGACGCCGGGTATCCGGAGAACTCTTCCTTCCATCATCGAGGGGTGAGTTTTGCGGTGATCAACGTGACGGGATCGGGCAACGGCCTGGCGCCTTGGTACGACTGGGGTTACAAGACGGCCAATGCACGCCAGCTCGCCGAATTGGAGGCCCGTACGGCCAATAACATCAAGGTGCTGCGTGAGTCCTTCGACCGGGCCGAACGTGAGAACCACCCCGCGGTGATCATCCTGACCCACGCGGACATGTTCGGGCCGAACCACCCCAATCCCACGTCCACCACCCACAAGGGGTATCGGAGCACCGTGGCCGAAATCGCCAAGCTGTCGCGCGATTTCGCTAAACCGGTGTATCTGATTAATGGGGATTCCCACGAGTACAACGCTGACTACCCGCTTGCGGAAAGTTCCCGCTGGTTGGGGGTCTACGACCAAGAGCCAGTAGAGAACCTGCGCCGCATCACCGTGGACGGGGACAACAAGGCGAACAACTACTTGAAGATCACGGTGAATCCGCAGGTCGCGGGGGCCGCTGGCGGCGGAAGCCCATCGCCTGGGAGCTCGATCAGTCATGAGAGGGTCAGCTTCACTCCCTAAGACGGCTGGCGGGTCGCCCCGGACGAATCATGCTCGCCACTCTTGTTTGGCTGGTGTTCACTGAGGCGTTGCGTGCCGGACTTACGCTGCCCCCGGGGCTCGGTGGACGAGTTCCGGGGGCAGTTCACTCATCTCAGGGGGACGAACATGGCACACCACAGTCGAATTGCGGTCCGAGTTTCAACCGCAATGATTACCGCAGCGCTCGCGGTAGGGGCGGTCGCGCCGGCTCACGCCGGGCCGACCCACGGTAAAGCGAATGGCAACCAATACTCCTTTGGGGTCATTGGCGATACTCCGTACGGTGCGGATGCTCTGGCGGAGTTCCCGTCTCAGATTGAACAGATGAATCAGGACGGTTCGCTGCGTTTTGTTGCCCACGTGGGTGACATCAAGGCCGGATCCCAGCGGTGCGATACGGACTACTTCGAGACGATCTACTCGCATTTCGAGAGCTTCACGATGCCGTTTGTCTTCACCCCCGGCGATAACGACTGGACCGACTGCCACCGCGTGAACAATGGCATGTACAACCCGTTGGAGCGGATGACAGTACTGCGGCACATTTTCTTCGCCGAACCCCACCACACCCTGGGTGGGAAGAACATGCACCTGAACTCGCAAGTCAGCGCCGGATTCCCCGAGAACTCCACCTTCGAACAGAAGGGTCTGAGCTTCGGAGTGATCAACGTTCAGGGGTCCAACAACGGATTGCTTCCCTGGACAGGACTCGGATTGAGCGAGCCGACTACTGAACAGTTGGCAGAGGAGCAGGCCCGCACCGAGAACAATGTGGAGGTCATCCGCCAAACCTTCGCCACCGCAGAACAGAAGCATCGCCGGGCGGTAGTCATCATGACCCAGGCCGATATGTTCGATCCGTCGTACACGGACCCCACGGCCGAGACCCACAGTGGCTTCCAGGAAACGGTCGATGAAATTTCCCGGCTGTCCAGAGAATTCGGGAAGCCCGTCTACCTCATCAACGGCGATTCGCACGTGTTCAACGACGACTACCCCTTGGCCGAGGGGTCCCGTTGGCTGGAGGTCTACGGGCAAGACCCTGTACCCAACCTGCACAGAATCACCGTGGACGGTGATGATGCCGCGGACAACTACATGAGGTTCACCGTGAACCCGGAAACTCCGGGGGCGGCTTCAGGCAAGAAACCCGCACGTGAGGACGTACTCAGCTACGAACGCATTCCGTTCGAGTGACGAGTGTGGACGAGTTTCTCATCACATGCCGAGCGCGTAATATACCCTTCGTGAGGGCCCACGGCGCGATCGGACGAACCTCCCACGGTCACGGGTGCGCGAACCCCGCGTAAAGCATGTAACCTGGACCTACGAAAAACTGACAAGATACTCCGGGGCCGTACTGTGTTCGCAGTGCGTTGAACAGTGCCGCCCATCGGACACGAGACGCAGAGGGGGTCACGCCATGGGGCGCGGCCGTCAAAAGGCGAAGGCGACACGGCAGGCGCGGGAAATGAAGTACTTCAGCCCGCAAACCGACTACTCGGCACTGCAGCGCGAGCTGCGGTCCAAGAAACCGTCCTCCCGAGCCGTAGACCACGAGGATCGTCACG
Source organism: Actinomycetes bacterium (assembly GCA_023426375.1). Lineage (GTDB taxonomy): Bacteria > Actinomycetota > Actinomycetes > Actinomycetales > Micrococcaceae > Kocuria. The sequence continues at coordinate 105,132 of JAFAAV010000060.1, read as the reverse complement.
AGGAAGAAGATGATTACTCGGCCTACGCGGAGAAGTACTCCGACTACGACTGACCTGGTACGCGGACACTCACTGAGGCCCGCGAGACAGTCAGCGCAGCGCATGCGTCACGCGAACGTGGAACTCCACGTTTCGGGTCCAAGGACGTTGTAGTTCACAAGGAACCGCCCCACACCACAAGTGGTTGGGGCGGTTCCTTGTGCGTTTTTATGCCCCTCTCGGGGGCGAATCAGTTGGCGTACTTACCGGTCATGAGCACGCCGCCGCCGTCCACGCCCTTGGCGCCCTGGACCCAATCGAGTCCAGCATCCTTGGCGGAGGGATCCACAGGGCCCACTTCACCCATGATCCAGGAGCTCACACCGCGTTTGTTGAGATGCTCCACGGCGGCATCCGCTACCGAGGGGTCGACGATCGCGACCATGCCCACACCCAGGTTGAGGGTGCGCTCCAGATCGGGCAGGGGCACGTTACCCAGCTGACCGACTAGCTGGAAGATCGCGGGAAGTTCCCACGTGGCACGATCCACGGTGGCCTGCAGTCCGGCGGGCAGTACGCGGGCCAGATTCGCGGCAAGACCGCCGCCGGTCACGTGCGAGAAACCGCGAACACCGTGACCGGTCTGACCGTCCTCACCGTTCACGGGGAAGGTGCGTGCCAGATCCAGGACATCCGCGGCGTAAACCCGCGTGGGTTCGAGCAGTTCTTCACCCAGGGTGCGGCCGAGTTCGGAGACCTGACGTTCCAGCTGCCAACCGGCAACGTTGATGACCCGGCGCACCAGCGAGTAACCGTTGGAGTGAATACCGGAGGAGGCCATGCCGATGATCACGTCGCCGGACTTCACACGGTCCGGGCCGAGCAGTTCGTCGGCCTCGATCACACCGGTGGCCGCTCCGGCGACGTCGTACTCGTCCGGAGCCAGGAGGCCGGGGTGCTCGGCCGTCTCGCCGCCCACGAGGGACGTCTCGGCGGCGTCGCAGGCTGCAGCAATACCGCGCACGATGTCCGCGATGCGCTCGGGAACCACCTTGCCGGTGGCGATGTAGTCGGTCATGAACAGAGGCTTGGCGCCGACCACCACGATGTCGTCCACGACCATGCCAACCAGGTCCCACCCGATGGTGTCGTGGATGTCCAGGCTCTGGGCGATGGCCACCTTGGTGCCCACGCCGTCCGTGGAGGTTGCCAGGTAGGGCTTGCGGTACTTGGTGAGCTCCGAGACGTCGTAGAGACCGGCAAATCCGCCCACGCCACCGACCACGTTGGTCGAGTGGGTGGCTTTGACCGCGGACTTCATGAGCTCCACGGCGCGATCGCCGGCTTCAACGTCCACTCCGGCGCTCGCGTAGGTCACGGACTGGGCGCTGGCGCCGTCTTGAATGTTGCTCATGCGGTCTTCTCCTGGGTGGCAGGGGCTTGGGGTTCGGTCTCGGTCACCGTCTTGTCCTTGGACGACGGCGCTGTGCTGCCCGGTGCTTCTAGCACGGCCTTGCCGAGCTTGTCGGCTTCCGGCAGGGGAGTGGGGTACGTGCCGGAGAAGCACGCGGTGCACAGAATCTCCCGGGGCTGCTTGGTGGCCTCGACCATGCCCTCCTGGGAGATGTATCCGAGAGAGTCGGCACCGAGAGATGCCCGAATATCCTCGACGGCCAAACCGTTGGCAATGAGCTCGGCACGCGAGGCGAAGTCAATGCCGTAGAAACAGGGCCACTTGATGGGCGGAGAAGAGATCCGAATGTGGATCTCGGCTGCACCGGCTTCGCGCAGCATGCGCACCAGCGCGCGCTGGGTGTTACCTCGCACGATCGAATCGTCCACGACGATCAGCTTCTTGCCCGCGACGATCGAACGCAACGGGTTGAGCTTGAGCCGGATGCCCAATTGACGAATGGTGTCCGAGGGCTGGATGAACGTGCGGCCCACGTAGGAGTTCTTGACCAGGCCGTGTCCGAACGGAATGCCGGAAGCCTCGGCGTAACCGATGGCCGCGGGGGTTCCGGACTCCGGGGTGGGCATGACCAAGTCGGCCTCGACCGCGTGTTCGCGGGCCAGCTGACGGCCCATTTCCACGCGGGACTCATAGACCGAACGGCCGTTGATGGTGGTGTCCGGGCGGGCCAGGTAGACGTACTCGAACACGCAACCGGCGCGCTTGGGCTCAGCGAACTGGCGGGTGCGCAAACCGTTCTCATCCACGGCGATGAACTCACCGGGTTCGATCTCGCGCACCAGCGAGGCCCCCACGATGTCCAGAGCTGCGGTCTCGGAAGCGACCACCCAACCGCGCTCCAAGCGACCCAGTACGAGCGGACGGATGCCCTGGGGGTCGCGAGCGGCGTAGAGCGTGGTCTCGTCCATGAAGGACAAGCAGAAGGAACCGGTGAGCTTGGGCAGCAGGTGCATGGCGGCGTCCTCGAGTGACTCGTGAGGATGCTCGGCCAGCAATGCCGTGATCAGCGCGGTGTCCGTGGTGTTGCCCTGGGCCATTTCGCCGCGGGACGGGAAACCGGACTTGTCGATGAGCTGGTCGTACAGCTCAGCGGAGTTGGTCAGGTTGCCGTTGTGCGCCAGCGCTACGGTCCCGTGCGGGGTGGCGCCCAGGGTCGGCTGCGCGTTGGCCCAGTGCGATCCACCGGTGGTGGAGTAGCGGCAGTGACCCACGGCCACATGCCCCTGGAGGGTGTTGAGGACGGTCTCGTCGAAGACCTGGGACACGAGTCCCATGTCTTTGTAGACCGAGATGCGGTCGCCGCTGGACGTGGCGATGCCCGCGGATTCCTGCCCACGGTGCTGCAATGCGTACAGACCGTAGTACGCGAGTTTGGCTACGTCCTCGCCGGGGGCCCACACGCCGAAAACGCCGCACGCGTCCTGGGGGCCTTTTTCGCCGGGGAAGAGGTCATGAGTGAGTTTTCCATCGGATCGAACCACAAGAGAAGTGTCTCATGATCCGGGGCGGTCACCACTGTCGTGTACGTCATCAACCTGTGCGGTGACATCGCGGCTGCGCTTGAGCGAAATCTTGTCGATGATCAATGACACCACCGAGCCGAGTCCGGCGCCGACCACCACCCCGATGACCAGGAAGAATCCCACGATGGAGCCGCGCGTGTAATACAGGGAGGACGGGCCCAGAAGACCGAACAGGAAGCCGGCCACGGCACCCAGAATCGCGCCGGTGATGAGGAACGCGAGCACATTGGGTGCTCGCCGGATGGTCATGTTCTCCTCGCGCGAGGAGTCATGTGATGCGGATTCGGGGGTGTTGTTGGGCACGGAACTCATGGGTTCCAGGTTATCGCGGGTTGCCGTGCCCCACGCACATGCGCCCTCGGAGCGGGCCGGGGGTTTGCTGACAGACGTTTCAGCCGAACAGCGGTAGCCAGTCGGAGAGATCGGTCCTGGTCCCCGACGCCGCCACGGTGCCGTTCGCCACGGCACTCGCCCATTCGAGGTGACCGGTCGCAAGCCCCAGCCAGGTGGCTGCATCCGTCTCCACCACGTTCGGGGGCGTGCCGCGCGTGTGGCGGGGTCCGGCTACGCATTGCGTGACACCGAACGGGGGCACTCGTACTTCCACGGAATTGCCCTCGGCTCGGGTTGCCAGTTCTTCCAAGCAGTAGCGCACTGCCAAGGCTGTGGTCTTGCGCGGTGTCGACTCGGGGTCTTCACGCCACTGGGCCAACGCCAGGGTGCCGTCCGCGGGATTGATCTTGCGACGCACGCTCACGGTGTGGTGCCTCCAGAATTCGTTGCGATTCGGTCAGTGCGGAGCCGTCTGGGATTACCGGTCAGTCGAGCAGGTCCAGAACGGGACGGGCGAGCTTGATGGCGCCCACGGGTTTGCCGGCCCCGGTAATCGGGCGCAGGACCTTGTCCAGGACGCGAGCGGAGTCGTCGGAAGGGATGGCACCCACCTGGTCGAGGAGCGTCAGGCCCACCAGCGCGTTGGCGCGGGAGGAGCCGTCGAGCATCTTGATGGCCACGGACCAACCGCCGCGCGTGCCCAGACCGAGCACGCCTTCCGCGCCAAGCTTGGTGATCACGTCCAGCTCTTCCATGATCACGGTGTTGGAGCGACCGGGGCCCTGGACGTATTCGGGATAGTCGAGCATGGACGTCGCGACTGTCGCGGCGCGGGCGTCCGCCTGGATGTTGCGAGCGGCGCGCCCCAGCGAGGAATACATGCGGGCCAGCCCGGTCAAGGTGAGCGCGGTCAGTGGCGCACCGCAACCATCGATTCCCACGTGCTGGACCTGTTCGCCGGAGAAGTCCTCGATGGTCTCGACCACGAGTTTCTGCAGCGGGTGCTGCGGATCCAGGTAGCTGTCGAGCGGCCATTCGTTGACCACGCAGGCCCACAGGAACGCCGCGTGCTTGCCGGAGCAGTTCATGCACATGCGGTTCTTGCCGCGCTCGGTGCGGATCAGCCACGCGCGGGTGTCCTCGTCCTGCGGCCAGTCCTGAGGGCACTGCAGTGACTCCGGGCCCAGCCCCGCTGCTTTGAGGATGGAGCTGACCGCGTCCAGATGGTCGAAGGTGCCCGTGTGCGAGGCGGCCGCGATGGCCACTTGGTCCCCGCGCAAAGGCGCGCCTGCCTTCATCGACGCAATGGCCTGGAAGGGCTTGAGCGTGGAGCGGGGGAAGATCAGTTCGTCAGGGGCGCCCAGGGACAGGGCCACGGAACCGTCCGGAGCCAACACCACGGCCGAACCGCGATGCCGGGATTCCACGAAGCCGCTGCGCTCCACCTCGGCGAGATCGACGGCCTGTTCAGAACTGAATGTGTGCATACAACCCAGTATGTCAGCGCGATCATGCGAAACGTTGGAGTAGGTGCACCCGGTGCCGATACGCTGAGCAAGTGAAGGTTTTGGTAGTGGGCCCAGGCGGCCGAGAACACGCGATCATCAAGTCCCTGCTGGCAGATCCCAAGGTCAGCGAAGTCCACGCCGCGCCCGGTAACGCCGGGATCGCTCAGGACGTTCCGGTGCACGCCGTGAATGCTCAGGACCCGCAAGCGGTCACCGAGCTGGCTCGCCAGCTGCACGCTGATCTCGTGGTCGTGGGGCCCGAGGCGCCGCTCGTAGCCGGCGTGGGTGATGCCCTGCGTGAGGCCGGGTTCCCAGTGTTCGGCCCCTCTAAGGAGGCCGCTCACATCGAGGGATCCAAGGCGTTCGCCAAGGAGATCATGGCAGCCGCGAACGTGCCCACAGCCCGCGCCGTAGCCACCTCGGACATGACCGAGGTGCGCGAGGCGCTCGCAGAGTTCGGCTCCCCGCACGTGGTCAAGGACGACGGCCTGGCCGCGGGCAAGGGAGTAGTGGTCACCGACGAGCGTGATCGCGCGGAAGCTCACGCCCGCGAGTGCATCGAGGCCGGCGGTTCCGTGGTGATCGAGGAATTCCTGGACGGCCCCGAGGTCTCCCTGTTCGTCATCACGGACGGTGAACGCGTGGTGCCGCTGATCCCCGCACAAGATTTCAAGCGCGTGCGCGACAACGACCAGGGCCCCAACACCGGTGGCATGGGCGCCTATACGCCTCTCGAGTGGTTGCCCGAGGACTTCACCGAGCAGGTCGTCGAGCGCGTCGCCCGCCCCGTGGTCGACGAATTACGACGCCGCGGCACACCCTTCACTGGCGTGCTCTACTGCGGCCTTGCGGTCACCCAACGCGGTGTGCAGGTCATCGAGTTCAACGCGCGCTTCGGGGATCCGGAAACTCAATCCGTCTTGGCCATGCTCGAATCACCGCTCGGGGAACTCATGCTCGACGCCGCCCAGGGCCGCCTTTCCGAGGACCGCGCACTGAAGTGGAAGCCCGGCGCATCCGTGACCGTGGTTCTCGCCGCTCAGAATTACCCCGGCGCCCCACGTAAGGGTGACGTCATCACCGGTTTGGATCAGGTCGGGTCCGTGGAAGAGACGCACGTGATCCATGCCGGCACCGCCAGGAACGACGCTGGTGACATTGTTGCCGCCGGCGGTCGCGTGCTGGCGGTGGTCTCACACGGTGCGGATCTCAACGAGGCACGCGAGCGTGGATATCGTGGGATGGAATTGATCTCCCTCCCCGGTGCGCACTACCGCAGTGATATCGCGCTCGCTGCCGCCGAGGGTCGCATCACCCTCCCGAAAACAGCTGAGGAGCAAGCATGAGTGAGCATCCCGCACCACCCGAGATTCCCGGCTGGAAGCACGCCTATTCCGGCAAGGTCCGCGAACTCTACATCCCGGATGAATCCCGGTTGCGGGCTACAGGGGTATCCATCAATGACAACGCAGAGTACCGCGCCGGATCCGTGCTGGTGCTCGCGAGTGACCGGATCTCCGCGTTCGACCAGGTGCTGCCCACCGAGATCCCGGACAAGGGCACCATCCTGACCCAGCTGTCGCTGTGGTGGTTCGAACAACTCACCGGGATCCCCAATCACATCCTCACGACCGACGTGCACGAGTCCGTGCGCGGTCGCGCCGTGATCTGTAAGAACTTGTCCATGTTCCCGGTCGAGAACATCGTGCGCGGGTACCTGACCGGATCGGGACTCAAGGACTACAAGGCCTCGGGGTCCGTGTGCGGAGTGGAACTCCCCGAAGGACTCAACGACGGCGATCGTCTGGACAGCCCCATTTTCACCCCGACCGGCAAGGCCGAGCTGGGCGAACACGACGAACCCATCACCTTCCAGGAAATGGCCGATGTGGTGGGCAACGCGGTGGCCGACAGGTTGCGCGAGCTGTCGCTCAACATCTACTTGGAGGCGGAGGAGATCGCCCGCGAACGCGGCATCATCGTTGCCGACACCAAGATGGAATTCGGACTCGATTCCTACCGGGGCGCCATCACCCTGGGCGACGAGGTGCTGACCCCGGATTCGTCCCGATTCTGGGACGCAGAGACCTACAAGCCGGGTCAGGCGCAACCCTCGTTCGACAAGCAGTACGTGCGCGATTGGCTGCGCTCCGACGAGTCCGGCTGGGACGGCAACGGCCCCGTGCCGGAGCTGCCGGAGGACGTGGTCGAAAAAACCCGTGCACGCTACGTGGAAGCGTACGAACGACTCACCGGTCGGGTCTTCGAGCCCAAGGGCCCGTTCTTTGAGGTCGCTGGACCCACGGAGTACTGAGCGCAGATTGTCAGGTTCGCTCAATCCGCGTGGTCCGGGAAAACCTCCGGAGGATCGTCCCAGCGGGCGGAGCGCATATTGACCTGGACCAAATGCGCGTCGGTGTCTTTGAGCGGGGTTCCCTCGGCGAGGTAGTGCTCGCGGGCGGCGATCTGCAAGTGATCCGGGAGGGAGCCGTCCGCGCGCACGATCCGCCACCACGCGACGTCGTCCCCGGCAAGACCGCGAGACATGATGCGCGCGGCCAGCCTGGGGGAACTCAGCCCCGCGAGTTCGGCAACGTCGCCGTAGGAAAGCACAGCGCCGGGCGGCACAGCGAGCACGACGGCGCGAACCGCTCGTGCGGCGTGATCCCCGGTGAGAGGTGCTGCGGGCTCATGCATCGTTGAACGGGATCCGCACGTCCAGAACCCAGCGATCGGCGCGGGGCCCGTAAGTCACCTCACCGTTGAGCAGGGCCACGCGCTCCTGGATTCCGTGCAATCCGTAGCCCGAGGTCATCGGGTATTCCTCGTAAGGGGCGCGGCCATGGTGCTGCATCTCGTTCTCCGTGCGAATCAGCAACGAATTGGCATCCGTGGTGAGGGACAACAAGCACGCCGAACCCGCCGGTGCGTACTTGATGATGTTGGTGGACGCTTCCTGGAGGATGCGCGCGGCGGTACCACGTACCGAGGTGGGTAGCTTGTCGAAGCCGTCCACGGCGTTCACCGTGACGGAAAAACCAGCCGCGTTAAGGCTTGCGGTCAAGGAGTCAAGCAGATTCTCCAGAGAGCCCGTGGTCAACCCGGAAGACGTGTCATCACGGGTCACCGCCCCCGGAGACTCACGCAGGATGTGGAGCAAGGTCCGCAGCTCCTGCAGACCGGATCGGGCGGCGTTCTCCATGGTCGAAATGGTCTCGTGCAGTACAGCAGGGTCATTCTGGCGGTGGGACCCAGCAGCCTGCATCGTCACGAGCGTCAGTTCATGTGCCACCACGTCGTGCAGGTCTCGCGCGAGCTCTAACCGTTCCTGTTCGCGCAGCTGTTGGTGGGCTGCTTCGATGCTCCTCAGCCGAGCCTTGTTCTCCCGGTGCTGGATCACGAAGAAGCGCAGCGCCACACCGGTGATCACGCCCACCACGAGCGGTGTACCCATGAGCCAGAGGGCATCCGTGGTGCTCTCCACCACCACGGCCGTGATGGTCCATGTTGCGAGGACCAAGCTGTAGACCAGCGTCAACGTACGCGGCAGCATACTCACCGTGGCAATGGTGACGATCACCGCGCAAATGAGGGTGAACGCGTAGCTGTGGGTGAACAGCGCAAGCACGAGCGGCACGAGGAGCAGCGTGCTCGCCATACCTGGACGCCAAGCCACCAAGGCCAACGAACCGTAGCTCAGGATCATCTGAGCAGCTACCAGGACCGTGGTCGTGGCGGCGTGGTCCTCGGGCTCCAGCGCCCGGAGATCGTCGAAGAGTGCAATAGCAGCGAAAAGCACCAGAGTGACACGAAGCCAGACTGGCAGTGGGCTGGTGCGGTTAAAACCCTCCCGCACGGAGGTGGATCCCGCTTGAGTGCCGATTACCACCCGCCGCAGAGCTGGGGGAAGTAGCGGCACACGACAGAACTGGGGCCCTTCTCTGCGGGACCCTGCTGAGCGCTCAAGGCGGGAGCGCCCAGTGTGAACAGGAAGGAACACGTGATCAGTGTTGCGGCGAGGGCCCGTTTGAAACTCGATAAAGAGCCGGTTTGGTCAGTATGGATGCGGGAAATGGCATGAGGAGTGTTCATGGGATCAGTTTATGATCAGACTATGAGTTTGTGCACCCTAATTCTGGTAGATGACCATCCACTCATGCGTGACGCGTTGAGGAATTTATTTGATGCCGAACCCGGTTTCGAAGTTTTGGGTGAAGCGTCCGAAGGTGCCGAGGCCGTGCAGAAGTGTCTGGAGCTGGATCCGGATGTGGTGCTCATGGACATCAGAATGCCCGGAATGGATGGGATCGAGGCCACTGCGCAAATCGTTCAGCAGGCTCCGCGCTCTAAAGTCCTGGCCCTCACAACCTTTTCTACTCTGGAGTATGTTGTGCCCGCGCTGCGGGCCGGCGCCTCCGGATATCTGGTCAAAGACGCTCGACATGAAGAAATTGTTTCTGCGGTGCTGCAGGTGCGCGAAGATGAAATGACACTCTCGCAGTCCGTGGCGAATTCCCTGGCCAATAATGTTCTGGGTGATGTGCCGGTGCCCTCCGTGCGTCGAAGCCGGACCGGTGCGGCCAGTTCAGCCCCGGTGGAAAACCCGGCCATGGCGAGTCAGCAATCTTTCGTCCCTGACCTCACTACCCGCGAATTGGAAACGCTCCGCTGGATCGCCAAGGGGCTCAACAACAACGAGATCGCGGAGCAGATGAAAGTCTCGCACGGCAGCGTGAAGGCCTACGTGTCCCAACTGTGCGACAAGTTGGGTGCACGGGACCGTGTGCAGGTATTGATCGCGGGCATCCAGAGCGGTCTGGTCGAGCCCGAACTGACCGAAGATCTGACCCAGTGAACTCACTCACAGGCTTTTAACAGGTTAGAGGCCTCAACTCTGGCCATTTGGCCATGTTCCCCCGGTGGTGAAGTGCGGCAAAGTAATACATGAACACGACGAAGGAAGTGTTCACCGGCTCAGGACCTTGAGTGGATGCGGTGAGTGTACGGCGCCGCAGCACGAAAGCTTGGGTCACGCTGAACTCGCGGCGGGGGTCTTGTACGGCCCTCCCCGGTTAGAGCTCCGGAAGACTTGGATCACCTTGCGTGACGCTCCGAGACTCCCGTCGCGTCAGCACCATGAGAAGTAGAGTGCGGCCCCTCTCGACCAGGAGGGGCCGCACTACTTTTTTCAGACCAGATAACGTGGTGCTGGTTGGTCTGCGATTACTTTTCGGCTCGGGGTACCAGGCTGTAGAACCAGGTGATGTGATCGCGCAGCAAACGTGTCGCTAGTTTCCCATTGCGATCGGTCACTGCAGTGAAGATGTCCCGGTGTTGGGTTTGCAGCGTGGCGCGGATGCTTGGCCAATCCTCAAGGGTCGCTACCGTCTCCTGCACGTAGCCGATGGTTGCCTCGCGCAGCGACACCATGATGGTCTCCAGTACCACGTTGCCGGCCAGGGAGGTCAGGAGCAGGTGGAACTGGGCGTCCAAGGCATGGAACTCGTCATTGGAGATCTCCGGGTCGTCCATGCGGTCCAGAAGATCGCGGGCACGGCTCAGGATGTCGTCCCGGTCGGTGTGATCGTCGTTCTCGCCCGAGGCTGCGTCCCAGGCTGCCTGGGTCTCCAGCATGAGGCGTGTGGTGACGACGTCCTTGACCGGCAGTGCCTTGGTGGCGATGTGCATGCGCAGTGCCCATCCGAGAGCGGCCGAGGGTTCGGAGATCACCGTGGCGCCGGCTTGCGGGCCTGATCCGGTGGCGGAGCGCACCAGGCCCATGGCGTCGAGGATGCGTATTGCCTCGCGTACGGACGCCCGGGAAATGCTGAAGTGCTCCGCAAGAGCCCGTTCTGCAGGCAGCTTGTCGCCCACCCGGATCTTCCCGTGGCGCAACTGCTCCTCGAGCCAGTTCAACACCACCGTGTAGGCGGGGGTGGCAACCATGCGATCCTCCTGCGGTCGTTGAAAGAAAACCGCCCGCCACCCGTGATGCACGAGTGGCGGGCGGTTTATGCATCGCCAAGTCTATGCGGCGGGAAGCATCCAAGCGAGCACGTTGGACTGCAGGAACACCAAACCGCACAGCACGATCAGCATGCCGATGGACCAGGGGATCACCGAACGGAAGATCTTGGACTCCTGCCCCTGCATGCTCACTGCGGTCGCGGCAATGGCCAGGGACTGCGGCGAGATCATCTTGCCGACCACGCCGCCGGAGGTGTTGGCAGCGGTCATCAGGTAGGGATCCAGTCCGGATTCCAGAGCGGCGGTCTTCTGCAGGTTGGCGAACAGCGCGTTGGCGGAGGTATCCGAACCGGTCACGGCGGTGCCCACCCAACCCAGGACGGGGGAGAAGAATGCGAACGCCGCACCCAGCCCGGCCACGAACGTACCGATGGAAATGGTCTGGCCGGAGAAGTTCATGACGTAGGCCAGAGCCAACACGGACGCAATGGTCAGGGCGGAGAAGCGCATCTTCCACGCGCTGCGCCCGATCTCCGCAATCGCGTTGCCCACGGTGAGCTTGAAGCGGCCGTGGTGGTTGAACACCGAGTAGATGATGGCGACCAGCAAGCCGGAGATCAACAACAGGGTGCCGGGGCTGGAGAGCCATTGAAAGTTGTACACGGAGCCGGAAATGGGTTCACCGGCAGAGTTGAGCAGGTGGCCGTGCAGGCCGGGCCACGGGATCTTGATGTCGGTGGCGGCCAGTGCCTGAGGAATATTGACACCCCAGGTCCACAGTTTGGCGATACCGAAGACCACGACCACCAGGATGTAGGGCAGAACAGCCATCCACACACGCACGGGGGTGAGGCCTTCCACGCTCTGGGGGCGATCAATGCCCAGATCCGCACGGACCTCCTCGGTGCCCTTGGGCTTCCAGAAGCGCATGAGGATCACGGCGGCGGCCAGGCCGGCCAAGGATGCCACGACGTCCGTGAGTTCGTAGGAGAAGTGCGTAGCGCACCACCACTGGGCGATGGCGAACGTACCGCCCACGGCCAGCGCTGCGGGCCAGGCCTGCTTGAGGCCCCGAACGCCGTCGACGATCATGAGCAGGAAGAACGGGACCACGAACGCGAAGAACGGTGCCTGGTGGCCGACCACGGCGCCGATGTGGGCCGGATCCAGGCCGGTGAGCACGCCGGCGGTGGTGATGGGGATGGCGATGGCGCCGAAGGCCACGGGCGCGGTGTTGGCGATCAGTACCACGGTGGCGGTCTTGAGTGGCTTGAGGCCCAACGCCAGGATCATGGTGGCGGTAATTGCCACGGGCGCACCGAAACCGGCGAGGGCTTCCAAGAGGCCGCCGAAGCAGAACGCGATCAGCATGGCCTGGATACGCAGGTCGCCGCCGCCGATGGTGTCGAAGATGGTGCGCAGATCCTCGAAACGTCCGGACAGCACCGTCACCTGGTAGAACCACAGCGCCATGACCACGATCCACACGATGGGGAACAAGCCGTAGACGGCACCCTGGGTGGCGCTCAATGCGGCCAGCTGCGCGGGCATGTTGAACCCGAAGATCGCGACGAGCAGGGCGGCACCCAGAGCGGTGAGGCCGGCAACGTGCGCGCTGGTCTTGAACGCCAGCAGCATCACGAAGAACGTGAGCAAGGGGATGCAGCCCACCAGGGCTGAAAGTCCGACACTGCCACCCACGGCGTCGGTCATGGCGGTAAATGTGGTCACGCTGTCTCCTGTGCGCTCCGGTGTGATCCCTCTGTATGGTCGGACCACAATGGTCAGACCACGAAGCATACATGATGCTCGTCACACTGAACAGTCACGATCGGCGCCTTTCGTTGCGACCGGGGGGCAGTGCTTGCTTGTGTGATCACCTTCACTCACCTAGCATGGTCAGACCACAGGAGCCTCGAGTTTCGGAGATCAAGTTGTGAGAATCGCACTGTTTGCCACGTGCATCGTGGACGCCATGTATCCCAAGGTCGCACTGGCCACCGTGCGTGTTCTGGAGCGGCTCGGCCACGAAGTGGTGTTCCCGCAGGGGCAGGGCTGCTGCTCGCAGATGCACGTGAACAGCGGCTACTTCGATGACGCCATGCCCGTGATTCGCAACCACGTCAAGGCCTTCACCGAGGTCGAGTACGACGTCGCCGTGGCGCCTTCCGGCTCGTGCGTCGCCTCGCTGGGCCACCAGCAGCCGATGGTCGCGCGCAAATGCGGCGATGATGCGCTGGCCGAACAGGCCGCGGACGTTGCGGCCAACACGTATGAGCTGTCCGAACTGTTGATCGATGTGCTGGGCGTGACCGATGCCGCCGAGCAGCTCGGTTCGTGGTTCCCGGAGACCGTGACCTACCATCCCTCGTGCCATGGCATGCGCCTGTTGGGGCTGGGGGACCGGCAGAAGGAACTGGTGAAGTCCGTGGGTGGCATCGATTACCGCGAGCTTCCGGACGCCGATGAATGCTGCGGATTCGGTGGCACGTTCTCCTTCAAGAACCCGGATGTCTCCGGGGCCATGGCGGAGGCCAAGCTGCGCAACATTGAAGCCTCGGGCGCTTCCCTGTGCACCGGCGGTGACGCATCCTGCCTGATGCATTTGGGTGGTGCCGCGTCCAAGCGCAAGGCACCCGTGCGCACGGTGCACTTCGTGGAAATCCTGGCCTCGACCAAGGAGAACCCCCTCGTGGTGGAGGGGCCCGTGGAACTGTCCATTCCCGCGCAGGGCGCGCGTGCGGCGTCGAACGTTGGAGGTAACCGATGAGCATCACCAATCTGGGCATGCCCGCGGTGCGGCCCGTGCACGGGCAGGGCAATCTGCACGCGCAGGTCGCGTTCCCCAAGGCCGCCAAGGAAGAACTGAAGAACGAGCAGATGCGCGCCAATATTCGGCACGCAACGCACACCATCCGCGGCAAACGCGCCAACGTGGTGGGGGAGGTCCCGGATTGGCAGCAACTGCGCGATGCGGGCTCGGCCATCAAGGAACGCGTCATGACCAACCTGCCCGAACTGCTCGAGGACTTCGAGCGGAACGTGATTGCACGCGGCGGCGTGGTGCACTGGGCGCGTGACGCGGATGAAGCCAACCGCATCGTCAGGGAGCTTGTGCAGGACACCGGTTCCACGGACGTCATCAAGGTCAAGTCGATGGCCACCCAGGAAATCGGCCTTGATGCGCACCTCGAAGAGCACGGCATCACCGCGACGGAGACCGACCTGGCGGAGCTGATCGTGCAGTTGGGCCACGACAAGCCCTCGCACATCCTGGTGCCGGCCATTCACAAGAATCGTGAGGAGATCCGGGAGATCTTCCGTCGCGAGATGCCCGAAACCACGGACGAGCTCACGAGCGAACCGCGGGTCCTTGCGGAAGCTGCGCGCCAGCACCTGCGCGAGAAGTTCTTGACCACCCGCGTGGCCATCAGCGGCGCGAACTTCGGCATTGCCGAGACCGGCACACTGTCCGTGGTCGAGTCCGAGGGCAACGGCCGCATGTGCCTCACACTGCCGGACACCTTGATCACCGTCATGGGCATCGAAAAACTGCTGCCGACGTACGAGGATCTCGAGGTCTTCTACCAACTGCTGCCGCGCTCGTCCACGGGCGAGCGCATGAACCCCTACACCTCCATGTGGACCGGGGTGACGCCCGGCGACGGGCCCCAGAACTTCCACGTGGTGTTGCTCGACAACGGCCGCTCCGCGGTGCTGTCCGACCCCCACGGTCGTTCCGCGCTGCACTGCATCCGCTGCTCCGCATGCCTCAACGTGTGCCCGGTCTACGAGCACGCCGGCGGTCACGCGTACGGTTCCACCTACCCTGGTCCCATCGGCGCGATTCTGTCGCCGCAGCTCACGGGCATCACTTCAGAAGAAAACGCCTCCCTGCCGTACGCGTCCTCCCTGTGCGGCGCGTGCTATCAGGTGTGCCCGGTCAAGATCAACATCCCGGACATCCTGGTGCACCTGCGTGACGAGGACATTCGCACCCAGCACGGCGAACGCACCCAGGACGACGCCGCCCCGGCTCCCGTTTCGCACGATCCCGCAACCGAGTCCGCGGACAACTGGCGTTCGGAGAAGGCCTTGACGGGTGACGCGGATTCCGAACGAACCGATCCGGGATCGCGTTCTCGCGGAGATGCTGTGCGCGGGGCCGCGAATGACGTTGCGGCGTCCGTGAGGTCCGCCGGGCGGAAGATCTCCAAGTCCGCGCCGGCCAAGAGGATCCCCACCCAGATGGACGCCATGATGAAGGGCGCTTCGTTCGTGATGTCTTCGGGCAAGCGCATGTCCCTGGCGGAGAAGGGCCTGCCGCTGGGCCGCGTGGTGGCCGGCCGTGATCACGCGATCAGTTGGTTGCCCGGCATGGTCGGTGGCTGGACGGATCAGCGTGACATCCCCGAACCGCCCAAGCAGTCCTTCCGCAACTGGTGGAAGAAGCACGAGGGCGAGACCGAGCAGCGACTGCGGCAGGACGGCGTCGTACCCCCATCCTCGGCCACCGAGGACAGCGCAGATCAGACTGCCGCCGAGCCGAATCAGTCCGGCAGTGGCCACAACGACCAGGACGGAGCGCAGCGATGACCGCGGACGCCAAGACTGAGATCCTCGCCCGCATTCGCGGGGCACTGGCCGATTCCCCGGCTGTGCCGAAGACCCCGCGTGCGTACCGGAAGACCTCGGAACTGTCTCGCAAAGAGATCGTGGACATGCTCGAGGACCGGTTGGTCGACTACAAGGCCAACGTGTTCCGCGAAACGGCGGAGACCGTGGCCGAGCGAATCGCGACTCAGCTGGGTGCCTCGGCGCGCTACGTGATTCCCGCGGGATTCGATACAGCGTTCTTGCCGGATGACACCGCTGCTCGTAGGGCCATTGTGGATCCCAACGACGGCGGCAAGGCCTCAGCCTTGGGCGTTCGGGAACTGAACCGGGTGGATGCGGTGGTGACCTCGTCCACGGTGTCTTGCGCGCAGACCGGAACGATTTTCCTGTCCGGTCGCGAGGACGAGGGCCGCCGCGCCATCACACTGGTCCCGGATCACCACATCTGCATCGTGCCGCTGGATTCCATCGTGGAGCTGATCCCGGAAGCACTGGCCCGGGTGGAGCCCACCGCGCCCACCACCATGATTTCCGGCCCGTCTGCCACATCGGATATCGAGCTGGAACGAGTGGAGGGCGTCCATGGCCCGCGCACCCTGGATGTGATCCTGCTGGGCTGACCGGGGCGGCTAGAACTCCAACAGGTTCACCAGGAGGAGTCACCTCGGGAGAGGGCGTCGAAACCGGAGTCCACGAATAGTACCTGGCCGGTGACCTTGGCCGCCCCGACGGACGTCAGGAAGCAAATGGCGGCGGCGATGTCCTCGGCACGGGCCGGGCCGTTGAGCGGGGAGGGCATGTTCTGTTCCATCTGCTGGCGGCCCTCCTCACTTGCGAAGAGTGCCTCGGTCATCGGCGTGATCACCACACCCGGAGCCACGGCGTTGAGCGAGATGCCGGCTCCGGCAAAGCGTTCGGTGGTGGCGTTGCGCCGGACCCAGCGGGCCACGGCCTGCTTGGAGGAGGAGTAGTTGAGGTAACCGGCCATTCCGCCGGCGGCCACCAATTGCTCACCGATGGCTGCGGCGGTTGCGCGATCACCATTGAGCATCGCGTTCAGAAGGTCATCATTGGCAGGGTGCAGGGACGCAGCGCTGGCTGTGATGCACACGCGGGGTGCATCGGAGTTGTTCAGCAGGGGGAGCAGCCCTTCGACCGTTCCCACCGCGCCGAAGTAATTGATGGCCACGTCCAGTGGAGCCTGCAGCGAGGTGCCAGCATTGGCGACCACACCGTCCACCACGGAGGTCAGCTGGGAGACCTCTTCGACCATTCCGGCAATGCCCTCTTCGGTGGAGAGGTCCGCGACCACTTCCGTGTTCTTGAGGTCAACGCCGATGACCCGATGGCCTTCTTCGATGAGCTGAGCGGCGGTGGCCTGACCGATGCCGGATCCAGCTCCGGTGACCACGTAGACGCGAGGGGCAGCAACTTTAGTGTTGGGCACAATCTCTCCTCAGTGACACGGCCAGCCCGGGTGGCGCAGCCGTCAACTTAATGGTGACACGTGTCTCTGTAAAGGGGGTCAGATCCCTGTCATGTTGCCTCTCAGGGCTGAACCTTGTCAGTACCGCGGAAGCGACGGGTCCACTTGATCGACCCACGCGAGCACTCCACCATCCAGGTGCTTGACGGTGTCCTCCCGCAACGCGTAGTCCGCGCGCAACGCACCGAGCGCCTGAGCGGAGCGCACTCCGGCCTTGCAGTGCAGGACCACATTGCCTTCCACCGAATCCGGCAATGCAGACACTCCGCGATCCAGGATCTCCTGCAACGGAACCGGCACGGATCCCGGGATCGAGACCAGGTCCCGCTCCCAGTCGTCGCGCACATCGATCAACGTGAAGGACGTTTCGCCCAGTGAACGGGAGGTCAGCAGCTCGGCCAGCTCAGGGGCGGTGAGGGTTTCGTGGGAGGCGGGAGCGGCGTCGTCGTCGGTGGGGAGCCCGCAGGCCACGGCGACCTGGGAGAGATCGGTGATCGGAGGGCGGTCGGGGTCCGGCAGGACGGTAAGCTCGCGCCAGGTCTGGGCGAGGGCGTCGTGGATGAGGACGCGACCGACCAGCGGCCGGCCGACGCCGGTGATGAGTTTGAGCGCTTCGGTGACCATGACGGATCCAATGGTGGCCGGGAGCATGCCGAGCACGCCGCCTTCTGCGCAGGAAGGCACTTGCCCGGGCGCGGGTGCCTCCGAGAACAGGTCGCGGTACACCGGACCCTGGCCGGACCAGAACACGGACACCTGGCCGTCGAAGCGCAGGATCGACCCCCACACGACTGGAATCCCCACGAGCTCGGCGGCGTCGGATACGAGATACCGCGTGCCGAAATTGTCCGCGCCGTCCATGATCAGGTCGTACCCGGAGAAGATGTCCAGGGCGTTGTCGGTGGTCAGGCGCTCGCCGTGCGTATTGACGGTGACCAGGGGGTTGAGGCGGGCCACGGCGTCCGCGGCGGAATCGACCTTGGGGCGGCCGATGTCCGCCATGCCGTGCACCACTTGGCGCTGCAGGTTGGATACGGAGACCACGTCGTCATCGATCACGCCGATGGTTCCCACGCCCGCGGCAGCGAGGTACTGCAGGGCCGGGGCCCCCAACCCACCGGCTCCGATGACCAGTACGCGGGCGTTCTTGAGGCGGCGTTGGCCCTCCACTCCTAGTTGCTGAAGCGTGAGGTGGCGTGAGTAGCGCTCGAGTTCTTCGTGGCTGAGTTCCGGCCCGGGCTCGACCAGGGGCGGGAACGGGGACGTTGCGGTCATGAAACGTGCGACTCCAATTGAGACGGGGCGGATGAAGCTGACGGCGCGGGCCAGTCCCCGCGGGGCACATCCTCACCGGCGGGGTCACTATCCGTGCCGATCCGTCCGGCCATCGGCGAGGATGCCACGGCGTGCGTGCGGCGTGCGATTCTGCCCGCGCCACGCGCCAACCGCCCGGCCTCCACTGCGTATCGCATGGCCTGGGCCATGTTCACGGGAT
Source organism: Actinomycetes bacterium (assembly GCA_023426375.1). Lineage (GTDB taxonomy): Bacteria > Actinomycetota > Actinomycetes > Actinomycetales > Micrococcaceae > Kocuria. The sequence continues at coordinate 86,750 of JAFAAV010000060.1, read as the reverse complement.
TCTGCGCGCGGGTCACCGCGGAGGCAAGCAGCACTGCGTCGCAACCGAGTTCCATGGCCAGCGCCGCCTCGGACGCCGTGCCGATGCCGGCGTCCAGCACCACCGGAACCTTCGAGCGCGAGGCGATGAGTTCGATGTTGTGCGGATTCAAGATGCCCAACCCCGTGCCGATCGGGGCGCCCAGCGGCATCACCGCCGTGGCGCCGGCCTGCTCGAGATGCAGCGCCAGAACGGGGTCGTCGGAGGTGTACGCGAACACCTTGAAGCCGCGCGCCACGAGCTGTTCGGTGGCGTCGAGTAATTCCACGCCGTCCGGGAGCAGTGTGTCCTCATCCGCGATGATCTCGAGCTTGACCCAGTCGGTTTCCAGGGCCTCTCGGCCCAGTTCGGCGGTCAGCAGCGCGTCACGCGCGGTGTAGCAACCGGCGGTATTCGGCAGCACCTTGATGTCGTTGCGGTGCAGGATTCCGTAGAGACTGTCCCGGGGCGACGACGCCGCCTCACCAGCGGCAGCATCGCTCCCGTTGGGAGCGGCCGACCCGGCGCCGGACCCAACGACCGGGCCCGGCGAGTACCGCCGCACCGCCACCGTGGTCAGCTCGGTGCCGGAGGCCAGCAGCGCGCGCTCCAGCATGGCCAGATCGGTGAGCCCGCCAGTACCCATGATGAGTCGGGAACCGAGGGTCACGCCGTCGATGATCAACTCGTCGGTGGTCATCTCAACCTCCTTGCACTGCGGTGACGATTTCCACGGTCTGGTTGGCTTCGAGCAGTGTGTCGGACCAACGGGAACGCGGGATGACCGCGTGGTCCAGTGCCACCGCGATGCCCAGCGGTTTGCCGTCAGCGGCGCGGCCTGCGGCGGTGATGTCGCGGCCGGTCAGGTCGGCCACGGCATCGGCCACGGACAGACCTTCGGTCAGGGGCACGTGGTTGCCGTTCACCAGGATGGTGTCGTGAGGGGCGGTATTCATGGTGTTCACCTGTTACTTCTCGGGGTGCGCGGGAGAATGCCGCGCGGGATCGGTCGAGGTCAAGAATTCGTGGTCGTGCTGGTGGTTCACTGCCGGGTCCGTGGCGCCGGTCGCCAGTTCCGCGGCCAGCCGAGCAGCCACGGGGGTCAGCAGAATGCCGTGTCGGAAGTGCCCGGTGCTGATGACCAAGCCGGTCACGGAGCACAGCCCCATGTAGGGCAGGTCGTCGGGCGTTCCGGGTCGGGCGCGGGCGAGCATTTCCAGCACATCGCAGTCGTCAACGGCGGGCAGGATCGCACGCGCGTCCCGCAGCAGTTGGTGCACACCGCCGGCCAGCACGGAGTCGCGGCCGTCCTCGCGGCTCGTCGCGCCGAGCACCAGCGTGCGATCCGCGCGGGGCACCAGATATACCGGCCGGCCGTTGACCTGCCCGCGTACAGTCCGCGTGATCAAGTGCTCCTCGCCGGGTAGCAGCAACGAGTCGGGCACGCGCAGCCGCAAGATATCGCCGTACACCGGGCGCAGCCGCAGGTTCAGGTCCGTGGGCAACTGTCCCGTATCGCCGGCGTTCAGCCCTGTGGCCAGGATGACGACGTCGCTCTCGACCGTCTCGCCTCCCTCCAGGAGAACTCCGGTCACCTGCGGTTCGGCACCGCGGGTCGACAGAACCCGCTCGACCTTGGCGTGGAACCAGTGCACGGGGCCGGGGTCGGCGGCGCCATCCAAAGTATCCATGGTGGGCGCGTCGAGGGCCTGCATCAGAGATGCCGCGAGTAACCGCGGATCAACCTGGTGGTCCGTGGGAACCCTGATGGCACCGGCGAAATGCGGGGCCAGCGCGGGTTCGAGTTTCCGAGCCTGACGTGTGGTGATGTTCTCCACGTGCATGCCCGCGGCCCGCTGATGAACGGCAAGATCCTGGAGGCTGTGTGCGTCCGCAGAATCCACTGCCACCACCAGCGTCTCTTCCGTGCGATATCCGCTGGGAAGTCCGGAAGCCGCGGAGACCCGCTCGATGAACGCGGGGTACTCCACCGCGGAGGCAGTCATGAGGGGATACAGGCTTTCCTGCCCGTATTGAGTTTCGGCGATCGGTGCCAACATGCCCGCCGCTGCGTGAGTGGCGCCCGAAGCGGGACGTGGGTCTGCGAGCGTGACGGCTACGCCGCGGCGTCGTAATTCGAAAGCGGTCGCCAGGCCGATCAGGCCAGCGCCCGCAACCACTGCATGCCGTGGCGCACTGTGGTGATGGACGGGTGGCATGGGTGCCACAACACTCCCTCCGGCGGCATGATCCGCATCAGGTTTACGGTCGGCGGCTCACGCCCTCTCAGCCCGCTGCGGTGGTTGCCGGGGCAACAGTCGCGGACTCCCGTGGAACGACCGGTCGTGTGACCGGTACCTCTCAGTGTAACCGTGACCCGTGGCACCATGGCCACATGAGTGAGCAACAGAATCAGGGAACCCGCAGGCGTGACGCGTTCGCGAACGCCAAGCTGTACGTGTGTGTCACTGCGCGAAAAGAGCGCGGTGACCTGCGGGAATTCCTGCATGCCGCGTACGAGGGTGGCGTGGACATCATCCAGCTCCGCGACAAGAAGCTCGAAGCCGCGGCAGAGATCGAGGCCATTGAAGTGCTCGGGGAGGTTGCACGGGAACACGGCAAGCTGTTCGCGGTCAACGACCGTGCGGACGTGGCCATGCTCACCGGTGCGGATGTTTTCCACGTGGGGCAGGGTGATCTGACCACCCCGCAGGCGCGCCACTTGCTGGGCCATGAGGTGATTATCGGCCGCTCGTGCCTGTCCCGTGAGCAAGTGGACGGCGCGATTGCAGACGAGGGCCTGGACTACTTCTGCACCGGCCCCGTGTGGGAAACGCCCACCAAACCCGGACGCGCCGCCGTGGGGCTGGAACTGCCGAAGTACGCAGCCGAACACGCAGGGGACAAACCGTTCTTCGCCATCGGCGGGATTGACGCCGAACGGTTGCCGTCCGTGCTCGAGACCGGTGCGTCACGGATCGTGGTGGTTCGGGCGGTCACGGAGGCTGTCGACCCGGAAGCCGCCGCTCGTGAGCTGCGGAAATTCGTGTAATTACGTAGTTCTGGGCTCGCACTCTTCCGGGTGACGTTCGCACCACGGCGTGACACCGGGGAACTTTCCCCGGTGGTCCGCGACCCATTGATACACGCGGTCCTGAAGCATTCGCACTGGTGGGAGCCGATAAAGCTTGCCGAAGATGCGGGTGCCGAGAGCGGCGTCCAGGGTGTCGGCCACGGCGGCTGCGCCGGCTGATTTCGTCCCGCCGACCACAGCCCAAACTGCAGTGTGAGCTTGTGATTCGGTGAGGCCGAAGCGTTCCAGCACGCCCGGTTCCTGGTACGCGTGCGTGCTGATGCGGTGGTGCCGGTCGAGTCTGTGGACCCATCCCACGGCGCGGGTGCAGAAGCCGCAGCGGCCGTCGAAGACCAGGTCCAGGCGCGCCTCGGCCGGTGTGCCCTGGCGGCCGGTCACAGAAGCACCGATCCGCTGATGCACGTGGTGCAGTGCCCGCCCACCCACACTTTCTGGTCCGTATCCGACGTGACGGTCACGCGACCACGGCGCCCCATGGCCGTGCCTTGCTGAGCGACGTACGACGACGCCGCGTGGCCGGTTCTCATGAGCCACTGCGCCAAGCTCGCGTTGAGACTTCCCGTGACGGGATCTTCGTAGCCGCCAGTGCCGGTCACGAACGCGCGGACCTCGAACTGCTGCGGGCTGCCCACCGGATAGGGGCCCACTACGCCGATCTTGTAATTCCCCAGCGCCGGGTAATCCGGTTCGATGGCCAGGACGTCGTCTGCGGAGGGGAGCAGGACCGCGGCCCACCCCGGCCCGTTGTCGACCCACTGATGGGCCACGATCTCTTCGTCATCCAGACCCAGTCCCGCGGTAACCTGCTCGAGCATAGCGGGATCGAAGTTTCCCGAGCGCGAGGTGGGCGGCGCGGCGAAGGTCAGAGCGCCGTCGTCGGTGGGGCGGACCTCGACCAGGCCCGCGGCGCATTCCTGAACGATGACCTTGCTGGAGCGGGGGGTGTTGCCCTCCTCGAGCCAGGCGTGCGCCGAGCCGAGTGTGGGGTGACCCGCGAAGGGGAGTTCACCGCCGGGAGTCCAGATGCGGAGGCGATAATCGGCGTCCGGCGTGGTGGGCGGGAGAACGAACGTGGTTTCGGACAGGTTGGTCCACCGCGCGAACCGGGCCATGTCCTGGTCACTGAGGTCCGTACCGTCGAGGACGACCGCGACCGGATTGCCCATGTAGGGCTCACGGGAGAAGACATCGACCTGGGCGAACGGGCGCTGGCGCTGCTGATCAGTCATGGGTCGATTCCATCACAGGCCGCCCAGGGGCAGCGTTGTAGCGTGGAAACATGGAGCCAGCACGCACCGCTCTGCATGCCGAGACCGCACCCGGACGACGCCCCGCTGGGTCAGTGCGCCAATCTCCCTCCAGACGAACCAGGATCTTGGACCTTGTGATCGTGGCGGTGGTGTTCGTCTACAACCTGCCGATTGGACTGGGAGCCCTGCCGCGGGAGCTGCCGGTCGAGATCGGCCTGGTCATTTTTGCAGCGCTGTGTGCCCCATTCTTGTTCCGTCATTGCTGGCCCGTGGCCGTCTTCCTGCTGACGGCCGCAACCGCCTATGTGCAGTTGTTGTTGGGCATCGATGTCCTGGTGGCGGACGTCATGGTTTTGCTGTCGTTGTGCAGCCTGACCCTTCGGTTTGCGTGGTACTTCACGGTGCCGGCCTTGGCCTCGACTGTTATCTGGGTGGTTCTGGCGATGCAGCAACTGCTGAGTGCCGGATACGTCAACCTGGGCGACGTGGGCGTTCTGATCGCCATAGTTGTCCTGGCCTGGACGTGGAGCATCGTGCTGAAAGTCAGGCGGCAGTACGTGAACAGTCTGGAGCAGCGGGCTCTGGACCTGGAGCGGGAACAAGCGGCCCATGAGCGGATGGTCCTTGCCGAGGAGCGCAATCGTATTGCTCGAGAGATTCACGACGTGGTGTCCCACAACCTGGGAAGCGTGGTGGCCTTGTCCGACGGAGCAATCGCGTCCATTCGTTCCGATCCCGATCGTGCTCAACAGGCCATGACGATGGTCAGGGACACCAGTAGCGGTGCACTGACAGAAATGCGGTCCATGCTTGGCTTCCTGCGTTCCGAGGACTCCGTCAGTGGTGCCCCACAACCCGGGATCGACCAACTGGACGAGCTGGTGGACAACACTCGAAGGACAGGACTGTCGGTGGACTTTCGAACCGCGGGACAGCGGCCCACACTGTCCACGGGACTGGAACTCACCATCTATCGAGTCATCCAGGAAGCCCTCACCAACACGCGCAAGCACGCCGGGCAGCACAGCAAAGCGGTGGTTGAGCTGACCTTCGATCGGAATTCCGTGGACGTTCAGGTGGTTGATGACGGTGCCTCTCGCCCCTCCGAACAAAGCAGCGATTCGCGCGGACACGGACTGACCGGGATGCGGGAGCGTGTCAGCGCCTACGGCGGCACCCTGGAAACCGGACACATCGCAACCGGGGGATTCCGCGTTCATGTGCACATTCCCGTAGGAGTACAGCAATGACCATTCGACTCGCACTCGTGGATGATCAGGAAATGATCCGCATGGGGATGGGCATGGCGCTGGGTGCCTATCCGGACCTGGACGTGGTTGCCGAGGCGGGTAATGGCCGTGAAGCACTGTCCGTCCTGGAGGCCACACCGGTGGACGTGGTGCTCATGGACGTCCGCATGCCGGAAATGGACGGGGTGGAGGCGACACGACAGATCCAGGAACGGTTCGGTTCCGAAGCGGGGACCGAAGCTCCCCGTGTTCTGATTCTGACCACCTTCGACCTGGACGAGTACGCCTACGACGCACTTCAGGCCGGCGCCAGCGGGTTTCTCCTGAAGGACTGCCCCATGGAGGAACTGGTTGCCGCGATCCGGCATGTGAACCGGGGCGACGCCGTGATCTCGCCGGTGATGACCAAACGTCTCCTGGGGCACTTCTCGCCACCCCGCGGCACTGAGACGCGGGAGGATCCTCGGATTCAACGGCTGACGCCGCGTGAACTCGAAGTCCTGCAACACCTGGCCAAGGGCCTGTCCAACGCGGAGATCGCCGCCGAACTCGTCCTGAGCGAGGGGACCGTCAAGGTCCATGTCGGGCACATCTTGGACAAGCTACAGGTCCGGGATCGTGTGCAGGCCGTGGTACTCGCATATGAGACCGGTGTGGTCGATATCGACCGGCCATAACCTCACATGACCGATTCGGGTGGTTCGGGGCTATGCCTTAAGACATAGCCCAAGATAAGCCTCAGGGGAGATCCGCACGAATGCCCCGGTGACGCACCGTAGAGGCATGACATATCTAGTGGAAACGGATCAACTCAGCAAGACCTACGGCGACCGCACTGTCGTGGAGAACCTCGATCTGAGGGTTCCTGCGGGGAGCGTGTACGGGTTCCTCGGTCCTAACGGATCGGGCAAGTCCACCACCATGAAAATGTTGCTCAACCTGATTCAGCCCTCAGTGGGGTCGATCACCATCATGGGCGAACCCATGACTCGCAGCACCAGGCGGGGACTCCTCCGCCATATCGGCTCGTTGATCGAGAATCCTCCCGGGTACAGCCATCTGACCGGTCGCGAAAACTTGGCCATCGTGCAGCGACTGGCAGATCTGAGCAGTTTGCAGATCGACCGGGCGGTTCATGCCGTGAAGCTCCAGAAGCAGATGGACAAGAAGGTCAAGAACTACTCCTTGGGTATGAAGCAGCGCCTGGGGATTGCCATGGCTCTGGCCAAAGAACCGTCACTGCTCATTCTGGACGAGCCCACCAACGGCCTGGATCCCGCGGGTATCGAAGAAATTCGTCAGTTGCTCCATGATCTGTCCCAAGCCGGCGTGACCGTGATGGTGTCTTCGCATCTGCTGGGCGAGATCGACAAGACGGCAACGCACCTGGGGATTCTCAGTAACGGGCAGATGATCTTCCAGGGCAGTCGCGAAGAACTGTTTGCCTCGACGATTCCCAATCTTCTGGTGCGTTGCTCCCAGCCCAGGCAAGCGCGAGAGCTGTTGGCCCATTCCGCTGGGGCGCAGCACTCCAGCGAAGTCCTGATGACTCCCACGGAGTCCGGCCCGGTCGAGACCGTGCGGATCTCCAACATGGACGATGCCGGAACCGCCCAAGCCGTGGCCACGCTCGTCCGCCAGGACATCGATGTCTTCGATGTCCGTCGGGAAGAACAGAACCTGGAAGACCTCTTCATGAACCTGACTCATCAGGGGGGACTATGAGCTCCGCAACCATGTCCGAAGCACCCACAACCACGTCATCGAGCAAGCAATCGCTGGGCACACTCGTGGTCAATGAGTTCGCCAAAATGCGACATTTGAAGGTCCTGGTATTGCCGCTGATCATGCTCCTCGGAGTTACGGGTTTGACCATGTTCAGGGCGCTGGCCTCCGGGGCGTTCAGCGCGGATGCTCAGGGGGACGGCTTCCCCTGGAAGCTGATGCTGGCCAGTATGAGCTTCGCGATCACCATGATCTATCCCATCCTCCTGTCGGTCATGGCCAGTCGACTGGTCGAGGTGGAACACCGCGGCAACGGCTGGATGCTGTCCGCCGGATCAGGGACCACACCAGGCCAGCTGTGTCGCGCGAAAATCTTGGCCCTCGGGTTGCTGGTCATCGCGGCCACGGTGCTCCAAAGCGCACTGATCGCCGGTGTGGGACTGCTCGCCGGTGTGACCGACCCCTTCCCCACCGGATTGTGGCTGTCCTACACGGTGTCGGTCACGCTCATCAACGTGGTGGTACTCGCGGCCCACGTGTTGATCTCGGCCGTGGTCGAGAATCAGCTGGTATGCCTGGGCATCGGCGTGGGAGGACTGTTCCTGGCCGTATTCGGATCTGCCTTCCCCGCATGGATTTCGCACTTGACCCCGTGGGGCTACTACGCCTTGACCCAGCCCGCCGATTACGTGGGCATGGACTTGGTCTACTTCGACATGCCCGTTCTCAGCATCATCGCGCTGACCGTGATCGGCGCGGGAGCATTCCTGGCCATCACGGCTCGATTCGATCATCAGGAGCTGTAGCAATGAACGTCATCCAGACAGAATTCATGAAACTCAAGGGCTCACTCAGCTGGCTCGTCGTGGTGTTGCTCCCCATCATGGCGGTGTTCTCAGGATCCCTGAGCACCCTGTCGAGCGGCGGAGAGTTCGAGGACGGCTGGCACACCCTGTGGATCCGCTCCATCGGGTTCTACGGAATGGCGCTGTTGCCGGTCGGCGTCGGCATACTCGCTTCACTGGTGTGGTGGCCCGAACACCGGAACGGGAACTGGAATGCGCTGATGTCCCAGTCCGTGCCCACCCACACAGTGGTGTTGTCCAAGGTCGTGGCCATTTCCACGCTGACCGCGGCCATGCAGGTCGTGATGCTGCTGACCGTACTGGTGATGGGCAAGCTCGCCTTTCAGATACCGGGGTGGTTGCCCAGCACGTACTGGCTCGGTTCGTTGGTGATCGTGGTCGGCTGCATCCCCGTGGTTGCTCTGCAATCGGCGTTCTCCACGTTCTTGCGGTCCTTCGCCGTACCGGTGGCGATCGCACTGATCGGGGCGGGAATTTCCACCGTCGCTCTGATGATGGGTGTGCCGGCCGCCATCGCCAGTCCCTACGCCCTGGCCACGTTCACCACCCAGCTCGGAACCACGCTCATGGGCGGGGAATCCACCGTGTTCAATGCGGCGGCCATGACCCCGGGAAGCGTGGCACTGGTTGCGGTTGTGTCCGCGCTCGCGGTCACTGTGATCACGTGGATCACCACACAGTTCCTGAATCGGAAAGATGCCACCGCGTGAATCTCCCGTGACTGACAGGAACCCCGCCAACCGTCTGATCAGCCCCGCCGCAACACCACACCGCGGCGGGGCTGCAGCACGAGACGGGGGCCGACCGGTTGGCCCTGGGCGTCGACCATGCCGTGGGGCACCCGCACGCGGCGGCGTCGTCGGCGGTCGGAATTGAAGTTGACCGCTGCCCAGCCGTGCGTGAATTCTCGCCACCAGGTGTGGCCGCGCCGCACCGGTTCGTGCACCGGATCGCCCAAGTCCCAGTCGAGCTGGGCGACGTGCTGGGTGCGGCTGTAGTCGTCGTGAGCGGTGGCTGAATAGGCCCCGCGGCCCGCGCCGAAGATCCAGAACGCGGCCAGGCCGTACTCGAAATTGGGGTGGTCATCATTGCCGTCGGTGGGCACCCGGAGAATGCTGATGCCGGGTCCGTCAGCCTGGGGCAGCTGCGCCTCGGTGGTCTCCGGATCGAAGAGGTCGACAGGGCTGAAACCCAACCACACTTCCTCGAAGCCGCCACCGTAGGCCGCGTGACTGTTCCACCGCCCGGGCTCGCGCCGCGATTCGGCGATGTTCGGCACCAGGATTTTGCCGACGTCGTTCAGTGCCTTCCCCGCCGCATGCACCAGTTGCCCCACGCCGTTGCGGAAATCCGCCATGGACTGGGCATCCTGAATGGGTAGGTCCAGGCCGTAGTAGTCGTCGAACACGTCGTTGTCGGCCATCACGCCGTCGAAGGGCGAATCGGTCAGTTCGGACACCACATTGTGAACCCAGCGGTCCCGGTATTCGGGGGACCACACGGCCATTTGCCAGTGCCCCTCGTACCGGGCCCATTGGATCCGATCACCGTTGAGCCGACGGGCGAACCACGTGTCCTGCGCCTCGGGATAGGACACCCCGGAGCTGTAAATCGGGCCGGGTTCGTAACTGCGGGTGGAAGACAGGCACTTGTAACAGAGCACGGTCATGTCCGGGCGGCGGCGCTTCAACTCCGCGGCGGCGTCCAGCTCCCACGGTTGCAGGATGGCCACGCGGTAGTGCTCGGCCGCGAAGTCGATCTGCTCGGGGCTGATGGGCCAGCCGTAACGAATCCACGCGCCCACCCCGCCCGTTCCGGCGACTGCAGCGACGTCAGTGACGCCGGCTACTCCGGGCGCTTCACTCACGAAGCGCGCTCGGAAGGCTGGGCACTGGCCATGAGGGACTCACCGGCTTTGTACTCGAAGTTCCGCTCCTCGCCCATGTTGCCGAGCATCCGGTAGAGCTTGTTGTAGGAAGACATGACCTCGTGGAGCTGGAAGAAGTCCTCCACGCGGCCGCGAGCGTTGACGCAGTAGGAACGGTAACGGTCCACGTCACCGATCACGGCCTGGATCTGGTGGGCCATGGCCTCCACGTCACCGGGGGACAGCAGCTCACCGCACGCACCCCAGGTACGGCCGTCATTGGTGTTCAGATCGTCCCCGACCAGCTGGCTCATGCCGCCCACGTTGGATCCCACCGTGGGGATGCCGGCGGCCATGGCTTCCAGGACCACGATGGGCTGACCCTCGTTGTAGCTGGGCAGCACCAACAGGTCGAATTGGTCGAGCATGTCCCGTACGTTCACGGTGCCGTGAATGGTCACCATGTCGTGCAGACCCAGGCTCTCGATCTTGGCCAGGCACGCCTCGTAGTACTCGGGGACGTGTTCGGTGGGGCCCAGGACGTCCAGGTGCAGATTGGGGAACCCTGCCTTGCGGAGCAGATCCATGCTCGACAGTAGATCCATGAGCCCCTTGATGGGCACCACGCGAGCGATGTACACGAGTTTCCACGTGTGCTCGCTCGGATCGGCGGCGATCCGCTCCACCGCGGCCTGGCGCTTGTGGTACTTGTCCTCGAACTCCTCGATGATCATGCCGTTGGGCAGCACCACGGATTTGTCGATGTCTGCCCCGAGCTCAGCGGCTTCGGTAATGGCGGTGGGGTAGAGGTACGTGACGACCTCCGCGCTGGGGTAGCAGAAGTGCCCCATCTCGATCCACCAGGCCATCCACGCGCGGTGCTCGGGGGAGACGTCAAAGGTCCGGTAGTCGTTGGACGTGATCGACAGCGCCATGTTGCGATCCAGCAGCGTGTTGACGGTGTCGCGCACGTAGAGGTTGTGCTCGGTCAACAGGAAGGACGTTCCGTGATCCCGGGCTGCTGCCGCGCCCAGCAGCGCCGCGTACCCGGTGGTGTGTGCGTGGTACACCCGGGCCCGGGGCATGGTCTCGCCGAGGATCGCGTAGGCCAGTGAGAAGAAACCGCGCAGGGTCCAGAACGATTCGGACAGGGACATGTTCAGCTGCGGCATCCGCACGGTCAACGCGTGCATGAATTCCTGCGAACCGAGGATCGCCCACAGTGGGTATTCGCGGGTGCGCTCGTTGAAACCCTCGTCGATCAGCTCCCACAGCGGCTCGGTGTCCCGGTGCTCGGACAGCGCGTACAAGGCGTCGAACAACCGGTTCGATAGCTGCGCTCGCTGGGCGGAGTTCATGTTCAGGTCCTTGGGACGCACGGACATGAAGTCGTGACGGTGCTCCTGCATGCTGAGGAAAATCACGCGCACCCACTTCACGTTCTCCGGCATGCCGTACAGGTCTTCCTGCGGTTGGCTGGAGTCCCACGCGATGTGGATGATGCCGTAGCTCAGATCAGGGTTACCCGTCACGATGTCGTGGACGACCGCGGACACGCCGCCCTTCAGATAGGGGTAGGTGGATTCCATGACGATGGCCACGTCCACGTCCTCGTAATGCTTCTGCGCTTGTTCCTGCGCGGGCACGAGATCAGTTGCGGTGGTGGTGGCGCGGTGCTTACCGAGAGAACGGACGAAGGGGTACATGGGGAGGCTCCTCGAGAGCGGATCGGTGGGGCCGGACGATCCCCGGCCGGGGCGGCGTCGTCGTGCTACCCGAAGCGAGCGGGCAGGTAGCGAACGCGTGGGTGGATGTGTTTACCAGGACGTGGCGTGACGCCAGAACAACGTGTACTCAGGCTGCGCCCAGTGCCGCTTGTAGAGGGCCCAGGCGGCAACCACCAGGGCGAGGTCGACCAGCAGGAGCAGCGCGTACGCACCGGTGGTGCCCAGCACGGCGAAGGCCAGTCCGGCGGCGACCAGGTGCGCGGCGCCGAGGGCCTGCGCGGTGATCTTCTCGCCGATGTAGTCCAGTTCGTAGCTGAGCAGCGTGAGCATCATGAATGTCCACGAGGCCACGGAGACGGTCACGGCCAGCAGCGCGTTCTCGGGCTGCAATCCGCCCAACAACAACGACGCCGCCAGGGTCAGTACCATTCCCACCGCGCCGGTGCGCAGCACCGAGCGGTCCACGATGTAGCTGAGCATGGTGGACCGCGAGGCCATTTCGGAAAGAGGTTCGTGTTCGATGGCCTTGTGCAGGCCGGTCACCGCGTGATCAACGTGCGGAGCCAGGTTCACGAAGTAGAAGTTGTAGGCGAGCACCGCGGGGAGCATGGCCATGAAGACCACGACCACCTGGAAGGTGCCGTCCGTGACGAGGAAGAGCACGAACTTGTCTGCCCACAGCACCGCACCGAGCAGGAGCCCGCGCAGAACATCCACCGCGAAATTGCGCTGGCCGAGTCGCTCGAAGGCCCGAACATGGGTCAGGTTGCGGCCCATCGCCACGATCTGAGTCGCCGCGGCCAGGAGCGGAGGGAGGATCCACACGGTCGGAGCCAGCGCCAAGGACAACGCATAGGCTCCCCAGGCAACGGCCCACAAACCACGGCGTTCGCCCACATTGGCCAGCACGAGCGACTGCACGAAAAGAACGTGGGCACCACACAGCAGTACGTAGGCGACCATGGCCTCGAGCGACCAGCCGGTGGCCAGCCAGAGCGGGAGCGCAAAGACCAGAACCAAAGGCAGGGTCTGAGCGAACATGGCGGGCCACACCTCACAGAAGCGGCGAGTGATCTTCTGCATGTCGCGCTCGGCCATCAACCCTCCTATGGCCCGGTACGACGGCATGCACGCAGCCTGAGCCAGCCAGGGGACGGTGATGGAAGAAGCCAGCACGACGTAGGTGAGTTGCACCCCTCCGACCGTCGCCGCGGCCATCTGGGGGCTGACCAGCGGGAAGACGATGTTGAGGAAGATCACCGGCGAGAGGTAGAGGATCAGGTTGATCCCACCCCGGTTGCTCACGGGGGTATCGGCCTGTTGGTTGGCTGTTCCCAGCGCGCTGCCGCGCATGATCAGTGCCACGGTGATGAGCACCAGAAGACCACCGGCCAGGGTCAACAAGGTCAACCCGGACTCCGCGAGGCTATCCACCGTGAGGGGGACGAGTGCCGTCAAGAACAATGCGGTGACGATAATTGCGGTCCGGCGCCTGCTATAGGCGTCGTGAACTAAGGACGTGATTGATCTCAAGGCTCTCCCCCTGGTGAATCGGATCGCGTCCTCAGCCCCCGCCGAATGAACGCCCGATGTAATGAATGATGTCGCGGCTGCCCAAGCAACCGCACTAGTCAGGATTCACATTAGGCATGTGCGAATGCAAAAATCAACATGAATATGCGATTAACTGTGGGCCAAAAAATGGAAGTTAAGATAGGCCTTGAAGAAAGCTACTAATTAGTAAGTTCAGTAGAAACCGCGAGAATTCAGGGAACAGCGGTGCAGCAATTAAATGCAAACACATTTAATACGCCTCATGGGGGACACCTAGCCCAGATTGCTACGCCTGGTTCACACCTTGTGAATTTCATCACGGACGGCACGCATCATCTGCTCGAACCCAGGCTCCTCCGCCGGGAAATGTCCGCAGTTCTCGAGCAGCCGCCAAGTCTTCTGGGCGCCGATGCGTTCGAAGAACGGTCGGCTGATCTCCAGCGGGGTCCACAGGTCCTCCGCGGGGTGAAGCAGGAGGACGGGAGTGTCTGTGAAGTCCTCCGGTTCGATCAGAGGGGTTGATTCCATGTAGCTGCGGATCCATCCCAGGGGTACGCGACCTCCGCCGCCACGTCGATCCTTGATGACCTCACGCACTAACCCGGGTGCGTTGGAGATGTGCCGCATGTCCGCAATCCATCGGATGGGCACGCGCAGGTTCGCCAGTGGACCCCGGACCAGCTTTAAGCCGGGGCCGGCAAGCCGTGCCAGCATCGGGTGCCAGGTCAATCGTGCTCGTACGTGCGGATCGCGGGGATCCAGAAGGCACGTGACGATCAGGCGAGTGGCGAGACCGGTGGCCGCGGCGGCGTCGTAGGCCAGAAGCCCACCCATGCTGGCGCCCAGGATGATCAGTGGACGATCGTCGTCCTCGCGGCGAACCAAGTCGATCAGCAGTTCGCGCCAATGGTCGTAACGGATGCGCCCGGGATGTTCCGTCACCGTCATGCCGTATCCGGGGAGGTCCGGCACGGTGACGTACGCACCGAGCGAGGCGAAGTGTGCGGCGTGCGGCCAGAAGGCATCGCTGTTCCCGCCGGCGCCGTGAACCAGGAGGATGCGTACCGGCGCGTCGGGGAGGCCCACTCGATCCAGGTGGACCTGAGAGTCGCGCCAGTGCCAGGTGTCGTGGGAGCGGCGGATCTTCTCGCCGGTCACTGCGGGAACGTGCTTCTCGTAACGGCGATCGAACGGCGTGGTCACTGCGGCCTCCAGATATGAAAAATCCCCTTGCCGTCACGGATCGTGATGACAAGGGGATCATTGGTCGGGATGACAGGATTTGAACCTGCGACCTCGTCGTCCCGAACGACGCGCGCTACCAAGCTGCGCCACATCCCGAAGTTTGCAGGCGTGCCCGCAAACAACTGCTCCAGCTTAGCGGCAGGGGAGCGTGAATGTGAAATCCAGGCGGCGGACCCTCCTGGATCACCGCGCACGACTTACTGACCACCGTGTCGGGAATCACAGGTAAGGTCCCCTGTATGAATGCGCGGCCCGTCTCCGGTGACAACAACTCTCCGTCGAAGGGTGGCACCATCACCTCTCGCACGTGGATCCGCGTGGGACTTGCGATGTTCGCCGTGGGGTTCGGGACCAACCTCTTCGCACCCATGCTCGAGGTCTACCGAGACCAGGACGGCATCTCGGAAGCCTCCGTAACCGCGATGTTCGGCATCTATGCGGCGGGATTGGTGCCCGCACTCCTGATCTTCGGCCCCATTTCCGATCACCACGGCCGCCGCGCGGTCGTGCGTCCGGCACTGATCCTCGTGGCCGTGGCCTCAGGTATTTTGGCCGCCGGTAGCGAGGCTTCCGAGTGGGTGCTCTACGTGGGTCGCTGGATCATGGGTTTCGGTGTGGGCATGGCCATGTCCTCGGGCTCGGCGTGGATCAAGCAGCTGTGCGTGGATCGCCCGTCGGCCGGACCCCGGCGAGCAACCATCGTGCTCTCGGCGGGTTTCGGTGGCGGACCACTCATTGCAGGCCAGTTCGCGGAGTTCCTGCCGGGCCCGCAGATCACGCCCTATCTCTTGCACATCGCCCTGGTGATTGTGACCATTCCCCTCGTGTGGGGCGTCCCCGAAACACAGTTCCCCACCGAAGGGCGGGTCAAGCGCCCGCCGCTCGTGCCGCGCATCGCGCTGACGGGTCGCTTCTTCTGGGCGGTCGCCGCGTGGGCCCCGTGGGTCTTCGGCACGGCAACGGTCGCCTTCACGAGCATCCCCGGTTTCGTCACGGACACCGTCGCATACCCGGTCGCCTACCTCGGCCTCATCTCTGGCGTGGGCATGTTCTCGGGCGTCTTCATCCAACCGGTCGCTGCGAAACTCGCCACGTACGGTTGGTTGCCGCTGTCGGTCGTGGGATTGGGTGCGGCGAGCGTGGGGCTGGTGCTGGGTGCCGTGGCCATTGAACTCAACAGCGCTCTACTGGTGGTTCCGGCCGCCGTCATCCTGGGCTGCAGCTACGGCATCATGATGGTCTCCGGCCTGCGCGAGGTGGAAATCATCGCCGAACCCCACGAACTGGGCGCGCTCATCGGCGTCTTCTACACCCTGACCTACACCGGTTTCGCGGTGCCGTTCGTGCTCGCCGTACTGGGCCCGTTCGTGGGCGATCTCTTGGGTATCGGCCCGGTCCGCGGCTTCATCTGCTGCCTGGCCTTCGGCGTGATCGTGTGCCTTGTCTCGACCGTTCCGGTGGCGCGAGCGGCCTCGCGAGCCGTGCCGCATCCCCGTCGGGCGGTCTGACGGCGCCGCTACCGCACGCCATGGTCGATTGGCGCCGCTGTCCGGAACGTCACAATCAACGACGCCGCTCGTGGCCCTCTCAGCCGCCCGTCACCTGCTCGCGCGCTCGAGGACCTGCAGTACGTGCTCATACGGCTTGCCGGTCGCTTCAGTCATGCCCTGTTCGCACGTGCGGTTGAGGGAAACGTAGGCGTCGTAGTACGTGGCGTTGACCTCGGCGGCCTCCGGGGCCGTGGCGGCAGCAGTGAGCTCGGGGTGCAGCATGCCGCGGTCGCCGGCGTACCCGCAACACCCCCACGCGAACGGAACGGTCGCTCGTTCCGCGGCGGCATTGGCCAGTCGCATCAGGTGCTCGTTGATGCCCAGCTGCACGGAGGAACACGTGGGGTGCACGGCCACGGAACGCACCGGGGCGGACACCGTGAGCCGATCCAGGACGTGCTCCGAGACGAACTCCACGGCGTCCACGAACCGCAGCGGCGCGTACTTCTCTGAATCCGCGGCCAGCTCCTGCATGGTCTCCAGCCCCTCGGTGCACGAGGACGCATCGCACACCACTGGCAGCCGACCGTGATCGGAGGCCTCCCACAGCGTCTCCAGGGTGCGGTGGGACATGGTCTCGTAACCGGTGGGCAGGCCCTTGGACTTCCAGGGGGTGCCGCAGCAGGTGGCGGTGATGCCCTCGGGAATGCTCACGTCCACGCCAGCACGCCGGCACAGCTTCAAGAAGGCCTCGGACACGGAAGGCCCTGAACCATCCACGGTGCCGAACATGGCACCGATGCACGCTGGGAAGAACACCGCCCGAGCTTGCTCTGCAGGGACGTTCGCGGGCGACGTCGTCAAGAAATCACGGGAGCGTCCACCCGCCGGGAGCTGAGGCTTGTACTGGGGAACACTGTCTGCGCCCAAAACCGCGCGTGCCACCGTGGTGGCACTGACGGGCAACACCGCAGGCAGCCGCTTGGCCACCGACAGGGCGAAAGCTGCCCCCGGTGCAGTCATGGACCAGGAGTGTGCCAGGCCCGCCCACACGAAATCCGCGACCTTCGAGTGGTTCTCTGCCCGCAGGCGCCGCACCAGGTCACCGGTGTTGATGTGCACGGGGCACGCGGTCACGCACATGCCGTCCACGGCGCACGTATCCAGGCCGGCGTAGTCGTATTCGCGGGACAGTCGCCCCGCCAGCTCGGTTTTGCCCGCCAGTTCCGCTTCCGCGATCTCTCGGCGCCCAGCAATGCGCTGTCGCGGCGTGAGCGTGAGGTTTTGAGACGGGCACACCGGCTCGCAGTACCCGCACTCGACGCACCGATCGACTTCTTCTTCCACGGTGGGCGCGGTCTTGAGATCGCGTAAGTATGCGGTGGGATCCTCGGTGAGAATCACGCCGGGGTTGAATCGATAATCCGGGTCGATCAGTCTCTTGAGCTCGAGCATCACCTCGTAGAGTTCGTCCCCGTACTGCCTGCGGACGAACGGCGCCATGATGCGCCCCGTGCCGTGCTCTGCCTTGAGCGCGCCGCCGCGGTCGAGGACCAGATCCACCATGTCCTCGGTGAACCGCTCGTAGCGCTTGAGCTGCTCCGGATCCGTGAACTGCTCGTTGAGCATGAAATGCACGTTGCCGTCCTTGGCATGCCCGAAGATCACGGAATCCTCGTAACCGTGCGCGTCGAACAGGGTGGTGAGGTCCTCACAGGTTTCGCCCAATTGCGGCACCGGTACCACGATGTCCTCGAGAAGCGCATTGGTGCCGGTGGGGCGATTGCCTGCCACCGTTGTGTACAGCCCCTTGCGCACGGTCCACAGGCTGGCCCGTTCCTTGGGATCGGTGGTCAACTGCGCAGGGGTTTCCAGGCCCAGGCTCTCGAATAACGACGACGCCGCTCGCGCCTGGTCCCGCACCTCGACTTCCGAATCCGCCTGGTACTCCACGAGCAACGCTGCTTGCTGATCCACAGAGATGTCCATGATCACCGGGGGAGCCTGGCCGGTGCGCTGGGAGACCTTCAAAGAGGTCGCATCCAGCAGTTCCACGGTGGCTGAGTTGACGTCCACCAACTGCGGGACGGAACTCGTGGCGGCCACCACCGTGGGGAAGACGAGCAGACCGGTGGCCACGTGCTGATGAATGGGAACGGTGCGGAACACCGCCTGCGCTACGAAACCCAGCGTGCCCTCGGAGCCGATCATGAGGTGCTCGAGGATCCGCACGGGTTCCTCGAAATCGACGAACGCGTTGAGCCCGTAACCCATGGTGTTCTTCATGGCGAATAACCGCTCGATGGTGCGCACCGATTCGGGGTTGTCCATGACCCGCCGTCGCAATCGGAGAAGCCCCTCGTGAAGTTCGGGCTCGGCGGCGCGCAACTGGACATCCGCATCAGAGTCCGCCGTATTGATCACCGTTCCGGAGGGCAGCACCACGGTCATGGATTCCAACGTGCGATACGTGTTGAACTCTGTCCCGCACGCCATTCCCGACGAGTTGTTGGCGACCACACCGCCCACGGTGCATGCGGCCTCACTCGCCGGATCCGGTCCGAGCTTGTACCCGTGGGGCGCCAGACGGGCGTTGACCTGACGGACGGTCACCCCGGGTTGAACGCGCACCCGGGTGCCGTTGTCCAGGACCTCGATGTCGCGAAAATGACGGCGGGTGTCCACCAGGACCTGATCGGTCACGGCCTGCCCGGACAGCGAGGTGCCGCCCGAACGCAACGTGAGACCCAGCCCATGTCGTGCGGCCGCGGCGAACACGGTGCCCACGTGTTCTGCGTTCTGAGGGCGCACCACGGCTTGCGGCTGAAGCAGGTAATGGGAAGCGTCGTGAGCGAGCACCCGTCGCTCCAACTCACTCTCGGCGATGGCACCTGAACCGCATGTCTGACGCACCTGCGCGACGAATTGCTCGGCGGCTGTGACGGACTGTTCGCGAACGGGTGCGCTCATGGGATGCTCCTGCGGGGTGTGACGGTGCTGACACCCATGGTAAGACCACAGGCTGACAAGCATGCGGCATTGCCGCCCGGGGGAGGGATCTCTCAGCTACCTCTGGCGGCCTCAGCGCGCTTCGGCGCTGGAGATTTCGCCATCAAGAGCCAACGGATGGCCACGAAACTCAGTCAGTGAGCGTGACCAGAACTGCCTGGGGTGGGCAGAAAAGTCGCACGGGAGCGAAGCGGGATTCACCGAGTCCCTGCGAGATGTTCACCGGCATGCCCCGGTGGTTGATCAGGCCCTTGCAGATGGCGGGGTCCAGGTCGCAGTTGCTCACCAGGGCGCGACCTCCGGGGAGGCAGACCTGGCCGCCGTGGGTGTGCCCGGCGAAGACGAGATCCGCGCCGTCGGCCACGAACCTGTCCAGGGTGCGCAAGTACGGGGCGTGTGCCACGCCGATACGGAGGGCGGCAGCGTCGTCCTCGAAAGAGGCAGCGGGAAAACCCGGGTGCCGGTCGTAGGCGAGGTGCGGATCGTCCACGCCCGAGAAGTCGAGCACGGTGTCGCGTATGCGCAGGCGATCATGGCGGTTGATGAGCCCGGTCCACCCGGCGGCGTCGAACGCGCGGTGCATGTCCTCGGTGGGCAACCGCGTGTTGTCCACGGGATCCTCGCTGGCCGTGGTCTTCCACAGGTACCTGAACGGATTCTTGAGCTCGGGGGCGAAATAGCAATTGGAGCCGGGCACGTACACGCCCGGGAACTGGAAGAGCGGCTCCAGGATCTCCAGCAGATACGGAAGTGCCCGCATGTGGGAGAGGTTGTCGCCCGTATCGATCACCAGATCCGGGCGGAGGGCCGCCAGCGACTGGACGAAGCGCTTCTTGGCCTCCTGGCCCGGGACCGTGTGCAGGTCGGAGATGTGCAGGATCCGTAGCGGCCTGGACCCCGCGGGCAACGCCCGCAGAGTCTCTTGCCGCAGTTGGAACCTGCGCCGTTCACCAAAGATCCCCCACGCGGCGGTACCCGCGCCCACGGCACCTACCCCTGCGGTAAGTGTCGCGGCTGCGCGGGCACCGTTACTCATGGAACTCATTTGTTCGTGGAGAGCACGCGTGACGGCGGATCCGAGAACTCGGACGTGTCGTAGTCGCGGGCCACGTCACGCATGTAGTTCTGCCACTGGGCACCGGCGTAGGTGGAACCGTCCACCCAGTCCGTGTCCGAGCCGCCCGTGCGGCCACCGATGGACAGACCGTTCAGCGAACGGGAGCCCAGCTCGTAGTTACCGACCCACGAGGCGGTGGACAGGCCCTTGGTGTAGCCCATCATCCAGGTCTGGGTGGAGTTGTCGGTGGTGCCGGTTTTGGCGGCAGATGCGCCCGGGAGGTCGATATCACGCTGCCAACCGGAACCGCGGGTCAGAGTCTGGTTCAGGGTGTAGTTCACGCCCTGGGCCACTTCTTCCTTGATCACGCGTTCGCACTTGTCCGCGGGAACGTCATAGGTCTTGCCGGTGAAGTCCTCCACCTTGGTCATGGAACGGACCTCGCACATCACGCCGTCGTTGGCGAAGGCGGAGAAAGCGCGGGCCATAGTCATGGGCGCGATGTCCACGGAACCACCCAACAGCGCGGACAAGACGGTGGTGTCCACGGGCTCGCCGGTCTTACCGTCGTGGATACCCAGCGACTCGGAGATCTCACCGATGTCGCACAGGTCCAGATCTGAGGCCATGGCGAACAGGGCGGAGTTGATCGAGTTGTAGAGGCCATAATCGACCTGCATGGGCCGTTCATAACCGCGCTCGGCGTTCTGGAATTCGAAGCCCTCGCCGTCCTCGCCGGGCTCGTACTTCACACCGCCGGGCAGGCAGGAAGCGCGCCACTTGTAGTCGGCCGGGTAGTGCGTGCGGCGAGCGTCAACGGTCGCCTTCACTCCCTTGCCCGCGTTGATCCACTGGGCAAGCGTGAGCGGCTTATAGGTGGATCCCACCTGGAAGCCACCGGCACCACCCATGGTGGTGTCCACGTTGAAGTTGTACGTGGTGTTGGAGGAACCCTCCGCACCGGAGTAGAAGGTGTTCTGGGCCATGGACGCGATGTGACCGTTGTTGGGCTCCAAAGAGACCAGAGCGGTGGAGACGTTGTCCGGGTTGTTGTCACGCGGCTGGGTCTTGTTGACCTCGCGCTCGGCGGCGCGCTGCGCCTTCATGTCCAGAGTGGTGTGGATGGTCAGACCGCCGCGCTGCAGGGTGGCCAAACGCTCGTCCGGGGTGGCACCGAAGGCCTCGGACTGCATGAACTCGTTCTGCACGTAGTCGCAGAAGTACGGGGCGGTCTCAGCGGCGGTACAGCCGGAGTTGCTGGTGTGAATGTCCAGATCCAGGGGAGCCGCAACGGCCTGATCATGTTGCTGCTGCGTGATGGCACCGGTCTGCAGCATGGTGTCCAGCACCAGGTTGCGGCGCTGTTCCGAGGCCTCCGGGTTGACCTGCGGGTTGTAGTAGTTGGGGGACTGGACCATTCCGGCCAGAGTTGCTGACTGCTGGATGTTCAGCTCGGAGGCGGGGATGCCCCAGAAGTACTGGGCTGCAGCCTCCACGCCGTAGTTCTGTCCACCGAACAACACGATGTTCAGGTAGCCCTCGAGGATCTCGTCCTTGGACATCTCCTGTTCCATGGACAGCGCAAGCTTGATCTCCTTGATCTTGTCCACCACACCCTTGTCGGAACCGATGGTGCTGGCCTGTTCGCCGGCACGAACCTGCTGGTCGATGAGCAGGTTGTTCACGTACTGCTGCGTGATGGTGGATGCGCCCTGGCGAGCACTGGGACGCAAGATGTTATTACCCATGGCACGCACGATGCCGCCGGTGTCCACGCCACCGTGTTCGTAGAAGTCACGGTCCTCGATGGCCAGGATGGCGTCCTGCATGTTCTGGGACATGTCCTCCAGCTCGACCGGTTCACGGTTCTGAGCGAAGAACGTGGCAATTTCGGATCCGTCGCGAGCGACCACCGTGGAGGAACGGGACAGCGGTCCCATCTCCAGCTCGTCCGGGAGGGACTTGAACCAACCGATGGAGGCATTGGAAGCCATACCGACTGCTGCTGCGGGCGGAACGAGTAACCCTGCTGCCACGATGCCTGCGACTACAGAGGTGGCGATGAAAGCCACAACATTGCCGAAGACCGAGGTGGGCTCAGAGTCCGAATTCTTGCGTGATGCCATTGCGCCAGTGTACAAGCCGTGACTGGGAGCAAGTGTGCACCAGAGAGCACTGTCACAGTGGTTCGTCAGCAAACTTTGAACGGACACGGCCGGGAGCTGGCACTAGGGTGGTGATCATGACCACTTGGGAGTATGCAACCGTTCCGCTCATGATTCACGCTACTAAGCAGATCCTCGACAACTGGGGTGATGACGGCTGGGAGCTGGTGACCGTTCTGCCGGGCACCCAGGCCGCCGATGTGCCGGCAGGCAACGTCAACGCCCCGGTCCAGACCAACCCCATCGCCTATTTCAAGCGACCCAAGAACTGATCGACCTGCAGCGAAAGGGCCAGCAAGAACTATGAGCAGCTCGATTGACGAACGTATCGAAGAACTAGGCCTCACCCTGCCCGAGGTTGCCGCGCCCGTGGCCGCCTACGCACCGGCGGCGGTCTCCGGCAAGTACGTGTACACCGCGGGTCAGCTACCGTTCATCGACGGTGCCCTGCCCGCCCAGGGGGTGGTGAGCGAGACCGAGGGTGACAACCACGTCAGCCCGGAACGCGCCAAGGAATTGGCCGCCCGCTCCGCGCTCAATGCGGTCGCTGCGGTAAAGGCTCAGATCGAGGACCTGGACCGAGTGGTCCGGGTCGTGAAGGTCACCGGGTTCGTAGCGTCCGCCCCCGATTTCTACGGCCAGCCCGGCGTGATCGACGGGGCATCCACCCTCCTGGGTGACATTTTCGGCGAGAAGGGCAAGCACGCCCGTTCGGCAGTGGGTGTGAGCGTGCTGCCGCTGAACTCGCCCGTGGAGGTCGAACTGATTGTCGAGTTCAGCTAGATCGACCGCCCGCGGAGCCTCCGAACGGCTGTTCCACGTTCCGCAGGCACACCGGAAGGCCGCGTTGGCCTGGTTGGATCGGGGCGTGGGAATCCACGGCTCGGCACCCAGGCACGCGGCCTCCGTTGTGGTCGTCCGCGACGGCGACCACGGGGTGGAAGCACTCATGATGGTCCGCCCGGATCGTCCGTCCTTCGGACAACTTTCTTTCCCCGGCGGACTCCTGGAGCCCAGCGATGACGAACCGCTCATCTGGTCCGGGCCTCGTCCCACAGAGTGGGCCAAGAAGCTTGGTTCGGAGGACATCGGCCTCGCCCGCCGCGCGGTGGTTGCTGCTGCCCGCCAAGTATTCGTGGAGACCGGACTTCTCTTTGCCGGTTCCCAAGGCGATGGCGTAGCCGAACACGTGGACGGGGCGGATTGGATGCTCGCACGTGAACTCCTGGCTGCCCTGGACATCTCCTTGGCGGAGGTGCTGTCCAACAGGGTGTTCGCCTTCAGATCCGAGCTGCTACGTCCGCTGGCACGCTGGATGACCTCCGACTTCGTCCATCAGCGAGTGGACCTGAGATATTTCGCCGCCGTGCTTCCGGTGGGGCAGAGGTGCTCGCCCCTGAAATCCCGCGCCAAGAACTCCTGGCTGGGCTGGGTGGATGCCGGGGCCCTGCTCGAGAACCCCCACGACACCGCGGTACCCAAGCTTTTCGCCGAGCGGTACCACGAGCGGGACGATTCGAGCCCGGAGTTCAATCTGGGCGAGGTGGCGACCCCGGGCGTTCAGATCATCTTGGAGAAGATTGCCCAGGCGGGGTCCGCCATCGCTTTTCTCAGTGCACGCCGAGACATGACCGTTCAGACCCCGTCGTTGGAGATTCGTCACGGGGACCCGGTGCTCGTGTGGAACAACTGACTACGCCGCGGCACCCGGGTGGGTGCCGCGGCGTCGTCGGCGGGGCGGTGCGTCAGGAACGACCGCCGTGCTGAAGTTCTAGCGCGAGCGCTGCTTGAGGCGCTGCAGGTCCAAGATGACCACGGCGCGAGCTTCCAGACGGATCCAGCCCCGCTGCACGAACTCGGCCAGGGCCTTGTTCACGGTCTCGCGGGACGCACCCACCAGCTGTGCCAGCTCTTCCTGAGTGAGCTCGTGAGCCACCAGAATGCCGTCCGTAGCGGGGCGGCCGAAGCGGTCGGCGAGGTCCAGCAGGGCCTTGGCCACGCGACCCGGAACGTCCGAGAAGACCAGGTCCGCCAGGTTCTCGTTGGTGCGGCGCAGGCGACGGGCCAGGGCCTGCAGCAACTGGGCGGAGA
This sequence comes from Actinomycetes bacterium, assembly GCA_023426375.1. GTDB lineage: Bacteria > Actinomycetota > Actinomycetes > Actinomycetales > Micrococcaceae > Kocuria. The sequence continues at coordinate 62,342 of JAFAAV010000060.1, read as the reverse complement.
CCTCGGGGGAGCGGGTGATGACCTTGCGCAGGTTCTCGTGCTTCAGGCCGGCCAGGCGCGTTTCGGACACAGCGGTGGCGGAAGTGGAACGGGGGCTCGGGTCGAACAAGGCCATCTCACCGAAGATCTCACCCGGGCCCATGATGGCAACCAGGTTCTCGCGGCCATCGCTGGCGGTGCGGCCGAGCTTGATCTTGCCGGAAATGATGAAGTAGAGCTGATCGCCGGGATCGCCTTCGTAGAAAAGGGCGGAACCGCGGGAGAGGTCAACCTCGGTGATCTCCTCGGTCAGCGCGGAAAAAGCCTCATCGTCCAGTGAAGCAAACAATGGGGCGCGGCGGAGGACGTCGGTATCCAAGGTGGTTCTCCTCAACAGTTGGGGGTGCGCCGTCAGAAGGCGCTATTTGTCACCATCGTAACGAGTTTCACACTTCACGGGGCTGACCAGCTCTTGCGCTGAGTGTGAACGCTGCGTGTGACGGGTTTGTGACGGTCTGTGATCAGACTAACGCACGGCTCGGTTTCACGGTTTTCTCAGACCCTGGCCCTAAGCTCACTAACTACTTGTTTACTGCCTGTCTACCGCCCGCGGTCTGCGGCGCGACCTCGAAGGACGTTCATGAACCTGGCCCTCAATCTGCTGGACATCATCCTGGTGATGGTGCTGGTGGGCTACTTGATCGCTGGGTTGTCCAGGGGTTTCTTCCGATCACTGGCTTCACTAGTGGGTTTCGTCCTGGGTGCCGTGGCCGCCTTCTGGGCGGGTCCGTGGATCTCGTCGCAGGTGGGTTCCGAACTGCGGATCCCCTTTGTTCTCGTCACCGTTCTGGGATTGCTGGTCCTGGGGCAAATTCTCGGCGGGATCGTGGGGAACTATCTGGCACGTCTTACCGAAAAGACAGGTTTGGGTGTGTTGGACCGTATCGGCGGTGGGGCGCTCAACGTGGCCGTGGCTGCGATCGTTCTCGCGCTGCTCGGTTCCCTGGTGGGCCAATTGGGCATGCCCCAGCTGTCCCAGCAGGTTGCAGGTTCCTCAGTGCTCCGCGCGATTGAGAAGTACACGCCTGAACCCGTCCGCGAGGCTATGACCGAAACCCGTGATGCGGTCAGCGGTTCGCAGGGCATTCGCCAGCTCGACTCGCTGCTGTTCCCTGTCGAGGACGCTCCTCAGCCCGAGCAGACCACCGACTCCAACGCGGTGGAGGCCGCGGGCCAGTCCGTGGTGCAGGTCTACGGCACGGCCGATCAGTGCGCGCAGAACCAAACGGGCTCCGGCTTCGTGGCGGCCTCCGGGCTGGTGGTCACCAACGCGCACGTGGTTGCCGGTGTGGACCAGCCCGTGGTGCAGACCCGCGATGGCCGTGTTTACCAGGCGCACGCCATTCAGTACGACGACGCTTCGGACCTTGCCGTGCTCTACGCCCCTGATCTGCCGGAGGCCCCACTGTCTCTGAGCAACACGGTGGAACGTGGTCAGCAGGTCTCCTTCGCCGGATACCCGTTGGGTGGTCCATACACTGTGCGTCCGGCCACGATCCAGGGCGAGGCGTTCGCGCCCGTTCAGAACGTGACCACCGGTGACACCCTCTCGCGCAGCATCATTCAGATCGCCGGCCGGGTGGAGCAGGGCAACTCCGGTGGACCCTTGCTGGACGCCAACGGCAACGTGGTGGGCGTGATCTTCGCCAAGGCCGTGGAAGGCGAGGCGGGTTACGCGATCCCCATGGAACAGGTCACCGACATTCTGGAAGCCGCCGCCGGTTCCACCGCTCCGATCTCCACCGGGGAATGCGTGATCTCCTGATCAGGCGAACCAGGCGTTGACCGTTTCCGGATTGCGCGCCATCCATTCCCGGGCGGCCTGCAGCGGATCCTTGCCGTCGAGGTTCACGGCACGGTCCATTTCATTGACGGCTTCGAGCGGGTAGTTGATCCGGGACACCACGCGGCGGGTCTCCGCCGGAAGGTTCTCCCAGCTCTGCCGGTCCGCCAAGAGCGACGCGCGATCCGGCTCCGGGAACGCTCCGAGCGGATCCGCCAGGCGGCGCAGCTCGTACACGTCGTTGAGGTACTGCGGCTGCCACAGGGGAGTGGCGAACCAGTCTCCGGCGTTCATCCGCTGGTTCACGGTGTCGATGATGGCTTGCAGGTCACCGATCTCCTGGTGCCAACCGACCGTGGCCAGACCGTAGGACTCGATGAGTTTCTCCGAGCGCATGGTCAGACCCGCCCCCGGAGTAGTTCCCTGCACCGTGAGCGTGGTCATCCGTTGAGCGACCTCGGGCTTGGCCAGGTCCTCGAGTGACGAGACGAGATCTTCGGGGATGTAGGCCGGGACGGCCCAGTAGAACATGCAGCCCTCGTAGAGCACCGCTGCTTCCACCGCGGTGTCCTTGACCTGCTCCCAGTAGACCTCGTGCCCGCCGGGCAGCCACGCATCCGCGAACAGGTCCATCTCGCCGGCCGCCAGCTGCGGGTACATCTCCGGGTGCGGTCCCTCGACCACGTCCACGGCGTGGCCCAGGCGCAGCAGGACTTCTTCCACCACCGCGGCAGCCACCTGGTGGAAGGATTCGTCGATGCGCCCGTAGACCAGGGCGTCGGAGGAACGGCGTTCAGCGGATGCCATGGAGGGTCCTAACTGGTCGACTTCGATGACGTCTTGTTCAATTCATTGGCCACGACCTGTACGCCCAGCTCGTAGCCGAGCACGCCGGCACCGGCAATCACTGCCGTGGCCTGCGGCGACACGAAGGAGACGTGGCGGAATGATTCGCGCTGGTGCACATTGGAAATGTGGACTTCCACGATGGGGATCTCGCACATTTCCAGGGCGTCGTGAACGGCAATCGAATAGTGGGTGAGGGCCGCGGGGTTGATCACGATCCCGCAGGCCTCGGTGCGCGCCCGCTGGATCCACTCCACGATCTGGCCCTCGTAGTTGGACTGTTCGAAGACCACGTCCAGCCCGTACTCGGAGGCTTTCGCGCGCACGTTGGCTTCAACGTCCGCGAGGGTCGTGTGCCCGTAGATCTCGGGTTTGCGCGTTCCGAGGGTGTTCAAGTTGGGGCCGTTCAACACGAAGATGGGGAGCTTGCTCATGGACCCATTCAACACGACTTCAACGCGACGACGCCGCTCGGTGACCGATTCGTACGAAAGGTCACCGAGCGGCGTCGTCGGTGGGTGAAGGCAATCGGCTACTTGGTGCCGAGCGAATCCACGATCTGCTGCATGACCGTCTGGTCCGCGAGCGTGGAGACGTCGCCCACGGGACGATCCTCGGCCACGTCCTTGAGGAGACGGCGCATGATCTTGCCGGAGCGGGTCTTGGGCAGCTCCGGAACGATCAGGACCTTCTTGGGCTTGGCGATCGGGGAGATCTCCTTACCCACGTGAGCGCGGATCTCCTCGGACAGCTCGGCCTGATCGCGGCCCTCGGACGTCGCTTGGTCGGAGAGAATCACGAACGCGAACACGGCCTGACCGGTGGTCTCGTCCGCAGCGCCCACCACCGCGGCCTCGGCTACGGACGGGTGGGAGACCAATGCGGACTCGATCTCCGGGGTGGACAGGCGGTGGCCGGACACGTTCATGACGTCGTCCACGCGACCCAGGATCCAGACGTCTCCGTCGGCGTCGCGCTTGGCGCCGTCACCGGCGAAGTACTTGTCGCCGAACTGGGCCCAGTAGGTGTTGACGAAGCGATCGTCGTCGCCCCAGATGGTGCGCAGCATGGACGGCCACGGCTTGCGGACCACCAGGAAACCGTCGGTCTCGTTGGGCAGGGAGTTGCCGGCGTCGTCCACGACGTCCACGCCGATGCCCGGCAGCGGGATCTGCGCCGAACCCGGCTTGGCCTCGGTCACGCCCGGCAGCGGGGAGATCATGATCGCGCCGGTCTCGGTCTGCCACCAGGTGTCCACGATGGGGCACTTGCCGCCGCCGATGTGCTTGTAGAACCAGGTCCAGGCCTCCGGGTTGATGGCCTCGCCCACGGTACCCAGCAGACGCAGGGTGCTGAGGTCGAATTCGGCGGGGATGTCCTCGCCCCACTTCATCATGGTGCGGATGGCAGTGGGGGAGGTGTAGAGGATGGTCACGCCGTACTTCTGCACGATCTCCCAGAAGCGGCCGCGGTGCGGGGAATCCGGGGTGCCCTCGTAGATGACCTGGGTGGCGCCGTTGAGCAGCGGACCGTAGGCGATGTAGGTGTGGCCGGTAACCCACCCGACGTCCGCGGTGCACCAGTACACGTCCGTCTCGGGCTTGAGGTCGAAGACGTTCTTGTGAGTGAACGCTGCCTGGGTCAGGTAGCCGCCGGTGGTGTGCAGGATGCCCTTGGGCTTACCGGTGGTGCCGGAGGTGTAGAGGATGAACAGGGGATCTTCCGCGCCCTGCTCGGAGGGCGTGTGCTCGGTGCTCGCGGCCTCCAATGCCTCGTGCCACCACACGTCACGGCCGCTCTCGAAGGGGACGTCGCTGCCGTTGCGCTTCACCACGAGGACGTGCTTGACGCTCTCGCCACCCTTGGAGAGGGCCTCGTCCACGGCAGGCTTGAGCTGGGTGGGCTTGCCGCGGCGGTAGGAACCGTCCGCGGTGACCACGAGCTTGGCCTCGCCGTCGTCGATGCGAGAGCGCAGGGCGTCAGCGGAGAAGCCACCGAAGACCACGGAGTGGATCGCGCCGATGCGGGCGCAGGCCAGCATGGTGATGACGGCTTCCGCGATCATGGGCATGTACACGGCCACGCGGTCGCCCTTGGAGACGCCCAACGCTTCCATGGCGTTGGCGGCCTTGGAGACCTCGTCCTTGAGCTCCGAGTAGGTGTAGGACTTGCTGTCCCCGGGTTCACCCTCGAAGTGCAGGGCCACGCGGTCGCCGTTTCCGGCCTCCACGTGACGGTCGACTGCGTTGTAGGCGGCGTTGAGCTTGCCGTCCTCGAACCACTTGGCAAATGGCGGGTTGGACCAGTCCAGGACGGAGTTGAACGGGGTGGACCAGCTCAACAGGTCGCGAGCCTGGTTCGCCCAGAACTCCTCACCCTGGTCCTCCGCCTGCTTGTACAGGTCCGCGGTGGCGTTCGCCTGGGCGGCGAATTCCTGGCTGGGCGCGTACGTCCGCTGTTCCGTTGCGTTTGAGTCCTGAGACATGGGGCTCCTTCATATGTCGCTACATGGCCGTGGGCCGCGCAAGCAGTCCCTGCGTGGCGCAGTTCACATTTGGTCCCAGCGTAGTGGACATTTCGCGGGTACATCCAACCGAATCGCGGGTATGAAATATCGCGTCATGCACTTTCCGGTCGGGCTCCGGAACGGGTTTGACCCCGGGTGCCCGGCCCAGCATGATCGAGAGTATGGACAACCCCGCAGCCGCCGAGCACATCCGCCACGTTTCGCCGGATGAGGCAGCCAAGGCGGCAGGGCGGCGTCGTCGGGCGGGGGAGGAAAGCTCACTCTCCGTGACCCGGCGGGCGCGCAAGATCCAGCGCATTCTCGCGGAGACCTATCCGTACGCCGTGGCCGAATTGGATTTCGACGACGCCTGGCAGCTTCTCGTGGCCACCGTGCTGTCCGCGCAGACCACCGACGTGCGCGTGAACTCGGTGACCCCCATCCTGTTCGCGACCTATCCCGGCCCCCAGGAACTGGCCGAGGCCGAACCGGAATCCGTGCAGGAAATCGTGAGGCCATTGGGCTTCTACCGGTCCAAAGCGCGCTCGATCCAGGCACTTGCCAACCGCGTGGTGGACGAATACAACGGTGAGGTGCCCGGGAAACTCAAGGATTTGGTCACGCTGCCGGGTGTGGGACGCAAGACCGCGAACGTGGTGTTGGGGAACGCCTTCGGAGTACCCGGAGTCACCGTGGACACGCACTTCGGACGACTCGCCCGCAGGCTCGGGTGGACCACCCAGGAGGACCCGGTCAAGGTCGAAAAAGATGTCACCGCACTGTTCCCGGCCAAGGTCTGGACCCAGCTGTCCCACGAGCTGATTTATCACGGGCGCCGCATCTGCCATTCGCGAAAGCCCGCGTGCGGGGTGTGCCCGATCGCTGACCTGTGCCCCTCCTACGGGGAGGGCCCCACCGATCCGCAGGCGGCACGCAAACTGCTGGCGTACGAATTGAAACCCGGTCGGGAAGAACTGCTGGACCGATACATGAACGGAGCCACGCGGCGCGAGCTGCGGGCCCAGGGGCACACGCTCAGCGCGTGAGCCACGAAAGGACACCCATGACACCCACATCACCCGGCACCGTTCGTGCCCGTGAGGAGTTGCTGGAGCTCGCCCGAGACGGGCACACGGTGTACATGGAGGACCGTGAGCCTTGGCGAATCGGGAACCTTGCCGATGACTACCGACAGTCCGCGGTGCTCATCCTGTTCGGTGCACTGGACCAGGTGCCCTCCGAGTACGAGGAACATGGGGAAGGGCCCGGCCGGGACCTTGACGTGTTGCTCGTCCAGCGTTCGGCCAATCTCCGTTCGCACCCCGGCCAAGTGGCCTTCCCTGGCGGTCGACTGGACCCGCCGGACGGGGAACTGGGTGAACTCATGACGGTGCCCGGTGGCGAGGTGAGCGCCCCGCACGTGCGCGGCGCGCTACGGGAGGCCCACGAGGAAACCGGGTTGGACCCGGACGGTGTGGAGGTGCTCGGAACCCTGCACCCCGTGCCGCTGCCCATCAGCAACCACATGGTCACCCCTGTCCTGGGATGGTGGCAGAGCCAGTCCGAGGTGGACGTGATGGACCACGCCGAGTCCTCGCTGGTGTTCCGCGTTCCTGTTCTGGATCTGATCAACCCGGCTCATCGCTACTACGCGACGGTGACTCGCGGACATCAGACCTATAAGTCCCCGGCCTTCGACGTGCGTGTCAACGAGACCGGCGAAACAGTCACCGTGTGGGGCTTCACCGGCATCGTGATCGACCGGATCCTCGAGTGGCTCGGCTGGTCCGTGGAGTGGGACCGCGATGACAAACGGCCGGCGCCGCTGTAAGCGTCGAGGCTGCTAGTGGCTGACGGGGCGCGGGGCAGGCTGTTGAGGCCGGGCTATTTAGAGTCCGCGTAACTGGTGACCACGCTCGTGGCCACCGGAACTTCCACCGGCACCCGGCCGAACACTGTGCGCACCGCCTGATCCGCGGCGTCCAGAACCACTTGCTTGACCTGTTCGGCTTGTTCTTGAGCGCAGTGCACCATGATCTCGTCATGCAGGAAGAAGACGAGATGCGCGTCCAGCCCCTGTCGGTGCAAGCCCTGCCGGATGTGCCCGAGCCACGCTAACGCCCACTCGGCGGCTGAACCCTGCACCACAAAGTTCCGTGAGAACCGGCCATGGGTCCGCGCCGCCTGGGCCGCACGGCGCTCGCCGGCCGCGGTGTCCGTGGCACGTTGGATTTCGAACCATTCCGGTTCGGGCAGGGGTGACCATCGTCCGAGGTACGTGCAAACCTGCTCTCCCCGTTCGCCCACACGAGCGGCATGCTCCACGTAGCCCACGGCCCGGGGAAACATCCGAGTGAGGTGTGGCATGAACCGGCCGGCGGCTCCCTGGGTGGCTCCGTACATGGCCCCCAACAGAGCAACCTTGGCGTGAGGCCGTTCCTTCAACTCGGAGCCGCGTTCCTGTCCTTGTTGGGCGATGGATTCGTACAGATCTCGGTCCCTGGAGGCCTGAGCCAGGGCATCATCGCGGGCCAAGATGGCCAGAACGCGAGGTTCCAGTTGGGCGGCGTCGGCAACGACCAGGGTGCGGCCGGGATCCGCGCGCACGGCATCGCGAATGAACTTGGGGATCTGTAGCGCGCCACCGCCGCGGGCGGCCCAACGGCCGGTGACCACGCCGCCCACCACGTATTCGGGGTGGAAGCGGCCGTTGTTGACCCACGTGTCGAGCCAGTGCCAGCCGGTTGCGGAGAAAATGCGGGACAGTTTCTTGTACTCGAGGACGGGGGCGACGATCTCTTGTCTGCGAGAATCCGGTTGCCCTGCCACCACGGTCCACTCCTTGATCACCCAGGCACGTGTGGAATCGATGTCCACACCGGCGGTGCGCAGTGCCTTGAGTAGCTCGGGCGGGGAATCGGGGTTGAGCGTGGGAGCGGCCAGGACCCGACGAATCTCCTCGGCCAGTTCCTGCATGCGAACGGGGCGTTCGCCCTCTTTCGGGCGGGGGCCCATGGCGTCGGTGAGAATCTGCTCGTGGATTTCTGGATTCCACGGGATTCCCTGGTGACGCATGGTGGCTGCCACCAGCGCACCCTGCGATTCGAGACCTAGCAGCATCTCCAACCGTTTGGAGTTGCGTGCCGTGCTCACGGCGCGGATCTGTTCGGCCAGTTCGGCGACCAGTTCGTCGAGGCCGGGGCCGCGGTCCGTGGCCATGGCGAACAGTGAGGTTTGTGAGTCTTCGACCGGGCGCGGGCGGGGGCCGGGTACATGGCGTGGGTCTGCCGGTTCGATGACCGGGGTGTACTGCATGGCCTGGGGTTCACCGGTGGTTGCATCCGGAGCGCCTGAACCGGGGGCTGTGGAGGCGGTGGCCAGGATGGTTGCGCACAGCCCAAGATCTCGGCATTTGGTGGCCCACACATCCGCTTCGCAGAGCAGCGCGGCGGGTACCGAGGTGTCCATCCAAGTCCAGACCGGCGGCTGCACGCCTGCTTCCAACGCGGCGGCTTCTCGTTTGGCAACGACGCCCGGGAACTCCTGGTCCGTCACCGTCAGAGGTTGCCCCGCCCGCTGACCGTTGGCCGTGACCACCTGCAGGGTCCAGCCTCCGGCCCCGGTTTCTGCGGGAGCCACCACTATGTGCATGCGCTCATTATCGCGTGGGGCACTGACATGTTCCGGGCGGCGTCAGTGATCCGCAATGAGTTCGAGTTCGAAGCCGTCCGAGACGCACTCACTTTCTCAGTCCGACGCCGCGGCGTCCAGCAGTTCCGCGACCTTCCGGACGGTGCGCATATTCCGGGCGGTGATGGTCATGCCCGGCAGTTGCTTACCGAGCGCCACCGGCAGTTTGGAGGCGTGGATTCCCTTGTCGCTGCCGTACCAGATGTAGATTTCCGATCCGTCAACCACAATGCGTTCGTCGTCGTGGATCGGTAGTGAGGCCAGGTCCAGCTCGGGGACGGGACGGTCACAGAAGTGCACTTGATACAGCTTGTCGTCGGAGGCGATGTCGCGCAGCGGATCTGCCGCCAGCACCGCCGACAGTTCTTCGAACGTCCGGTGAACGACCGGGCTCAGGACGCCGAATTCCGATTCGATGGCCGCTGACAACGTTTTGGCGAACTCCGCGGGGTTGTCGGGAGGAACACAGACCAGGTTGCCGCTCTGCAGGTAAGTCTTCACCTCTCGAGCGCCGAGCTGTTCCGTGAGGAGGGTACGCAGCTCCGCCATGGGAACCCTGTTGTTGGCTCCCACATTGATGCCTCGCAAGAAGAAAGCCGTTGGCTGGTTCATGGTCAGATCCTACGACCCAGGCGTTCGACGCTTCCTGTCGCCCACGGGCGACAGCGCACGGTCCAACACGGTTTTCACCGCGTCGTGGATGGGCGGATAAATGACCCCCAACGTCTCCGGTTTCAACGATTTGGAGAGCACCGCCCGTTGATGAGTGAACGCGTCACGTGACCACTTGCCGTGGTACGTCCCTTGACCGCTGGCACCCTTGCCGCCGAATGGCAAATAAGGACTACCCACATGAGCGACCGGGATCCCGATACTTACTCCACCGGAAGGCACCTCATCCATGATGTAGTCCCGCACGGACTTGTCCGTGGCAAAGATATACAGGGCCAAGGGAGTGTCCCGCGTGAGCATTCGCTGGACGGCTTCCTGCGGACCGCGCACCGGCAGAACGGGCAGAACCGGGCCGAAGATTTCCTCGCTCATCACGGGATCGGATTCGGCCACGGGGTACAAGACGGTGGGCGCGATATAGCGATCCTCGCGATCGACGTCGCCGCCGCACACGATCTGCTCTGAGCCCTTGGGTGGGATCATGGCACTCACGCGATCCACCGCGCCGGTGTGGATCATGCGCCCAAAGTATTCCGATTTCTGCGCTCGAGCCCCGAAACTCTCTCGCACGGCTCGTGCGAGTTCCTCCGCCAATGACGCCGCTATGTCCTGGTGGGCGTAGACGTGATCCGGTGCCACACAGGTTTGACCGGCATTGAGGAATTTGCCCCACACGATCCGGCGCGCGGCCGCATGAAGGTCGACATCGTTGTGAACGTAGGTGGGTGACTTGCCACCCAGCTCCAGGGTCACGGGAACAAGTTGGCGCGCAGCTCGCTCGGCTACCGCCGTGCCCGTGGTGGTCGAACCGGTGAAGAACACGTGATCGGGACGGGCGTCGATGAGGGCGGTGGCGGCGTCGGCCTGCCCCGTAACCACCGCGACTGCTTCTTGATCGAGGTAACGCGGGGCCAGCTCGGCAAAGAGGCGTTCCACGGCCGAACTGATCTCACTGGGCTTGATGACCACGCAATTGCCACCGGCGAGGGCGCCCATGAGTGGCGAGAACTGTAGTTGTAGCGGGTAGTTCCACGGCGAGATGATCACCACGACGCCCAGTGGGTCGTACCGCACCCAGGAACGGGCCGGGAAGAACTGAAATGGAGTGCGAACCGGCTGATCCTTGTGCCACTTCTTGAGGTTGCGCCGAGTGAGTTTGAGCTCGGTGATCACGGGATAAATCTCGGTCATCGTGGCCTCGAACGGGGATTTCCCCAGGTCCTCGCCCAACGCCCTTTGCCACTGCTCCTTGTGATTGAGCAGCATGGCCTCTAGACCATTGAGCTGGTCGCGGCGCCACTGAATGGAACGGGTCCGCCCGGTACGGAAGGTGCCTCGGAGCCTGGCCACAACGTCAGCGTTCATGGATTCAGGTTACGGGCGGCTCCTGACATGCACAGCAGAACGTGGACTGTGGGGGAGTTCGTTTGCCGCGTGGCACAGTAGAAAGATGTCCGAGCAGATTCCCGATGATCACGACATTCCCTGGGCCATGCAGTTGGTGGTCTACAGGGATCGGCAGTCGCCCGCGCGGCAGGTGGACGTGGCCGAGGCCGCAGCGCGCGCCGTCGTCGCCCTGCTGGCGGACCCACGATCCGAACCTGACGGCCCTTGGCATCCGGCCGTGAAGTACTGGCGCGATGCACGCATCCGCAAGCTCGTGCGCCGCGCGGACGGCAAACGCTGGACGGACGTTCAGGCTCTCGACGGCGTGACGGTCACCCAAGCCGGCAGCGGCGAGTTCGGCGACGCCGCCGTGCGAGCCTTTGTGCCCGGCCCGGTCAAGCCGCTCCCCAAAGAACTGAACAAACTTCAGGTTTCGGGCACTACTTTTCCGGACGACGGCGCCTCAAACGTTACTGACGCGATGGTCACCGTGGAGGTGCGGCCGGGGCTCGAGATGACCAGCGGCAAGCTCGCCGCACAGTGCGCCCACGCTGCGCAATTGGCGTGGGAGGCCATGTCCGAAGCTGAGCGGGAACAGTGGCGGGCGGATAACTTCAGGGTGCGGGTCGAGTACCCGAGTGCAGCTAAGTGGGCAGCTGCCACGCGACCGGTTGCCGTGGTGGACGCCGGGCTCACCGAACTCGACGGGCCCACCGAGACGACCCGGGCATGGTGGTGAGCAGCGAGTCGGGGTGGACTCGCGGCGGTGGTACTGCACAGGTCTGGGCCTTGCCGTGGAGCAGCGGGCCCGGCTCCACAATTCGATCTTTCGCTGATCCCATAAACGGGTAACCCGACCACTGTGGGGGGCATGACCCCTCCAGCGCACAGGTCCCCGAACACGGCGGTGATTCCGCGGACGCGCAGAGCCCAGCGCACCAGTCCTGACCGTGTGACCGGCGATCGACGCAGCGCCGACTTGCCGGCAGCAGCCTTGACCAGAACGGTCCATCTCCTGAGTGCTGATCCGCTGCTCATCGAATCCGTGGAAGCCGTGTGCGTGAGCTGTCGCGTGGCACTGACGGTCACCGACAGTCTCGCCGATACCAAGGATGCGGAGACATTACTCGTCGACGCGACATCGGCGGTGGAACGAGTACCCAACGGCGCCATCATCGTGGCCTTGTCATCTCAGCCGGGAGCCTGGGAACTCGCCGCTCGCAGCGCGGCAAGCGCCGTCGTCGTGCTTCCCGACGCCGCCGAATGGCTGGCCGAGATGCTCTCTCGCACCGATCAGGACGGCGGTGCGGTTCAGCTCGGTCGTGTCATCGGTGTAGTTGGTGCGACCGGTGGTGTGGGCGCTTCCACGTTCGCATGCTGGCTCGCGCAGGAACTGGCGGACGGCGGTTCCACGACCGCGGTGGTCGATGCCGATCCAGTCGCGGCGGGACTGGATCTCGTGTTGGGAACCGAATCCGAGGACGGCCTGCGCTGGCCCGAGCTGCACCAGTTCTCCGGTGCGGTGGCAGCGGACCAGCTGTGGGCGGCCATGCCGAGCACGGGGAAGCTGCGTTACCTCTCGTGGGACCGTCAGGGCACTCATGCGTCTCACGTTCCGGTGGGCACCGTGATCCACGCTCTGAGAAGTGCGGCGAGCCACTTGGTTGTTGATCTGAACGCGGACCGTCTCGAGGAGCAGGCTCAGTGGTGCTCCACGGTACTGGTGCTCACCCCGCGCACCGTCAGGGGAGTTCTGGCGGCGACACTGGCAGTCCAACGCTGCGGCGAGACCCCAGTGATGACCGTCCTGACCGGGCTCAACGTGGCGGACGTGGATGCAGCCATCGTGGAATCGGCAACCGGAGTTGGTTGTGCCGGTTCGCTCAGTTTCGACCCACGCCTTCCGCAAGCGCTCGACAACGGTGCCGTGTTGCAGCGGGGCAAACGCGCGAAACATGCGAAAGCTGTCCGTGCCATTGCCCAGCAGGTGGAGGAGCGGTCATGAGCGGCACGGAACTCGACACCCAGTTCACGGAAGACGTACGCAATCGTTTACTGCAGGAAGGTGGTGCCCTCACTGACGCCCGGATTGCCCGCGCCATTCAGGACACCGGCCGCGTGCTCGGAGCGGTGGGGTCCATCCGGGCGGTGCAGCACATCAAGGCCGAGCTCACGGGGTTGGGGCCGCTCGAACCACTCCTGCCCACCGAAGGGCTCAGCGACGTGTACGTCAACGGGCACGAGAACGTGTTCGTAGAGACCCTCGGCGGCGTGACCCGTGTGTCATCTCCTTTCACGAATGAGGCGGATGTCCGTGCGCTCGCGGTGCGTCTTATCACGGCGGCCGGTCGTCGGCTCGACGACGCCAACCCTTGCGTTGACGTGCAGACCGCCACGGGACTGCGCGTCCACGCCGTGATCCCACCGGTGTCCACTAGTGGCACGTTGCTGTCCATCAGGTTTCAGGCCCCACAGCGGTTGTCCCTGTCCGACTTGGTGTCCTCGGGTTCCATCCACCCGTTCATGGCGGACGTGCTGTGTACGGCCATGTCCGCCGGGGCCAACTTAATGATCAGCGGCGCCACGGGGTCCGGGAAAACCACCGTTCTTTCGGCGCTGTTATCCCAGTGCGACCCATCCGAGCGTCTGGTACTCATCGAGGACGCCGCCGAGCTGAACCCTGAGCATCCTCACGTGGTGGGCATGCAGGCGCGCCACGACAACGTGGAGGGTAGCGGTGCTGTGGACCTGGCGGAACTGGTGCGGCAAGCCCTTCGCATGAGGCCCGACCGCCTAGTGGTCGGGGAATGTCGCGGCGCGGAGGTACGCGAACTACTCACCGCGCTGAACACCGGTCACGCCGGTGCTGGAACCGTGCACGCGAATTCCGCCCAGGCTGTTCCTGCACGGTTGGCAGCATTGGGTTCGCTGGCCGGGATGAGCCGAGAGTCCGTCGATCTGCAGGCGGCCAGCGCCCTCGATTTGGTCGCCCATGTCAGCAGGGGAGTGGACGGGCGGCGCCTGGAGACCCTGTGCACGCTTGAGCTGTTAGACGGTCAACTCGTCACTCGTCCCGCCCTGAGCTGGAGCGGAGGGGAGCCGGTCAGGGGGCCGGGATGGCCACGTGTGGCAGAACTCCTGTCTCGAACCACGGCCCAAGAGACCACAGCCGCGCCAGCGCTTCCGGTCGGGGACCACCGGCGGGGTGCGTCATGATCCTCGCCCTCGTTGTAGGAACCCTTCTTGCTGCGGCTGGTCTGATCTGGGCCGGTGGGGTCGGCGGGCGTGCGCTCACCACTCACGGTGTCGCCATCACGCAGCAGGACAATGACCGCCCCCGCGCATCGCCGGTGTCAATGTCGTTCGTGTCCCGCCACTGGCGACGGGACCGAGCTGCCGAGGCAGCCTTGTGGGTCACGTTGGTCCGCCGACTCGCGGCATTGCTGAGCGCCGGGCGCAGCCCGTCCGCGGTCTTCGGTCAAGCATCCCGAGCTGTTGGTCAAAGCCCCGCCAACCCGACAGCCGCCTGGATCGACCAACTGTGCCGCGACGTACACGCGGCGTCGGAGCTGGGTGTCCCAGCCTCCGTCACTTTGGGCCGGATTGCGCAGTCCACTCCGGACGTGTCTGACCACGAACTCGCCCGCTGGGCCCGCTCCGTGAGCGTGCAGCTAGCCGCGTCTTGGGAGATCTCGGAACGCTCCGGGGCCTCTCTCTCGAAGACCCTGAACGGGTTGGCCGATTCCGTCGAATCACAGATCGATGCCCAGGCCGCCCGCGAAAGCGCGCTCGCCGGACCTCGTGCCACGGTTCGTGTTCTTGCATGGTTACCGGTCCTCGCGCTGGGCCTCGGAATGCTCATGGGGACCGATCCGATCACCACCTTGATCACCACACCGTGGGGTCGGATCGCACTTATTGCGGGAGCCGTCCTCACGGTGGCCGGTCGGTTGTGGACCCGCCAACTCATGCGGCACGCCGAGGGGGTGGACGGGCCATGATCATCGCCCTGACCACTGGACTCTTAGTAGCGGTCGCGTTCTTCGTCTGGTCATCGCCACGCGCGGTCGCGTTGACCTCAGGGGGTGCCCGTGCCGCGGTTGCATCCTCGTCCGAATATGACGACGCCGCCCACACGATTTCGCGCGGTAGCTCATCAGGATTGCCTGCCGCCACTCTCGTCGAGCTGACGGCAACCCAACTGGACGCCGGATTGCCTCTCGCGGAGGCCGTCTCCGTGCTGGCCCACAGCACCGCCGGGGCCGGTCATCCCGAGCTTCAAAGGGTTGCCGCAGCACTTCGACTGGGTCTGGACTGGGACACAGCGTGGTCATCGGTCAACGAGTCACCCAGAGCGTTACTGGACTACCGCGATGCGCTCGAATTCACGGCGACGTCCGGGGCGGCGTCGGCCGCGGTGTTGCGCGGCCAGGCAGAACAAGTGCGGCGCGCCCAATTCCGCCGCGCCGAGCGAGCCGCGGAAGCCCTCTCTGTTCGACTGGTGCTGCCGCTCGGACTGTGTTGTCTACCCGCCTTCATGTGCTGGGGCGTGCTGCCCGTGCTCATGAGTTTGCTGCCCAAGGTGTTCGGCTCATGAACCGCGACCGTGCGCCGCCGGAGTGCCGCGACACCACCCAGAGAACCTCACTCGAAACACCCATTACACAGGAGATCACCATGTCCAACACCACCGTCACCACCGCCGCTTCAGCACCGCAGGCCATCGAGCCCGACGCCGTTCTGGAGCCGGCCAGCACCGAGCTCGCCTTGAGCACGGACCACCCCGATCTCGGGGCGTCCACGGCGGAGTACGCCGTGATCGTTCTGGCAGCCGCCGCGTTCGGCGGAGTCATGGCCGCTGTGCTGTCCTCCGATTCCGTGTCGGGTCTGCTGCTCGGCATCATCCAGAAGGCCCTGTCGGTGTAATCGGATGGGGCACAACCGTTGGGCGCGCCTCGATAGTGAGGCGCGCCCAACGGACCCACCTGAGTTCTCGGAAAGGCACCGACGTGAGAAAACATCAATCCTCAACCGCGTCTTCCACCGACAGATCCGGAGCAGGCCGAGAAGCCAAAGTTCTTCGAGACAGGGGCGCCGTGACCGTGGAAACCGCGGTCATCATGCCCGCTCTCGTACTCCTGCTCGCGGTCATGCTGGCCGCGGCCGCAGCCGGAATGACCCTGGTGCGGTTCGAAGAAGCGGCCAGAGCCTCCGCCAGGGCCGCTGCTCGAGGGGAAACCGTGGCCGTGGCCCAAGACCGAGCGCGAGAAATTGCCGGTGACGATTCCACGGTGACAGTGGCCATCGGTTCTGATCGAGTCAACGTGACGGTCAGCGGACCGGCACCCGGGATCCTGGGTCAATGGAGTGACTGGACCCTTCAGGCAGACGCCATGGCCGTGACCGAAGGAGCGAGGAACGCAGATGTGGGCCCGTAGTATCCCGCCAGCGGACTTTCGTCATGTCGTCAGGTCCGGCCCTCGTCTGGATCCCCAGACATCCGATGGTAGGAGTCCCGAGAGGTGGAACCATCCCGATGAAGGTTCGGGAACCGTGCACGGCATGACCATCGCCGTGGTCATGTGCGCTCTACTGATCGTCATCCTGTTGCTCGGGCAGGCAGGCATCTCGATGCACCGGGCCGCCAAGGCCGCAGACCTTGCGGCGCTCGCCGCAGCAGACACGGCTCGGGGCTTAGCGAGCGGTGTTCCGTGCGACGTGGCTCGGGCCGTAGCCCAGGAGAACGGTGCGGTCATGGATCACTGCGAGCTGGTGACACCGGAACAAACGACCGTGGACGTCCGCACGAGCATCGCCCTATTCGGCCCCTTGGAACCGCTCGGACCGGCCGTGGGAGTGTCACGTGCCGGGCCACCGCAGGGAGAGCCGTGATGCAGTTCGATATCGATGAGGAGAGTTATTCGTACGCCCTCGGACACTGCTTAGCGCTCATTCCGCTGATGTGGCAGCCGGAGCGAACCGCAGCAACCCGTTCAACAGCTTGAGCGCACCGGCCTTGTCCAGCGGATTGTTGCGGTTTCCGCACTTGGGAGACTGCACACAGGAGGGGCAGCCGGTCTCGCATTCGCATGCCGCGATGGCGTCCCGGGTGGCCGTGATCCAGCGGTGAAACATGTCGTAACCGCGCTCGGCGAAACCAGCACCGCCGGGGTGACCGTCGTGCACGAAAATGGTGGGCAGCTCTGTGTCGACGTGCAACGCGGTGGACAACCCGCCCACGTCCCAGCGATCACACGATGCCAACAAGGGAAGCAGACCGATCATGGCGTGCTCGGCCGCGTGCAGCGAACCAGGGATGTCCGGTTCCTCGATTCCCATGGCGGCGAGTTGAGGCTGGTCCACGGTGAACCATGTGGCGGTGGTGGCCAGCTGCCGTGGCGGCAGTTCCAACGGCTCCTCACCCACCACCTCGTTGGAGGCGGTGAGTTTGCGCTGGAAACTGATCACCTGGGTCGTCACGTCTACGCCACCGCGGTGAATGGTGATGGGACCCCAACGCTGGGTATCGGCCACGGAGCGCACACGAACCTCGGTCACGTCGCGGGCCACCGTGTAGAAATCCGGGAACGCATGACGCACGGAGGCCACATTGAGTTCTTCGTCCAGGTCCTCGACCAGGTAGGTGCGGCCTTGATGCACGTACACGGCTCCGGGGTGGGCCTGATAGTGGGATTGTGGTGCGCCCATGGTTCCCAGAACGGCACCGGTCTCCGAGTCCATGATCTGCACCGGTCCACCGTCTCCGGATCGGATGGACACCATGTCCGCCGGGCGTTCGGAACGCGTCCAGAACCAGCCGCTCGGGCGGCGTCGTAAGTGGCCGGCGGCTTCCAAGGACTGCACTACGTCGTGGGCGGTGGGCCCGAACTGCTTGAGTTCTGTGGCCCGGATAGGGAGTTCGGCTGCCGCGGCGCACAGGTGCGGGGCCAAGACATACGGGTTGGAGGCCTCGAACACCGTGGCTTCCACCGGCACATCGAAAATCGCCTCGGGATGATTCACCAGGTAGGTATCGAGCGGATCGTCTCCGGCAATGAGCGCCGCGAGCGCATGTTGACCGGCTCGTCCCGCACGGCCGATTTGTTGTGTGAACGAGGCCCGGGTGCCGGGCCACCCGGCGACCAGAACGGCGTCGAGCCCGGCGATGTCGATACCCAACTCCAGGGCGGAAGTGCTCGCGACACCCAACAGGCGACCGTCGCGCAGGGCCTGTTCCAGTTCCCGACGTTCCTCCGGGAGGAAACCCGCCCGATACGCCGCCACGCGATGCGCCAGCGACGGGTCAACCTCTTCGAGTTGCCGGTGCGCGATCTGGGAAATCGTCTCGGCACCCCGGCGCGACCGAATGAACGCGATAGTGCGGATCTGTTGCAGCACCAGGTCGGTGAGCATGTCTGCGGATTCGGCGGTGACCGTGCGTCGTGAGGGCGCGTCGTTATCGGACCCTCCCGGCGATTGCTCCGGTTCCCATAGCACCACGGTGCGCGATCCGTGCGGCGAGGTATCGCGTTCCACGGCCGTCACCTCGGCGGGCGAGGCGCCGATCAACCGCGCGAAGGATTCCTGCGGGGAGGCACTCGTGGCGGAGGCCCCCACGAAAATCGGGTCCGCCCCGTAATGTGCGGCCACCCGCTTGAGGCGCTTCATGAGCACGGCCACGTGGGACCCGAACACACCCCGATAGGAATGGGCTTCATCGATGATCACGTACCGCAACCGCCGGAAAAACCGCGACCAGCCCGTGTGGTTGGGCAACACCCCGTGATGGAGCATGTCCGGATTGCAGAGGATCACGTCCGCGTGCTCGCGGATCCAGCGGCGCTCGCCGGTATCGGTGTCGCCGTCGTAGGTGGCTGCACGCACGTCGTCGAAGCCCAGCGACCGAAGGGACATCAACTGATCCGCAGCGAGCGCCTTGGTGGGCGATAAATACAGCGCGGTGGCTTCTTCGGGGTGGTGCAGCAGCCCGGGACGGGAAGCGATCGCCAACTTCCCACGATGAACGGCGTTGAGCACCAGCGACTGATACACCAGAGACTTGCCGGAGGCCGTCCCCGTGGCCACGATCGTGTGCCGCGGGGCCGTCATGGCAGCCACCTGATGGGCGAAAGGCTGGTGGATCCCCAGTCGCTCGTAGGCCGCGCGCACTGTCGGGTGGATCCACTCGGGCCATGGTGCGTATTCAGCCTCGCGGGCGGGAAGCTCCCGGACATGACGAACCTGCTCGGGCTGTGGTCCGCGGCCGAGCAGATTGACCATGTCCTGGGAAAAACTCACGCCCCCATTCTTCCGCACGCGGCAACACGGATAAGCCGCTCCCGGTCTGCGCCCACGGCGCCGCTCACCTGAGCTGCTCGCGATCTCTACGCGTTTCGAAGCCGACGACGCCGCTACCGTCGCCCGTGTCACGCGCCCTCCACAGCGTGCTCCGGCGCGTCACACGGCCGTGATCTGCGCCTTTTTGGTGCTGGTCTCCCCGTGGACGCGGCGCGCATGGAATTATGGGGATATGAGCACTCCGGAGCAGGGACAACCCATGAACATTGCCAAGTCGCACGATGAACAGGACGAGCCCAAGCAGCCGCCCATCCAGGAGCTGTCCGAGCAGGAGAGTTGGGATCTGCTCAAGCAGGCGCGTTTCGCCCGACTGGCCACTCGCGACGGTGACGAAATCGACATCACCCCGCTGAACATCGTGACCGACGGCGAGCGCCTCTACTTCCGCTCGGCCAAGGGCACCAAGGTGCTCAAATTGCAGCTGAACCCCAACGTGACCATTGAGATCGACCGCGCCACCGGTTCCGAGGCCCACTCCGTGGTGGTCCGCGGTACCGCTCGGATGCTGACGGAAACCGAGGATATCGAACGCGTGGAGTCGCTGGGCCTGCGTCCGTGGCTCGAGACCGAGAAGCTCGAGTTCGTGGAGATCACCCCCACTCGTATTACCGGCCGCAAGTTCCGCCTGGGTCACTGAGCGTTGACTGACTCTCCCGCTGCCGTGCCGTTCAGCGCGGTGGCCGATTCGCCGCGCTCACAAGACCCTCAGCTCGTTCTGGATCTCCACGGGGATCTGACGGCCAGCCAGTTCACCGTGGATGGGGTCACCGATCTGCTCGGTGACCGTGCCATGGACGCATGGTTGCGGGAACAGCCGGTTCCGGCGCGCGTTGCCCTCGACCACGTGGGCGAGAGGCAGCCGCGTCTGGCCACGGTCATCGCGCTCTTCCTCCTGGGTGACGCTGTTCCCGCCGCGGACGTCGACGTCGCTCTGCCCACCGTGGGTGCCGCGGGTCTCGCACGTCTGGGCCTCCTGGAAAACGAGGACAGCTCGACTGGCAGTCTCGTGCCCACCGACATAAGTACGGCCAATGGCACCCGCGACAACGGCGGCGCTAGTGACGGCACGGTCGGTACCGAACTGGTACGCGCCTCCGTGGACCTGCGCCCTTACTCCACTGACGTGGCAGGCGAGCTCTACGTGGTCAGCGACCTCGGAGCCTTCCAGCGCCCGGGTGTATTGCGCCGAGACCACGTGCTGGGCATCGGTGGCGCGTCCCTGACTTTGGTCCGTTCCACTGAGCGACGCGAGGTGGATACTGCGCTGGATGTTGGCACAGGGTGCGGCATCCAGACCTTCCACTTGCTCTCGCATGCCCGCCACGTGACGGCCACCGACCTGTCCGATCGTGCCTTGGCCACCACCCGGTTCAACTTGCTGCTCAACGCCCGCGCTCTGGACCTGGACCCGTTCGACCTCGAAGCTCGCGTCACGCTTCTGCAGGGCAGCCTGCTCGAGCCGGTGGCGGGCCAGGAATTCGACCTGGTGGTCTCCAACCCACCGTTCGTGATCACTCCTCGCCGCAGCAACGAAACTGACGAGGATCGCTTCACCTATCGCGATGGCGGCAAGGCGGGAGACCGTCTTGTGTCCGAGTTGATCACGGCCCTGCCCACAGTGATGGCCCCGGGGGCCACCGCGCATTTGCTGGCCAACTGGGAAATCCCCGACACGCCGGACACCGAGCCGGAGAAGATCTGGTCCGAGCGAGTTGAGCAGTGGATCGCCCCGGGTACCGGGGCGTGGGTCATCCAACGCGAGATCCAGGACGTGTGCGAGTACGCGGAAACCTGGTTGCGCGATGCCTCCCAGCAGCGAGATTTCCAAGCCTATGACGCCGCCTACCGCGACTATCTCGCGGACTTCACCTCGCGTCACGTGGGCTCGGTGGGCTTCGGCATGGTTCGGTTGGCTCGGCCCGAGACACTGCGTCCCGAGAACGAGGTGCTGCGGATCTTCGAGCACATCGATCACCCCATCCAGCAACCCATCGCGGCCACCCTGGCTGCGGAGTGGCCGCGCGCGGAGGCGATGTATCGCGGGGAGGCTGCGAGCGGCGTCGTCCACGATGATGCCTGGCAGGATAAGCATTACGACGTCGCCCAGGACGTCACCGAGGA
Organism: Actinomycetes bacterium; assembly: GCA_023426375.1. Classification (GTDB taxonomy): domain Bacteria; phylum Actinomycetota; class Actinomycetes; order Actinomycetales; family Micrococcaceae; genus Kocuria. The sequence goes on along the minus strand of JAFAAV010000060.1, from coordinate 40,941 downwards.
ACGGCACGGCCGCCCCGGGGCCGAAGATCCGGCGCTGATCCTGTTGCGGCAGGGCGGTGGATTGCGGCGCACCGTGGTGCTCAGCAGCGAGGCTGCCGGTTTTGTAGGCGTGTGCGACGGCGAGCTCACGGCACGTCAGATCTTGACCGCCCTGGGGTCGCTGTTGGGATGGGAAAACGGCCCGTCGGAGCGATTGTTACGTGAAATCAGGGCACTCATCACCCACGGCCTGTTGGTGGAAGTGTAAGACTGAAGTCATGAGCACTGGCGAAACCTTTAATCCGATTCTGCCCCTCGACACCACCGCGGTGTGGGAGCTTCTGGGGGAGCTTCCGTTCGGCCGCCTGGCCGTGCAGGCCGCGGGTATGGTTGACATTTTCCCAGTCAACTATGTGGCGAAGGACCGTAAACTCTATTTCCGTACCGCGCAGGGCACCAAGCTCGCGAGCCTGGTGGTCAACAACCACGTGGCCTTCGAAGTGGACCGTGTGGTCGGTGACCACGTGCAGTCCGTGGTGGTCCACGGCCGCGCACGTCGTCTGGAGACCCAGGCCGAACGCGAAGCCGCTGAGCAGCTTCCGCTGAAGCCCTGGGCACCCACGTACAAGTACCACTTTGTGGTCATCGATGTTGACTCGGCCACGGGCCGCGAATTCACCATGACCACCGAGCCGGATCACGATCCGGCCTGAGCACCTGAATAAGTGGTAAAACCTCTCTTGTGAGACGGTGAATAACCACGGGGGATTTCGTGCAGCCCCCATTGGAAGGACCAGACCCGCTCGATTCCACGGGTCATGACGAGGAGTACCGTGCCAACCAAGGCCACCAAGAACGCTGAAACCGGCAAGAGCCTGCTGATCGTGGAGTCACCCTCCAAGGTGAAGACGATCGCGGGTTATCTCGGTGACGCCTACGAGGTCGAATCCTCCATGGGCCATATCCGGGACCTGCCGCAGCCTTCTGAGCTGCCCACGGACATGAAGAAGGGTCCGTACGGCAAGTTCGCGGTGGACGTGGAACACGGTTTCGACCCGTACTACGTGGTCAACCCGGACAAGAAGAAGAAGGTCACGGAGCTGCGGCGCAAGCTCAAGGACGCCGACGCCCTCTACCTCGCAACCGATGGGGATCGCGAAGGCGAGGCCATCGCGTGGCACCTGCTGCAGGTGCTCAAGCCTAAGGTTCCGGTCTACCGTCTGACCTTCCCGGAAATTACCCGTGAGGCCATCGAGCGTGCCTTTGGGCAGTTGCGTGAGCTCGACAAGGACCTGGTGGATGCCCAGGAGACCCGTCGTATCCTGGACCGCCTCTACGGTTACGAGATCTCCCCGGTGCTGTGGCGCAAGGTCTCCTCGGGGTTGTCCGCCGGCCGCGTGCAGTCCGTGGCGACCCGCTTGGTGGTGCAGCGCGAACGCGAACGCATGGCGTTCGTCTCCGCCGACTACTGGGACCTCACGGGCACGTTCGCGCGCCCCGAAGGTCAGGACGCGGGCCGCGGCTTCACCGCCCGCTTGTCCTCCTTGAATTCCCAGCGCGTGGCCACGGGTAAGGACTTCTCGGATCGCGGTGAGCTCAAGTCCGCTCGCGACGGCGCTCTGGTCCACCTGGACGAGGCATCCGCCACGGCGCTGGCCGCCGGCCTGCAGGACGCCGAGTTCACGGTTCGGTCGCTCGAGACCAAGCCCTATACCCGCCGTCCCGCGGCACCGTTCACCACCTCCACCCTGCAGCAGGAGGCCGCGCGCAAGCTGCGCTTCACCTCCCGCACCACCATGCGCGTGGCCCAGCGGTTGTACGAGAACGGTTACATCACCTACATGCGTACGGACTCCGTGGCGCTGTCCGACCAGGCGATCAACGCCGCCCGGAAGCAGGCCAAGGAACTCTACGGCGAGGACTTCGTTCCCGGTAAGCCGCGCATCTACTCCTCCAAGTCCAAGAACGCGCAGGAAGCCCACGAGGCCGTGCGCCCCTCCGGTGACTCGTTCCGCACGCCGTCGCAGGTGCGTTCGCAGTTGTCCGTGGACGAGTTCAAGCTCTACGAACTGATCTGGAAGCGCACCGTGGCCTCCCAAATGCAGGACGCCAAGGGCTCCACCGCCACGGTCCGGTTGGGTGCCGCCGCATCCTCGGCCGCGGGCGAGCTGTCCGGCGCCGACGCCGAGTTCTCGGCTTCCGGTACGGTCATCACCTTCCGTGGTTTCTTGGCCGCGTACGAGGAAGGCAAGGACGAGAACCCGGAGACAAGTTCGGGTGTTTCCACCAAGTCCAAGGATGAGGACAAGCGCCTTCCGGTCATGGCCGAGGGCGATGCCCTGGACGCCACCGATGTCACCGCGGATGGGCACACCACCACTCCGCCGGCCCGTTACACCGAGGCCTCCTTGGTGAAGACCCTGGACGAGTTGGGCATCGGCCGCCCGTCCACCTACGCGGCCACCATTTCCACGATCATGGATCGCGGTTACGTGCAGGTACGCGGCTCCGCATTGATCCCTTCGTGGCTCGCCTTCTCCGTGGTGCGCCTGCTCGAGGACCACTTCACCGACTACGTGGACTACGACTTCACGGCCGAGCTGGAAGAGGACCTGGACCGCATCGCTCGCGGCGAGGAAGAGCGGGTCAAGTGGCTGACCGGTTTCTATTTCGGTGACGGTCAGGCCGAACACGGACTCAAGCCCATCGTCGAGGACCTGGGTGAGATCGACGCCCGCGCGGTGAACTCGATTCCCATCACGGATGAGATCACGTTGCGCGTGGGCAAGTTCGGGCCCTACTTGGAGGTCGCCGGAAAGGTCGACCCCGAGACCGGTGAGATCTCCGACCCGGTCCGCGCCAACGTGCCCTTGGATCTCGCTCCGGACGAACTGGACGCCGCCAAGGCCCAGGAACTCATGGAGATCGGCAAGGCTGACGGTCGCGAGCTGGGCCTCAACCCGGACTCCGGTCGCATGATCGTGGCCAAGGACGGCCGTTACGGACCGTACGTGACCGAGGTGATCCCCGAGCCCACCCAGGAAGAACTCGACGCGATCCCCACGGAGTACTACAAGAACGGCAAGCCCAAGCCCAAGAAGATCGAGAAACCCAAGCCCCGCACGGCGTCGTTGTTCTCGTCCATGAAGCTGCAGGACGTGACCCTGGACGACGCCCTCAAGCTGCTGTCGCTGCCGCGTGAGCTGGGTGAGGACTCGGACGGTGAGACCATCACGGTGCAGAACGGGCGATACGGTCCCTACCTGAAGAAGGGCTCGGATTCCCGGTCGATCAGCTCCGAGGACCAGATCTTCACGATCACCCTGGACGAGGCCAAGACCATCTACTCCCAGCCCAAGCAGCGTGGACGCCAAGCCGCCAAGCCGCCGCTGGCCGATCTGGGTGCGGATCCGATCACCGAGAAGCACATGGTGATCAAGGACGGTCGTTTCGGCCCGTACATCACGGACGGCGAGACCAACGTGACGGTTCCGCGAGCCGAGAGCATCGAGCAGATGACCAACGCTCGCGCGTCACAGCTGCTGGCCGAGAAGCGCGCCAAGGGACCCGCTCCCAAGAAGACCACCACGCGCGCCCGCACCACCAAGACTGCCACCAAGTCGAAGACCGCGAGCAAGGCCAAGGCCGGCACCAAGGCCAAGACCACCACGCGCAAGGCCTCGACCACCAAGAAGTAGTCCCATCTCGGGTCACGGCCCGCGGCTCAGCGAAGGAACGACATGCGGCTCTCAGTCCTGGACGTCGGCTCCAACACGGTTCATCTGCTCCTGTTGGACGTGTACCCCGGTTCCAAACCGGAACCGTACGCGTCCCACAAAATGGCGTTGCGGCTGGTGGAACACCAGGACGAGCAGGGCCGGATTACCGATCACGGCCGTGACCTGCTGACGTCGTTCGTGATCGAGGCGCGGGATTTCGCGGTCGAGCATGACGCCGAGGACCTCCTCGCCTTCGCCACATCCGCAATCCGTGAGGCTGCCAACGGCGCGGACGTGCTGGATCACGTGCAGTCCCGTTCGGGGGTCACCCTGACCGAGATCTCCGGTGACCAAGAATCCGCCATCACCTTCTATGCCGTGCGCCGCTGGTTCGGTTGGGGCGCCGGCCGCATCATGGATTTCGACATCGGCGGCGGCTCCTTCGAAATGGCCGTGGGGACCAACGCGCTACCCACCGTGGCCACCTCGGTTCCCTTGGGCGCCGGGCGCATGTACCGCACGTTCTTGGGCGGCAGCGACGTCGCGTCGCCGGCGGACGTGAAGAAGTTGCGCCGGCACGTGCGCGCCACGTTGAAGCCCGCCGTGGAGAAGATCGAGAAGGGCGGCCGCCCGGACCTGGCGGTGGGAACGTCCAAGACGTTCCGGTCGCTTGCGCGCATCTGTGGCGCGGCGCCGTCGGCCCAGGGGCCCTACGTGCCGCGCATCATGCACGCCGAGGATCTAAGGTTGTGGACCCGGCGCATGGAAGCGATGACCGTGTCCGAACGCGCCGAGTTGCCGGGTGTCTCCGAACATCGTGCGGCCCAAGTACTCGCGGGCGCTATCGTGGCCGAAACCGCGATGGATATGCTGGATATCGGAACCCTGCGCATCTCGCCGTGGGCGTTGCGCGAAGGGCTCATTCTGCGCCGACTGGACCGGTTGACCACCGGGGCAGCGATCCACACCGTCAACCCCAAGAATTTGGTGGCCAAGTAATGTCCCAAACCGAGGGTCTGTACCGTCCGCACGTGGCGCTGTCCACCAGCTCGCTCTACCCCAAGGGCGTTCCCGAGACGTTCGACGCCGCTCGGCGCCTGGGCTACGACAGCGTGGAAGTGCTCGTCACCCACGAACGCATGAGCCAGCTGACACACCAGCTCCTGGACCACATCCAGGAATACCAGGTGCCCATCTCCACCATTCACGCGCCCACGCTGCTGTTCACGCAGCAGGTGTGGGGTAAGGCCTGGACCAAGATCCAGATGGCGGCGAAACTCACCGAGCAGGTGGGGGCCGAGGTCGTGGTGGTGCACCCACCGTTCAGATGGCAGAAGAAGTATGCGCGCAACTTCGTGCAGGGCGTGCGCGAGGTTTCCCGCATGACCGGCATCAAGATTTCCGTGGAGAACATGTACCCGTGGCGCGTGGCCGGCCGCAAAGCCGTGGTGTACTCGCCGCACTACAGTCCACTGGGCCAGGACTACGACTGGGTCACGTGGGACTTCTCCCACGCGGCCACCGCCCACATGGATTCGCTGGCGGCCGTGCAGGAACTGGGTTCCCGCCTGGGTCACGTTCATCTGACGGACGGTTCCGGAACCACCATGGCGGACGAGCACCTGCTCCCGGGGCACGGTGTCCAGCCGGTGGCTCAGACCTTGGAGTACCTGCGAGATACCCGCTGGCAGGGTGTGGTGGGTGTCGAGGTGTCCACCCGGAAATCCAAAAATGCCGACGAGCGGGACGCCTGGTTGTCCGAATCCTTGGCGTTCGCTCGCCGGCACATGGAGGAAACGGGCTAGGGGTCCGTTCCCTGTATTCACTCGCACCAATTGAGGTGTGACCACCATAAAAGGCCCGGTGGGGAATCAACCGAGTAGAGCCTGAAGATCAACTGGCAATGCAGGGTGGGGCCTCTCCTGGGCAGTTCCCCGCAGCGTTTTCTTTGCCTTCACGAGCGCGATACGGTCAAGACAAGCCCAGATTCGCTATCGAAAGGAGCTTTCGCATGAGCGAGCTCGTCCTGTCCTTCCTCGGTTCGGGATCCATGAACGGATCCATCCTGCGCGGTGTCCTGGCCGGTGGCACGCCCGCCGAGCGAGTGCGCGCGACCACCAAGTCCGCAGCCTCCGCCGAAAAACTGCGCGAGGACACCGGAGTCACCGTGCTCTCCGGCGAAGAGAATGAGAAGGCCAACCTCGAGGCAGTCAAGGACGCAGACGTGGTGCTGCTGGGTGTGAAGCCCTACGCCATTCTGGACCTCGCCCGTGAGATCGCTCCGGCCCTGCAGCCCAAGACCGTGGTCGCCTCCGTGGCCGCGGGCATCACGATTGACGCCCTCGAAAAGGCACTCCCCGAAGGTCAGCCCGTGGTGCGCACCATGCCCAACACTCCCTCGAGCGTGGGCCGCGGCGTCATCTCGGTGACTCCCGGAACGCACACGACCAAGGACCAGCTGGAGGCCGTCAAGGAAGTTCTCGCTTCGGTCGCCACCGTGGTCGAGGTCGAGGAGCACCTGGTCCGGGCGGTCACCGGCGTCTCGGGTTCCGGCCCCGCCTACGTCTTCTACCTGGCCGAGGCCATGCAGCAGGCGGGCGAGAAACTCGGTCTCCCGAGCGACGTCGCGCGCGTCCTGGCCAAGGAAACGGTCGCGGGCGCGGGCGTGCTGCTCAGCCCCGACGACGCCGATCCCGCCGCCTTGCGAAAGGCCGTCACGAGCCCCGGCGGCACCACCGAGAAGGCCATCAACACGTTTGACGATCGCGGTCTACGCGACGTGATCGCAGCCGGTGCCACGGCCTCCGCTGAGCGCGGGGATGAGATGGAACAGGAATACTGCGGCGACTGACTCTCGCTAGTTGTCCGACCTCGCCCGGTGAATTGGGAAGTACGTGGTCGGTTCCGCTCCATTCAGGAAATTGCGGATGATGTCCGTGACCACCTGGGGCTTCTCGAACATCAGCATGTGTGACGTTCCAGGGACCACGGCCAGTTCGCCCTTCTGCAGTGTCCTGTAGAGGGCGAGCTGGCTCTCCAGGGTCACCAGATCATCGTCGGAGCTCACGATCAACGCCCGGCCCGGGTAGGAAGCCAGCGCGTCCGCCGGTGCCACGTCCTGGGTTGCCAGCTCGGACACCTTGCGGACGAGTTCCGGGAAGTGCTCGGGTCCGTCCGGTGACAATTGGGCGTAGCGGTCCACGATCATGGCGGGGTAACCTGCGTCCGGAGAATCCCCGGTGGGCGGCTGAGGACGGATGATCCAGTCCTGGGCACCGAGCGCGGAACTGATCACGGTCAGCGACCGCACCAGCTCGGGGTGCTCAATGGCCAGAGCCATGGCCACCATGCCACCCGCGCTGTAGCCGATCACGTTCGCCGGGCCCGCACCCAAGGACTCGATGATGGCGGCGGCGTCGTCGGCCATCTCGGTAAGGGTGAAATCCCCGGTGTCGGCGCTGCGCCCGAACCCCCTGCGGTCGTAACCGACCACGCGAAACGTGTCCACGAGGCCGAAAAGAGTCGATTCGAATTCTTCGACGTCGCTCATGCCGCCGTGGAGCAGGAGCACGGGATCACCCTGGCCGCGTTCCTCGACCCAGAGATCTGCGTCCCGGATCATGCGGTATTCACCCATGGTGCTCGACCCCTAGCTGTTCGCGTGGCTCCCGACCCGGTGCCGGAGCTCCAGCCTAGGCTCGCTGCAGCGATCCGGACTAGGGCCTCGCGGCGAAACGTTCGATCAGATCCACGTGTCCGGAGACGATCAGCAGGTCTCGCGAGGTCACCATGGTTTCCGGTCGGGCGTAGGTGAAGTCCTCACCGGGGGACTTCACTCCCACCACGGTCACGCCGTACTTGGAACGTACGTCCGACTCACCCAGCGTGAAGCCCTGGGTCTCACGGGGCGGGTACATCTTGACGATTGCGAAATCGTCGTCGAATTCGATGTAGTCCAGCAACCGACCGGACACGAGGTGCGCGGTGCGACGGCCGGCGTCCGCCTCGGGGAAGATCACGTGGTGGGCACCAATGCGGGCCAGAATCTTGCCGTGGGCGGGGGAGATGGCCTTGGCCCAGATCCGGTCGATGCCCAGATCCACCAGGTTGGCGGTGATCAGCACGGAGGACTCGATCGAGGTGCCCACGCCCACGACCGCGGCGGTGAAATCGCTGGCACCCAACTGACGAAGGGCATCGATGTCCGTGGCCTCGGCCTCGACCACGTGCGTGAGCTGCCCGGACATCTTCTGCACCAGAGCGGCGTCGCGCTCCACGCCCAGGACTTCATTTCCCTGGCGGACCAGTTGCTGGGCGGTGGCGGACCCGAATCGGCCCAGCCCGATCACCAGGACCGGCGATGAATGGGATGAATTCTTAGCCAATGATGGGCCTTTCTTCCGGGTAGGAGTACAACCTACGCCGTGATCGCAACGCGAGCGCCGTGGCCACCGTGTTGGTGCCGATACGGCCGATGAGCATGATGACGGCCAGTACGTATTTTCCGGCGTCCGTGGCATCTGCGGAAACCCCCACGCTGAGTCCGCACGTGGCGTACGCGGAGATGACCTCGAACAGCACGTGATCCAGTGGACGGCCGGTGAGCCCCACCAGGATCGCGGAACCGGTGAGCACCACCGTGGCACCCATCATGATCACCGAAATGGCAATGCGCAGCACTGAATCCGGGATGGTACGGAAGAACGCGATCACGGACTTGTCACCGCGCGCTTCGGCCAGGATCGCCAAGAACACCACAGCCAGCGTGGTCACCTTGATGCCGCCGGCGGTCGATGCTGAGCCGCCGCCCACGAACATCAGGGCGTCCGTGAGCAACAGTGTGACGGGGGAGGTGTCCGTCATGTCCACCAGGTTGAAACCACCCGAGCGCATCATCACAGAGGCGAAGAAGCCGTGGAAGATGCGTTCGCCCACCGGTTTGTCACCGATCGTGGCCTGGTTGTCCCACTCGAAGCTCGAGAACAGCAACCACCCGATGACCAGCAGGACACCCGTGGTCAGCAGGGTCAATTTAGCGTTGAGGTTCCAGCGGGTGAAGCGGAATCCCGCCTCGCGCAGCACCAAGATCACGGGGAATCCCAGCGAGCCGATGAACACGCCGATGCAAATGGGAAACAGGATCAGCCATGAATCCAGGCCCGTGTGGTCATAGGGCACCAGACCGTCACTGTGGGGTGTGAAACCCGCGTTGTTGAAGCTCGAGATTCCGTAGAACACGCCGTGCCACAGCGCCGTGTGGATCGGCTCCCCAGCCACCAGAAAGCCCAATGTCAGGACTACGGTCAACGCGGCCTCAATGGTTATGGAGGTGACCACGATGATGCGCAGCAACGAACCGACCTCGCCCAGGCGACCGATGTTGAGCGCCTCCTGGGTGATCAATTTGGACTTCAGCCCCAATTTCCGCCCGATGGCCAGCGCCAGGAGCGAGGTCATGGTGAGGGTACCCAGACCACCGATCTGGATGGCCACCAGGATGACCACTTGGCCGAACAGGGACCATTGATCAGCCGTGGACACCGTGGTCAACCCGGTCACGGTCACGGCTGAGGTCGCGGTGAAGACTGCATCCGCAACGCTCGTGTCCTTGCCCGGGGCCGCAGACACGGGCATCCAGAGCAGGGCGGCGAAGGCCAGGTCCACGATCACGAACACGATGACAGCCAGGCGGGCCGGTGAGGAGTTGGCGATTCCGTCCACGAAATCACGCACGCCGCGTGCCATGCGTGTGGGTAACGGATCGTTGGAAACTGCTGCGGGGTGGTCGGGGACCGGATCGGCCTCTTCGAGTTCGCTCACCACACCTCCTCCAACGTCACAAGCAGTAAACCCATAGTGGCTGCGCGCGGGGCAGTCAGGACATTATTGCCCTATTTTGTCCGTCACAGTGCGAACCACGGCCCGGTAAGGCGTGGTCAATGATCTAATGGGGGTGTGAGCCCTGCAACAAACGGCAAAGGCGCCGTGTACCCCACCAGTGTTTATTGGGATCCCCAGTTGCTCCAGTACAACTTCGGGGATTACCACCCCATGCGCCCGTCCCGTCTGGACGCCACTATGCGGTTGGTTCAGCAGTTGGGTTTGGACACCGCGGAGAACGTGCGGGTGGAGGTTCCCGAAGTTCCGGACGATCAGGTGCTCCAGTTGGCTCACACCGCGGAGTACGTGAAGTCGGTTCACAAGGTCTCCGACGACCCCACCATCGAGATCCCCGAATGCGGTCTGGGTACGGAAGACACTCCCGGTTACGCGGGTATCCACGAGTCCAGTGCACGTTTGGTGGGCGGTTCCTACCAAGGTGCGGTGGACATTCTGGACGGTAAAGCCGTGCACGCCGTCAACTTTGGCGGCGGTATGCACCACGCTGCTCGCGACAAGGCCAGCGGGTTCTGTGTCTACAACGACTGCGCCGTGGCCATCCAATATTTGCTTGACAACGGTGTGCAGCGCGTGGTCTACATCGACGTGGACGGCCACCACGGTGACGGCACCCAGTCCATTTTCTTCGACGACCCGCGCGTCATGACCATCTCCCTTCACGAAACCGGCCTGTCGCTGTTCCCCGGAACGGGCTTCGCCAACGAGATCGGCGAGGGCCAGTCCGCAGGTACTTCGGTCAACGTGGCCATGCCCACGCGGGCGGATGATTCCCAGTGGTTGCGCGCCTACGACGCCGTAGTCCCACCTCTCGTGCGGGAGTTCCGTCCCGAGGTGATCGTGTCCCAGCACGGCTGTGATTCCCACTTCCAGGACCAACTCACGCACCTGCGCGTGAGTATCGACGGTCAGCGTCAGATCGCCCTGGCTGTCTCCGAACTCGCTGACGAAGTCTGTGAAGGGCGTTGGATCGCGACCGGCGGAGGCGGTTACGACTGCCACGACGCCGTACCGCGCTCCTGGGCTCATTTGGTGGGCATCGCCAGTGGCCACCCTGTCGCGGTGACCACCGCGGTTCCGCAGGAATGGCGGACTTACATGGACGAGAAGTACGGCGGGCACGCACCCGAGATGATGGGTGACAACGTGGATCTGTGGTGGCGCTCGTGGGAGATCGGATTCGATCCCAACGACGAGACCGACCGCTCCATCATGGCCACCCGCAAGGAAGTCTTCCCCCACTGGGGATTGGACCCCTGGTACGACTGAGACTGATTGGGGCCTGATCGGGATTCACGTTTAGGGTGATTCCTATGGCCAATGATTCATATTCAGCTCTTTCCGACCCCACTCGTCGGCGGATCCTCTCCGCCCTGCGCAACGGCTCACGCCCGGTGGGAGAGTTGGTCGAAGAACTGGAAGTTTCCCAGCCCACAGTGTCCAAGCACCTCAAGGTGCTGCGCGATACCGGTCTGGTGGCAACGCGGGCCGAAGGGCAGAAACGTTTCTACAGTGTGGAGCCGCAGCCCCTGCGAGAGGTCACGGCGTGGATCGAAGACCTGCTGACCGGGGCTGAAGAGACTGCGGATGAAGCGGTAGCGGAAGACACAGTCGAACCCGTTGGTGAGACGGACGACTCCGAGTCGGTCGTCGCACCCCCGGCCGCGGAGGAGCCGCGGAACCTCCCCTGGTTCACGGCGGCGCAAGCAACCGAGGAACACGAGCAGGACCGGATGGAAGCGGAGATCAACGAAACCTCTGACCCGCTGGAATTTCAACCGGAGGTTGCAGAATCTCCAGTGTTCGAGGTGATTTCGGACGAGGAGCCCGAAATTGGCCAGGAAAACCTTCAGGAACTTCTGGAGGATTCTGATGTTTCGAACATTTCAACACTTCCGGATGCTGTTGCCTTGGACACAGAGGTTGAGGTCACAGGCGCTAGTGTGGGGGCTAACACCGACGTTACTTCCGCTGAGTCCAGCGCGGATTCTGATGAGTCCGATGATTCGAGTTCCACGAAACCCGAATTCGGGATTCCCCCTGCTCGCAGCGGAGGCGCACACCGGCGTCAGAGCGGTCTGCTGTCCACTCTGACCGGGTTCCGGCGGCGCGGGCGCAGCTCGCGGCGTTGATGGCGCGGTGAGCACCTACAACCGATAGACGGCAGGAGACCCATGCACGAGAATTTGATTCCGGTTCGGCAAGCAGTCATCGCTCGCAACCCTGGCGAGTCCGAGTTCCACCAGGCAGTCGACGAAGTCTTCGAATCGCTGGGCCCCGTGGTTGCGCGCCACCCCGAACTGCTCGAGTCGGCCATTCTCGAGCGCATCTGCGAGCCCGAACGCCAGATCATTTTCCGTGTGCCCTGGACCGACGACAACGGCCGTGTGCACATCAACCGCGGTTTCCGCGTGGAGTTCAACTCGGCATTGGGTCCCTACAAGGGCGGTCTGCGCTTCCACCCCTCGGTCTACCTGGGCATCGTCAAGTTCCTGGGCTTCGAACAGATCTTCAAGAACTCCCTGACCGGCATGCCCATCGGCGGCGGTAAGGGTGGCTCGGACTTCGACCCCTCCGGTCGCTCCGATTCCGAAATTATGCGGTTCTGCCAGTCCTTCATGACCGAGCTGTACCGCCACATCGGCGAGTACACGGATGTGCCCGCCGGCGACATCGGCGTGGGCGGCCGCGAGATCGGTTACCTGTTCGGTCAGTACAAGCGCATCACCAACCGCTACGAGTCCGGTGTGCTCACCGGTAAGGGCCTAGCCTGGGGCGGTTCGCTCGTGCGCACCGAGGCCACCGGCTACGGCACCGTGATGTTCGCCGAGGAAATGCTCAAGACTCGCGGTCAGGACATGGACGGCCGCGAGATGCTCGTGTCCGGTTCCGGCAACGTGGCCATTTACGCGATCGAGCGCGCGCAGTCGCTGGGTGCCAAGGTGCTCACCGCCTCGGACTCGAGTGGTTACGTGGTGGACCCCGACGGTGTCGACCTGGATCTGCTCAAGCAGGTCAAGGAGGTGGAACGCGCCCGCATCAGCCAGTACGCAGAACGCAAGGGCGGCCGCGCACGGTTCATCTCCGACGGTTCCGTGTGGGACGTTCCGGGCTCCGTGGCCCTGCCGTGCGCCACCCAGAACGAGCTCAACGGTCGCCAGGCCAAGAAGCTGCTCGCCAACGGTGTGGAAGTCGTGGCGGAGGGCGCAAACATGCCCACCACCGCGGAAGCGATCCGCATGTTCCAGGACGCAGATGTGCTCTTCGCACCCGGTAAGGCGGCCAACGCCGGCGGTGTGGCTACGTCTGCACTCGAGATGCAGCAGAACGCCTCTCGCGACTCGTGGACTTTTGCCTACACACAGCAGCGTTTGCAAGAAATTATGCGCGGTATTCACCACCGTTGTGCTGAAACTGCCGATGAATACGGCATGCCCGGCAACTATGTGGCCGGCGCGAATATTGCCGGATTCATCAAGGTGGCACGCGCAATGTCAGCCCAGGGTCTGATCTGATTTCACAGTCATACCCAGTAAGCTCGTGAGTCGAAGCATCTGCTGAGGTTGGCACATGCTCGACTGACGATTTTAGGCTGGTGACCATGGCAACTCATCGTGAGGTTCTGCAATGGCTCGAGAACGAGCTGTTCGACGGCAACCTTGTGCTGGGTCAGCAACTGCCCATTGATAAAGACCTCGCGGCAATCTTCAGGGTCTCGCGTAACTCCATGCGGGAGACCCTGAAGGTGCTCGAGTCGCAGGGGATCATCAAGCTGTTCGACGGCCCACACCGTTCCATTCTGCCCATCCTGGTTCGTGAACCGGCCGCGTCCGCCGGGCCTGCGTTGCAACTACACATGGCTACTTCCGAGTATCCGCTGCGGGACATTGTTCAGGCTCGCACGGAATTGGAATCCTGGGCCCTGATGAATGCGTCGGAAAAGCACGTTCCGATCTCGGAATTGCACGCCATTATGGCCGAAATGGACCGCGATGATCTGGGGTTGAAGCAGTTCCACAATTTATACGTGAGCTTTCATATCGCCCTGGTCAAGTCATCCGGTAATACCGCGATGACGGCGTTGTTCACGGCCCTGCGGGACTCCGTGTACGAATACACCATGGCCCTGGTGGGGCACGTTCCGCTGTGGTCCACGACCTCCAGCCGGATCCGTGCAGAACACCGCGCGATCTGCAGTGCTTTGGAGGCCGGTGACTTCCACATGGCCTCGCGCCTGACCGTCGAGCACATCACCTACCAGTACCAGGAGGCCGGGGTCGATCCCGATCGCGGACGCAACGGTGAGGTGGATGACCAGGGTGATGCGGCGGCGTCGGCGGACAACGCTCCGGTGGGCCTGAAGCGCGCCCGGCAGGCCAGCGCCTGATCTCTCATTTTCAGGGATTCGCCCCACAGGCGGTAAGGTGGATCAATAGTTTGCCGTTCATCGGATTTTGCCGCCTGGTTTGACCGGCGGCGGGGTGGTGTTCACGCGCGACCCGTTCAAACAGCCAACGTCTACAACAATGCGAGGGATCCTATGGGTTCAGTCATTAAGAAGCGCCGCAAGCGTATGTCCAAGAAGAAGCACCGTAAGCTGCTTCGTAAGACTCGTCACCAGCGTCGCAACAAGAAGTAAGCGACTTCGCGGTAGGCCTCGTTCCACTCGGAACGGGGCCTTTTCCGTACCCGTAGCATGGGGTCATGAGCTCGCCGCAGAACTCCAAGAAACCGCTGCTGTCCGCAGGCAACTGGGCTGCCCAGCCGCCGGCTCATCGAGTGACGTTGCTCACCAAGACCGGTTGCCATTTGTGCGAGGACGCCCGCAGTGTGGTCACGGCCGCGTGCCGGGACACCGGAAGCGAATTCTCGGAGGTGGACATCACCACGGACGCCGCACTGCTGCGCGACTACGGCAATTACATTCCGGTCGTGTTCGTGGACGGGGCCCCGTGGGATCAACTGCGCATCGACGAGCAGCGGCTACGCGAGATGCTGAGCTGATCCAGGACGGGGCAGGCGAGCCTCGGGTCGAACGAGGAGGGCGCATCGGTGAAGCACCGATAGTTCCCTAGGAGGCCCCTGAATTGGGCGGGAGCCGGGGTTTTGAGAGACTGTCATCATGCCTTCTGCCACCGTTCATCTGCTGCGTCATGGCCAGGTTCACAACCCTGACGCGATCGTCTACGGGCGCATGCCGGATTTTCATCTGTCCGAACTCGGAGCGCGTATGGCGGAGGCCGCCGCGGCTGACTTCAGAGAGCGCGTGAATCAGGGTGATCGCTACGTCCTGTTGGCATCTTCGCCGCTTACCCGCGCCCGTGAAACCGCCGCACCCGTTGCTCGCGAGCTGGGGTTGGACGTGGTCACCGAAGAGCGCATCATCGAACCTCTCAACCACTTTCAAGGTCTGCACGTGAGCGGGAAGGTACTCGCCAACCCCAAGCACTGGCCGCACATGCTCAATCCGCTGCGCCCTTCCTGGGGCGAGCCGTACCGGCAGCAGGTGGCGCGCATGGCTGAGGCGGTTAGAGACCTGGCCCGTCGCGCGGTGGAGATCGGCGGCGACGGCGCTCAAGCCATCGCCGTGTCCCACCAGTTGCCGATCTGGCTGACACGTTTGTCGGTGGAGGGCCGCCCGTTGCCCCACGACCCTCGACGCCGCCAGTGCAACCTGGCGTCCATCACGTCTCTGACCTTCGACGACGTGACCGAACCGGCCGTTCCGCGAGTCAGTTACCGGGAGCCCGCGGCGCACTTCTACTCAGGCGTCAACCAGCTTCCCGGCTCATAATTGCTTCCGAATCCCACCCCGTACCGTCAGGTGACAGCTCCGTGAAATTGGCCCGAGACCGTTCCGCTCAAACCGCTCGACCCCGCCGTTCGCGCACCCGCGCTGCGGCGGCGTCGTTGTCAGTGTGCGCCGCGCTGGTACTGACGGCGTGCGGTGGCTCGGAATCGGACAACCTGGCGCAACAGGCCAACGAAGGCGGCAACAAGGGCTACGTTGCCGGGGACGGTTCCGTGAGTGAATACGCGCCCGGAGAGCGCGGCGAACCGGTCGAGTTCGAGGCCAAGATGTTCGACGGATCCACCGTGTCAGCCGAAGAACTGCGCGGTGAACCCACCGTGCTGAACTTCTGGTACGCAGGCTGCGCACCGTGCCGTGCCGAGGCTCCGGATCTGGTGAGCCTGGCCGAGGAATACGAGGGTGACGCCCAGTTCATGGGCGTGAACCTCCGTGATCAGCAGGCGACATCCGAGGCCTTCGAGCGCACTTTTGAGATTCCCTACCCCTCCGCCTCGGACCTCAACGGTGAGGTGCTGCTGGCATTGAGCGACTACGTGCCGCCGCAGGCCGTGCCGACCACCCTGGTGCTCGATTCCGAAGGCCGCGTGGCCGCCCGCGTGCTGGGCAAGGCCGACCATTCCACCCTGAACGCCCTCATCAAGGACACGGTGGCCGAGAAGGTATGACGGGCAATCCTTTCGCCGAGGTCATTCTCGACGGTTCACTGATTGCCGCGCTACCCGTGGCGCTTCTCGCGGGACTCGTCTCTTTTGCTTCACCGTGTGTGCTGCCGTTGGTCCCCGGGTACCTGGGGTACGTGACCGGGCTGACCGGTGTGGATCTGCAGGATCAGAAGCGCGGCCGCGTGTTCATGGGCGTGCTGTTGTTCGTGCTGGGGTTCTCCGCGGTGTTCGTGCTGATGTCCGTGGTGCTGGCGCAACTGGGTGCCTTCGCGTGGTTCCTGGGTCAGCAGTGGATCATGGTGGTGCTGGGCATCCTGGTGATCCTCATGGGCGTGGTGTTCATGGGGGGCTTCTCCTGGTTCCAACGGGACCGCAAGATCGAGAGCAAGCCACCGCCCGGTCTGTGGGGCGCGCCCCTGCTGGGCATGACCTTCGGCCTGGGGTGGGCGCCGTGCATCGGTCCCACCTTCGCCGCGGTGCAGGCCCTGGTCTACGTGGACGGCGCTTCCACGGGTAAGGCCGTGATCCTCACGACCGCCTACTGCTTGGGCCTGGGCATCCCGTTCCTCCTGATTGCCGTGGCCCTGCGCCGCGGCATGGGTGCCATGAAATTCTTCCGCCGTCACCGCCTCACGCTGCAACGCGTGGGCGGTGCCGTACTCGTGCTGATCGGTCTGGCCATGGCAACGGGCGTATGGTCCGCTCTGGTCTCCTGGATCCAGTCCGAGTTCGTTACCGATTGGGTGATGCCGATATGACACAGGTGCGCGACAAGCGTGACCAGAAGGGCAACCGCGACGATTCCGTAGCGGTACCCGCACTCGGCCCCCTGGGGATGCTCCGGTGGGCGTGGACGCAGCTGACCAAGATGTCCACGGCACTGGTGCTGTTGCTTTTGTTGGCCATCGCCGCAGTGCCGGGTTCGATGTTCCCGCAGCGCGTGCAGGATCCGGACGCGGTCAACAGCTACATCGAGGCCAACCCGACTTCCGGGCCGTGGCTGGACCGCTTCCAGTTGTTCGACGTCTTCTCGTCCTACTGGTTCTCCGCGATCTACCTGCTGCTGTTCATCTCCCTGATCGGCTGTGTGCTCCCGCGTGCGGCCCAGCACTACAAGGCATGGCGCGCCAAGCCGCCGCGCACCCCCAAGCGACTCACCCGCCTACCGCAGTACCGCCGCGTGCTGCTGGGCGGACGCGATGGCGCCGCAGCGCCGTCGCCGTCGGAAGCGATCCAGGACGCGACCAAGGCGCTCAAGAAGCGCGGCTACCGCGTGGAGGCCCGCGATCTGGAAACCGAGACGCCCTCCGTGGGTGCCGAGCGCGGCATGTGGAAGGAAGTCGGCAACATCCTCTTCCACGTGGCACTGCTGGGTGTGCTGATCTCCGTGGCCATCGGCTCGCTGTTCGGCTACAAGGGTCAGAAGATCATCATCGAGGACGAGTCCTTCGTGAACACCCTGGTGGCCTACGACTCCTTCACTCCCGGCACCAACTTCAACGCGGACTGGCTCAACCCGTTCTCGGTGCGCCTGGATAACTTCCAGGCTGACTTCCACCGCGACACCACGGACCCCGAGCAGTACGGAGCTCCCACGGACTTCGAGGCGGACGTGACCGTGACCGAGGAGCCCGGCGCACAGGAGAAGAGCGAGAAACTCAAGGTCAACGAGCCCCTCAACGTGGGCGGCACCAAGCTGTACCTGGTGGGCAACGGCTACGCCCCCGTGATTCGTGTGACGGACGGGGAAGGTGACGTGGCCTACGAGGGTCCCGTGGTGACCATCCCCACCGACTCCGTCTACACGTCCTCGCTCGTGCTCAAGGTGCCGGACGCCGCTCCGGACCAGCTCGGCTTCGTGGGCCTGCTGCTACCCACCGCCGTCATGGACGAGGGATCCATGCCCCGCTCGGTGGATCCGGGTCTGAGCAATCCGGTGCTGATCATGTCCTCGTACTTCGGTGACCTGGGCCTGGACAACGGCGAATCCCAGAACGTCTACGTGTTGGACGTGGATTCTCTGACCGAACTGAATTCGATGATGTCCGAGAACGGCGCCATCACCCTGGACGGCGCTAACCGCTCGGCCGAGCTGCCGGATGGCAAGGGCACCATCGAGTTCGTGGACGTCAAGCGGTACGTGGGATTGGACATCCACAACGATCCCGGACGCATCCCCGCGTTCATCTCGTTCGTGGCTGCTTTCATCGGGCTCATCATGTCCCTGTTCATCGCTCGACGTAGGGCGTGGGTGCGTGCCTACGCGGGCGAGGACCAAAATGGTGTGCAGTGTACTGTTCTGGAATACGGACTGTTGGCTCGCGGTGAGGATCACCGCTTGGGAGCGGAAGCCGAGAAGCTGACAGCCTTGTGGACCTCGCTGTGGGAAGACCGCGGTGTGCGCGATTTCCCCCTCAACTCGTCAGATAAGGCGTGAGTGATCTATGGGTAGCAATATCAACGAAACGTTAGGTGTCTGGAGCGAGTGGTTCATGCTCCTGGCGGCCTTCACCTACCTGGTCGCGTTCGTGGCCTTCGTGTGGGACATGGCCTCGCACTCCAAGGCCATCGGCAAGGCTCAGCGTGAGGCCGAGCGTCAGGGCGCAACCAGCCGCGAGGACTCCAAGGAGCTCGTGGGCGCCGGTTCGCGCGGCGGTTCCGTGAGCGCCTCGGCCACTTCTTCCGGTGCCAGCGCGGGTGACGACGGCGCTCGCAACGGCGCGGCTCGCGGCGGCGCGTCCGGTGCCGTGGCCGGTGAGTTCCGCACCACCGCGGATGCGCGTTCCAAGGGTGCCGACGAGTTCGAGGCCCTCAACTACAAGGACTCCGTCAGTCGCCCGGCAGCCCGCGCCGCCGTGGTGGTCATGGCCATTGCGTTCCTGCTGCACACCTTTGCCGTGGTGGCCCGTGGCATCGCCGCGGACCGTGTGCCCTGGGCCAACATGTACGAGTTCTGCTCCACGGGTGCGCTCGTGGTGGCCGGCGTGTACTTGATCACGCTGATCTTCAAGGATCTGCGCTTCGTGGGCCCCATGGTCTCCGGTTTGGTGCTGCTCATGCTCTGCGCGGCCACCATTGCGTTCCCCACCCCGGTATCGCCGTTGCCTCCGGCGCTGCAGTCCTACTGGTTGATCATCCACGTCTCCATCGCGGTCGCGGCCTCCGGTCTGTTCACCATCACGTTCGCCATGGCCGTGCTGCAGCTGCTGCAGTCGCGCCGGGAGAAGAACCTGGCCGAGGGTGAAGAGACCAAGCTGGGCTTCCTGCGTGTGGTCCCCAACTCGGTGACTCTCGAGAACTTCGCGTTCCGCCTCAACTCCGTGGGCTTCGTGTTCTGGACCTTCACCCTGGCCGCCGGTGCCATCTGGGCCGACCAGGCCTGGGGCCGTTTCTGGGGTTGGGACACCAAGGAGGTCTGGACCTTCGTGATCTGGACCGTCTACGCCGCTTACATGCACGCCCGCGTGACCCGCGGTTGGAACGGTAACCGTTCGGCGTGGTTGTCGATCGTCGGCTACCTCTGCGTGGTCTTCAATTTCACCGTGGTCAACGTGTACTTCCCGGGTCTGCACTCGTACTCGGGTCTGTGATCGGGTGATTTGAGGTTCCCTATTACTGTTTTCCTGACGGAAATCGGGGATAGCCAACCATAGATCGAAGGAAGCCCCGTACCTCTCGAGAGGTACGGGGCTTCCTTATGGGTTCTTGGGCAGCCGTGGGCTCTTGGCCCCGGAGGGTCTAAGCGCGAGGGCCGGGTGAGGCGTCCGGTTCCGGACCGTTGTCCGGATCTTGCGGATCGTCAGTGCCAGTGCCAGTGCCAGTGCCAGTGCCGGCTGCGGTGCTGCCGCCCTTGGGGGAATCGGTGCCGGGGTTTTTCTGGCCCGGGGCGTCAGTCTTGGGGGCGCCGTCGGCGTCATTCAGGACTTCTTCGCTCAGGCGGGGATCGTCCGGGTCCAACGGCTGGGGCTTTTCTCCCGGGGGACGTCCCGTCCGCTTGAGTTCGTTCTCCCACTCCTGGAGCCTGCGTTCGTGTTCCTTTTGACGACGCCGCTCTTCCAAGTTCCGCAGGAACTGCGGGTCATCGTCGGGGCCGCGACCGCGCTGCGGCTGGGTGGTGGGGTCCGCTTTCTTGGGGCGGCCGAAGAACAACCAGAGGACCGCGCCAATGATGGGCAGCAGCAGAATCAGCAGGATCCACGCACCCTTGGGGAGGGATCTGACCTTGTACTTCTCTGTTTGGGCGCATTCGATGAGTGAATAAATGATCACACCCACGGCGAGGGCGCCTGCTCCGATAATGAGTATCGCTCTGCCCATGGCCACAATCCTAGGGGAGCATGCTGATCACTTGCGCATCAGTGTCTGGGCGTTAAGTCATGGGCGTAGCCCGCGGTAACAATTGCGGGCCGGGGATGTCCCGGGCCTCCTCGTTACGCCTGCCGATCCAGCCACACGCACGGGGCGGTCAGTTGGGGTTCATGTAGGTTTCAGGGGCCGAGCGCTCATGGGGCGGACGCCCAGGGCGTACACGTAGAATGGGCGGCGTGAATTTCCTCAAGTACTCCCTGCTGCGGTTGGGCATCCTGATCGTGGTGTTCGTGATCTCCATGTACGTGGGTGCGGGACTGATCCTGTCCGGCATTGCGGCCGTCGTAGCCGCGTTCGCGATCTGCTACATCTTCTTCCCCAAGCTGCACTTGGCAGCCAGTCAGGACTTCCACCGCTGGATCGACCGTTCGCCCAAGCCCAAGAACCGCGTGGCCATGGAAGATCAGGAGATCGAGGATTCCTACACGGACCAGCAGGCCCGCAAGGACATTTGAGCCTTAGACGTACTGGTTGACCAGTACGGCCAGTGCGTAGAGCACCGTAAATCCGAGATTCACCAGTCCGCACTGCTTGAGCACCGGAATCAACGCCCGGCGTTCCTTGCTCTTGAGAACGGTGGCACTCGCGGCCAAAGCCAGCGGGGTCATTGCGTAGACGAGCAGCACCCACGGGTTGTAGGGCACCAACAGCAGCGGCAACAACATACCCACGGCCATTTCCGCAGCGAAGGTCAAACGAGCCTTGGAATCGCCCAGGCGCACGGCCAAGGTCTTCTTGCCCACCTCTCGGTCACCGGGGATGTCGCGCACATTGTTGGCCATCAGCAGGGCGCACGCGAACAAACCGGTGGAGATCGCCATGATCCAGGCGTCCAAGTTCAGTCGACCGGCCTGTGTGAGCGTGGTGCCCAGAGTGGCCACGGGGCCGAAGAAGATGAACACGAAGATGTCGCCCAGGCCCAAGTAGCCGTAGGGCTTCTTACCGCCGGTGTAGCCCCATGCTGCGAAGACGGCGGCGACACCCACGATTGCGAACCACCACTGCTGCGAGAGCACCACGAGTGCCGCACCAGCCAGCGCCGCGAGCCCGAAGCACAAGAACGCCGCACGCTTCACGTGAGAGGGCTTCGCCGCTCCGGAGCCGGTGAGTCGAAGGGGGCCAACACGCTCGTCGTCGGTGCCGCGCACGCCGTCCGAGTAGTCGTTGGCGTAGTTCACGCCGATCTGGAGGAACAGCGCCACGAGCAGCGCCAGCCCCGCATGACTAAGGTGTACCGCGTGCATCTGCTGCGCGGCGGCGGTACCGGCAATCACGGGAGCCGCGGCCATGGGCAGGGTCCTGAGTCGTGCGCCCTCTACCCACTGTGCTGGCGTGGCCACGGATATACCTCCGAAAACTGGTGAATTGAACCGCGTTATTGTCTCATGCGTTGGAAAGTTTATTGAAAGCCCAGCTAGCGGAAGATCTGGGCTGCGGCCTGTCGATCCGGTTTGCCCGTGGCAAGCATGGGGATTTCGCTGACTGCGCGCCAGTGCTTGGGAACCGCGGGGGAGCCATGCTGTTCGCGGACCAGATCACTGAGCTCTGCACGCAGCTCGTCAGTAAGGGCACCGTCGCGAGGAACCACCAGTGCGGCGACGGCCTGGCCCCATTCGGGGTCCGGTACGGGCACCACGAGCGCCTGCCTCACTTCCGGGTGCGAGGTCAGGGTGGCGGTCACGACTCCCGCTGAGACCTTGATGCCACCGGTGTTGATCACGTCGTCCGTGCGGCCCAGCACACTCAGCGTCCGGTTCTCGGCGATTTGCCCCAGGTCATCCGTGCGGTACCAGCGCTGTCCGTCGATCACGCGGAAATGCTCACCGGTCTGCTGGGGATCGTCCAGATAGCCTCCGGCAACGACGTCGCCACCCAACCAAATGCGCCCTTCTTTCGGCCCGTGGTTGGTCGGGGAGATGAAGTGCGAGAGGTCGAGAGCGGCGTCGTCGGGAACCGCGCGGATCTCGACCGCGCCCAGGGGCTGTCCGTTGTAGACGCAACCGCCGCACGTTTCGGACATGCCGTACGTGCTGACCAGGGTGAGGCCGGCGTCGGCGGCGAGCTGAGCGAGGGCGGGTGAGAGGGCGGAGCCGCCCACGAGGATCGCGTCGAAGCGTGCGAGGGCGGCCACGGCATCCGGGTGGGGAGCGGCGTCGGCGGGATCAAGAATGCGTTGCAACTGGGTGGGGACCACGGACACGTAGCGCGTCTCATGACTCATGCCCGCCGCGGCCCGCGCGAAACCCTCCGGCGTGAACGGGCCGGGCTCCATGACCACTGGAGTGGTGTCAGCGAGCACGGACCGAGCCAGCACCTGAACGCCCGCGACGTAGTGCGAAGGGAGGCACAGAAGCCACTGACCGGGGCCGGACGTGGCGCGTTCGGTGGCCCGGCCGGATGCCGTGAGCGCCTGTGTGATCAGGACCGTTTTCTTGGGGCGGCCCGTGGAGCCGGAGGTGGAAACGACCACCGCCGGACCGGGGCGGGACAGCGCCTGTTTCAGCGGCCCGAGGAGACCCAACGGGTCGCCCGCCACCGGGCCGTCGAACACGACCGTGTCTGTCGGCAGGTCCGCCGTTACGGGTGCGGGCAGTGGTTCACCGGGATGCTCAGGCATCAGAAGTAGTAGGGGAACGCGGACCAGTCCGGGTCACGCTTCTGCAGGAACGCGTCGCGGCCTTCGACGGCCTCGTCGGTCATGTAACCCATGCGCGTGGCTTCACCGGCGAAGACCTGCTGGCCCACCATGCCGTCGTCCGGGAGGTTGAACGCGTACTTGAGCATGCGCACGGCCTGCGGTGACTGAGCAGTGATCTTGCGAGCCCATTCCAGCGCGGAGGTTTCGAGGTCGGAGTGGGGGACCACCTTGTTGACGGCGCCCATGCGGAACATGTCCTCGGCGGAATATTCATCAGCCAGGAAGAAGATCTCGCGGGCGAACTTCTGGCCGACCTGGCGTGCGAGCAGAGCAGAACCGTAACCGGCGTCGAAGGAACCGACGGTGGCGTCCGTCTGCTTGAACTTGCCGTGCTCGTCGGAGGCGATGGTCATATCGCACACCACGTGCAGTGAGTGACCGCCGCCGGCAGCCCACCCGGACACCGCCGCGATAACCACCTTAGGCATGGTGCGGATCAGGCGCTGAACTTCCAGGATGTGCAGTCGACCGGCGCGAGCAGGATCGATGGAGTCGGCTGTCTCGCCTTCGGCGTAGTGGTAGCCGTCGCGGCCACGGATTCGCTGATCGCCGCCGGAGCAGAATGCCCACCCGCCGTCCTTGGCGGAGGGGCCGTTGCCCGTCAGAATGACCGCGCCCACGTCTGAGGACATACGGGCGTGATCGAGGGTGCGGTAGAGCTCGTCCACGGTGCCCGGGCGGAAGGCATTGCGGACCTCGGGGCGATCGAACGCGATACGCACCCACGGCAGATCCTTAACCACTTCACCGTTGTCGTCTCGTTCGACCCCGCGGTGGTACGTGATGTCCTGTAGGCCCTCAAAGCCCTGCACCTGTCGCCACTGCTGGGGGTCGAAAATCTCGGATACCTGCTCGGGAAGCTGCGCGTTGGTCATGGGTACCACTTTAGGTGGGAGTGCGAGCTGCTGTGGCGTTAGGAGGGTCGTAACGCACTCCCCGAGGGTTGGAAGCGGTCAGCGCATAGATGATGACGATGACCAAACCCGCCACCGGAATAAGCAGCGTGAAGAGCAACGCGGCGCTGGAGTCCGTGTCGTGGAATCTGCGAGCCAGCAAGGTGATCCACGGGATGATATTCAACGTGTGCCATGTGGACATCAGTGAGGCCAACGTCACGGAATCGCCTAGAACCAAAGGCAGAGCATCGCGAGAAATGTCGACTACCTCACCACCGGTGACCACAAAACTGATCACCATGAACACGACAGAAATCAGAGCGTGGAAGAGCGCGGCCCACCAAAACTCTCGACGAGTTGCTCGGCCTCTGAGGCGAAAATAGTTCCGGTAGAACAGCACCACGGCCGTAGCGAACTGCTGCCACGGGGACATGTTCGCCCCGCCCGATGGCAGATCATGGAACGACCGCACCTCACGGTCCATTAAGACACGTTTAACGGAAGGCGTCATCAGAACTCCTGGAGGTGTCGGCCTGTTGCGTGCCTTGTCGATTGGCCATCATGACCGCGCATGCGCCGGTTATCACCGTCATGAAGCCCAAAAATCCAGTGGCTAAGTTGCCGGCCTCGGCCAGTGCCGTCACCAGAATGATTCCGGCACCAGCAATGATCGCCGCAACGCCCAGTACGCGGCCGAGCTTGGCAGTGGAGTCCATACGTTCCTCCTAGTCGGGGTTTTCACCGTAACAACCGTGTCCGAGGGCTCGGCAATACTGGAAACCATGAGTGTCGTCCCCTTTGACCTGGACCGGATTGGTCGCGGCCTGCCTTTCGCGGAGTCCGTGCCCGACCTGAGGGCGGCACTCCAGCAGGGAATCGCGGTCGTTCAGGCGCCGCCAGGGACTGGTAAGACCACCCTCGTTCCGCCAGTGATCGCCAACGTTCTTGCCGACGCGGCTCCCGCCTCCCAGCCCAGCGGCCGCGTTGTGGTGGTGCAACCGCGCAGGGTAGCCGCCAGGGCAGCCGCCCGCCGACTGGCTGCGCTGACGGGAACGCAATCCGGCGACGTCGTCGGCTGGAGTGTTCGAGGCGAAAGCACCACGACACCGAGCACGCGCATCGAGTTCGTGACACCGGGCATCATGCTGCGCCGTCTGCTGCGGGACCCGGACCTGCCGGGGACGGCGGCGGTTGTTCTGGACGAGGTGCACGAGCGAGGCGTGGAGTCCGATCTATTGGTGGGCATGCTCGCGGAGCTGCGAGAACTGCGCGATGACCTGACCGTCGTGGCGATGTCCGCGACCGTGGATGCCGCCCGCTTCGCCGACTTGCTGGGTGGGGACACTCCCGCGCCCATAGTGGATTGCCCATCCGCGCTGTGTCCCCTGAACGTCGAGTGGGCCCCGGGGCCACAACGTCTGGACGATCGCGGGGTGACTCCCGCGTTCTTGTCGCATGTGGCGCGCACGGCTGCGGAGGCTCATTCAAGGGCCCTCAAAGCCCACGACGGCTCGGACGCCCTCGTGTTCGTGCCCGGCGCGCGCGAGGTCTCGCGCGTGGCATCCGAAC
Organism: Actinomycetes bacterium; assembly: GCA_023426375.1. Lineage (GTDB taxonomy): Bacteria > Actinomycetota > Actinomycetes > Actinomycetales > Micrococcaceae > Kocuria. The sequence goes on along the minus strand of JAFAAV010000060.1, from coordinate 15,340 downwards.
TCCACAGACTGTCCGACGCCGAAATTCTGGAATTACACGGTCAGCTCTCGCCTCGGGAGCAGGACCGAGCGGTCGCTGGGCGCCAGCCGGGGGAGCCGCCGCGGATCGTGGTCACCACGTCTCTCGCGGAATCGTCGCTAACGGTCAACGGGGTGCGGTTGGTGGTCGACTCTGGCTTGGCGCGTCAGCCGCGCCGCGATGCCGGGCGCGGGATTTCGGGGTTGGTGACGGTTTCCGCATCGAAGGCCTCTGCTGATCAGCGGGCCGGTCGAGCCGCTCGCCAGGGACCCGGCACCGTGGTCCGCTGCTACGACGACGCCACCTGGGGTGCTATGCCCGCGCACACCGTTCCCGAGGTGCGCACCGCCGACCTCACGTTCGCATGCTTGGCGCTTGCCGTTTGGGGTGCACCGGGTGGTGACGGGCTGTCTCTGCCGGATCCGTTGCCACCGCGTGCTCGCGCGGACGCCGAATCCGAGCTCCTGCGCTTGGGCGCCATTGACGGCGACGGCCGCGCCACGGACCTCGGCCGCGCTCTCGTGGGCATGCCTGTGGAGCCCCGATGGGGGCGGGCCCTGCTGGACGGCTCCACACTGGTTGGGCGTCGCGCCGCTGCCGAGGTCATCGCGGCCATCGCCGACGGCGCTCGCATCCCTGGCGCGGACATCCCCGCCTTCGTTCGTCGGTTGCGTTCGGGCGGTGGAGGGGAGTCCGCACGGTGGAAGCGGGAGGTGTCCCGGTTGGAGCGGATTGTCGGGGAGCAGGGCTCCGTTACCGAGGACGGGGGTGCTGTGGAGCGCGGCACGCACGGCGAGGTGGCGCGCGATGTGCGGGAGGGCGCCGTCGTCGGTCTGGGGAAACCCGAGTGGATCGCCAAGCGGGTGGACAATGCGGGGGAACAGTGGCTGCTGGCGTCGGGAACTCGCGCGGGACTCGAGCCGGGGAGCCCGCTGCGGCAATACGAGTGGCTCGCTGTCGCGGAACTGAGCCGCGCCGCCGGAAAAGCGGCCGCTGGCACCGGAGCGGTGATTCGTGCGGCCGCACCACTGGATGAGCCCACGGCACTGCTCATCGCGGGTTCTCTGGCGAGCGAGGAGACTCGCGGAAGCTTCGAGAACGGTAAGGTTCGAGCCCGCCGGGTCCGAGCGGTGGGATCCATCGAACTGTCCTCCACACCCATCGCGGCCGATCCGCAGACCGCCCTGCCCGCCGTGCGCAGCGCACTGCACAGCCAGGGCTTGGACCTGCTGCCCTGGGACGACGCCGCTCGCTCCATCCGCGCCCGCCTCGCCTTGCTCCACAGACACCTGGGCGATCCGTGGCCGGCCATGAATGACTCCGCGCTGCTGGACCGACTCGACGAGTGGTTGAGCGTGGAATTACAAGAAATCGCGCAAGGAGCGTCGCTGCGATCGATCAAGGTAGCTGATGCGCTCCGCAGGCTATTGCCGTGGCCGGAAGCCAGCCGGCTTGAGGAGCTGGTGCCGCAGCGGTTGGCGGTGCCGAGTGGGAACACAGCGCGGATCGACTACCCGGAGGTCTATTCGACCGAAGCCCCCGAGCAGCCGCCCGTGGTGGCGGTGAAATTACAAGAATGTTTTGGCTGGGCGGATACACCGCGCTTGGTGGACGGTCGGGTGCCCGTGCAGTTCCATCTGTTGTCTCCGGCGCGGCGGCCGTTGGCGATCACGGATGACCTCAAGTCGTTCTGGTCCGGTCCGTACCAGCAGGTCCGCTCCGAAATGCGCGGCCGCTACCCGAAGCATCCCTGGCCCGAAGACCCCTGGAACGCGGTGGCCACGGCACGAACCAAGAAGCGAAGTGGTGGGTGAATGCGCCGCGATACCGCTCAATTTGAGTCTCGATGTGATCTTGGTTACAGTGGCCCTACCGCTTTTGCCCGGCGTGTTATCTCTCACGCGCAGGTCGTCAACGCACCGAACTGGTGCCGCACGGCCTAGGGCTCTCTACTGGCAGCTGACCCGCTCCGACCGCTTCATCTCTCAGGTTGGTTCAGGCGCTCGGCTGACCCGCGCTTTCACCGCACATTCTGTCGCGGGAGCGTGTCCGTTCTTAGACACAGATCGAGAAGTGAATCATGTCCACCACCCTGTCAGAAACCATCGAAATGACCATTACGACCACTGAGAATCCCAAGGTTGGTCCGGAGCTGGCCCGTTCGTGGCTGCTCGTCAACGGTGCTCAGCCCGCGCGCTTCGACGTGGCGGCGAACAGCGCAGCGGATGTTGTGGTCCTCGATGTCGAGGATTCGGTGGCACCGGCGGATAAAGCCGCAGCACGTCAGAACGTGATCGAATGGCTGTCCTCACGCAATGAAAACCACGAGCTCAACCACGGGTGGGTCCGCATCAACGGTTTCGGTACCGCATGGTGGGAAGAAGACCTCCGTGCCCTGCGTGAGGCTCCCGGGTTGGAAGGCGTCATGCTGGCCATGACCGAGTCCCCGGAGCACGTGACCCGTACAGCAGAGATGCTGCGTGGCACCCGCATTGTTGCACTGGTGGAAACCGCCCGTGGCGTGCAGAATCTGCAGGACATTGCGACGGCGCGTTCCACCTACCGCTTGGCGTTCGGTATCGGTGACTATCGCCGTGATACGGGTTTCGGCGAGAGCCCCATGGTCCTGGCCTACACCCGTTCGCAGTTCACCATCGCCTCGCGTGCGGCCAACCTGCCCGGCCCGATCGACGGCCCGGCTGTTGGTGCACTTGGGGCCAAGCTCGCAGAGGCAACGGGCGTGACCTCCGAGTTCGGTATGACCGGCAAGCTGTGCCTCATGCCCGAGCAGACCGCCACGGTCAACGAAGGCCTGTCCCCGAGCCTCAACGAGCTGTCCTGGGCCACCGACTTCCTGCAGGAGTTCGAGGCCGACGGCGGTCAGATTCGCAACGGCTCCGACCTGCCCCGCCTGGCCCGTGCCCGCAAGGTGCTCGGTTTGGCCACCTCGTTCGGTATGAGCATCCCGGAAGGTTACGACGTGCACTTCGAGGCTCCCACCGACACCTATCACTGCTAGTCACCGGGTGCGCATCCAATAACAACACGAGGTAGTTGACCTCGTCACACGAACTATCCCCGGTACGGCGGATACGTCACAATGGACTGTGGCAAGACCACATGACCCACTGCAGTTCACACACCACGTGAGCCTGCGGGACGTATCCGCCGTAACCGGGGAGTTTCCATGACCACCAGCAGTGAAGCCACCGTCCGTAGAACCAAGATCGGCATTGTGGGAGCGGGGTCGGTGGGAACCTCGCTGGCGTACGCGGCCATGATCCGCGGCACCGCCACCGATATCGCCCTGTACGACCTCAATACCGCCAAAGTAGAGGCCGAGGCCCTGGACCTGTCCCACGGCCAGATGTTCGCGTCCGACACCCGGGTGGAGGGCTCGGATGACGTGGCCGTGCTCAAGAACTCGGACGTCATCCTGATCACCGCGGGAGCCAAGCAGAAGCCCGGCCAGACCCGCCTGGATCTAGCGGGTGCCAATACCGAGATCCTCAAGACGCTCATGCCGCAGCTGTTGGAGCACGCGCCCAACGCGATTTTCGTGCTCGTGACCAACCCGTGTGACGTGCTCACCGTGGTCGCCCAGAAGATCACGGGGTTGCCCCACCGTCAGGTCCTCAGCTCCGGCACCGTGCTGGACACTTCCCGCCTGCGCTGGATGATTGCCAACGAGGCGCAGGTCAACACCACCAGCGTGCACGCGTACATCATCGGCGAGCACGGCGATTCCGAGTTCCCCGTGTGGTCCTCGGCCTCCATCGGCCAGGTCCCGCTGCGTGACTGGGAGATCGACGGTCGCAAGCCGTTCACCGAGCAACGACTGGCCGAGATGACGGACCAGGTGGTCAACGCGGCCTACAAGGTGATCGAGGGCAAGGGGGCCACTAACTACGCGATCGGCCTGTCCGGCATTCGCATTGCCGAGGCCATCCTGCGCGATCTGCGCTCCGTGCTGCCCGTCTCATCCATCCTCGACGATTTCCACGGCATTAGCGGGCTTGCGCTGTCGGTCCCGTCCATTGTGGGGCGCCGCGGCGTGGAACAGCCCCTGGCCATCCCCATGGGCGAGCACGAGGAGCAGCAACTGCGCGATTCGGCCGACGCCATGCGCAAGGCCCTCGCCTCGCTCGGGTTCTGAACGCACCCCTCACCGGGTGGACCGCAAGCCTGACCACACGGGCAAGACGCGATGATCGACGACGCCGCGAGCGGCGTCGTCCTCCAGGTCAAGAGAAAGGGCCCACTCACCAGAAGGTGAGTGGGCCCCTTCGTCGCTGCCGGGGTAGTTACCCCGTCAGCCGCTGGAACTTAGTTGCGGCCGGTGGCGACGTCGGACTCGACGGGTTCCGAGGCCACGGGCGCCGACTTGGCCTGGCCCGGGTTGTTGACGATGCGGACGGCCTCGTCGAACTCGGCCTCGATCTCCGGGTCGCGCTTGTAGGTGGCCAAGGAGCCAACCACGGCGGCGAGAAGACCCAGGAAGAAGCCCGGGATGATCTCGTAGAGGTCGCTCCACGGGGTGTACTGCCAGGTGAAGACCACCACGGCACCCACGATCATGGCGGCGATCGCACCGGTGTTGGTGAGCTTGCGCCAGAAGAGGCTCAGCAACACCACGGGGCCGAATGCGGAACCGAAGCCGGCCCACGCGAAGCTCACGAGCTCCAGAATGGTGGCGTTCTGCTCCCACGCGAGAGACGCGGCGACAACGGACACCAGCAACACGCCCGCGCGGCCCATCCACACCTGTGCCTTGTTGGACGGCTTCTTCTTGACGGCCAGACCGTAGAGATCTTCCACCAGGGCGGAGGAGGACACGATCAGCTGCGAGGACACAGTGGACATGATGGCTGCCAGAACCGCTGCCAGGACCAAACCGGCCAGGGCGGGGTGGAACAGGACCTGGGACATGTCCAGGAAGATCGCCTCGGGATCGGTGGGCTCCTGACCGGGGCGGTTGCCGAAGTAAGCCATACCCACGAGGGCGGTGGAGATCGCGCCGATCACCGACAGCAGCATCCAGCCCACGCCGATGCGACGGCCGGTCTTGGCGTCAGCGGGGCTGCGCAGAGCCATGAAACGCACGATGATGTGCGGCTGGCCGAAGTAACCCAGACCCCAGGCCAGAGCGGAGATGATGCCCACGGCGGTGCCGCTGGCAACCAGCGAGAGCGCATCCGGATTCACGTTCTGGATCCGGGTGACCATTTCGGCGGGGCCGCCCACCATGATCAGGCCCACGATCGGAACCATGAGCAACGAAACCAGCATGAGCAGCCCCTGGAACAGGTCCGTGTAGGAGGCGCCCAGGAAGCCACCGAAGAAGGTGTAGAGCACGGTCACGCCCGCGATCAGCAGCATGCCGACCAGATAGCTGGAGCCGAACGAAGACATGAAGAACACGCCACCGGCAACCATGCCGGAGGACACGTAGAAGGTGAAGAACACCAGGATGATCACGCCGGACACCACGCGCAGCATGCGGGTGTTGCCCTTGAGGCGGTTGTCCAGGAAGGACGGAATGGTGATCGAGTTGTTGGAGACCTCGGTGTACGCGCGCAGACGCGGCGCCACGAACTTCCAGTTCAGCCACGCGCCGATGGTCAGGCCAATGGCGATCCAGGCTTCAACCAAGCCCGCCAGGTAAACGGCACCGGGCAGACCCATGACCAACCAGCCGGACATATCCGAAGCACCCGCGGACAGCGCGGCCACGCCGGGCTTGAGGTTTCTTCCCCCCAACATGTAATCGTCGAGGTTCTTTGTCTTACTGTTGGCCCACAGGCCAATCGCGATCATGCCTAAGAAATAGATCACAATCGCGATGAGTTGATACGCCTGGTCGGACATAGGTGTACCTTCCGGTGCGAGAGATTTGGACGGCGTCCACTGTAGGGGACGCTATTTAGCTACCCAAAGCTGTTAAGTGTTGTTGCTCACCCTTGAGGGTGGTTTCAAGCCAGCTTTGCAGGCCATTCGGTGAAGGTGGCGGGGTCCGAGTTCCAGGCCCTGGGATTCCAATCCTTCAGCAAGTCAGCCGTGGTATTGAGGGGGTGGTTGACCCCCAGCGAATCTCCGAGCCACAGCAGCACGTCGCGCGTGCCGTAACCCAGAGCGTGTAATTCATCAAGTGTTACAGCTCCGTCGCGTTTCGCCAACCGCGCGCCCGTGGGCCCCAGGACCAGGGGAACGTGAACGTACTCCGGGGCGGGGTAGCCCAGCAGGCCCGCAAGGTAGGCCTGCCGCGGTGCAGAGGACAGCAGATCGTCGCCGCGCACCACTTGGTCAATGCCCTGTTGAGCATCATCCACGACCACGGCCAGGTTGTACGCGGGTGTGCCGTCGTTACGAACCAACACCATGTCGTCCACGGCGCCCGTGTACTCGCCCGCGAAGTAGTCGTGCACGGTGAATTCCCTCACGTCCGCGCGCAGGCGGATGGCCGGCGGGCGCTCTTGACGACGCCGCTCGCGGGCTTCCCCGCTCAGGTTCCGGCACGTACCCGGGTAGGCACCGGGAATGTCGTGCGGTGCCGATGCTGCGGCGTGAATTTCCTTGCGCGTGCAGTAGCACTCGTAGGTCAGGCCGGCGTCCGTGAGTCGTTGGACTTCCTGTAAGAACTGCGGGATGCGTGGGGCCTGGTAGTCGACAGGGCCGTCCCAGGTCAGACCCAATTCCGCCAGGTCAGCCACGTTTCGTTCCGCCGCCCCCTTCTTCACACGGTCCAGGTCCTCAACCCGCAGGATGAACTTCCGGCCCGTGGCTCTGGCGAACCCCCACGCAGCCAATGCGGTGCGTAAATTGCCCAGGTGCAGGTCTCCCGATGGGGACGGCGCGAACCGGCCGGCGGGCGGCAGAGCGGCGTCGTTCGGGGGCGGCGAGACAGGCTGGGACGGGACCACGCCGGTCAGGCTAGCACTGCGTAACCTCAATCGATGGGTGGATGTGGAGGGGTTCGGTGCCGGTTAGGCTGTCCGCATGGCACGCATCCACGAGCTGCGCGACGGCGTTTACGTGATTGGCACGGAGAACTGGAGATTGAACTCCGGGCTCATCGTGGGATCTCAGCGTGCCCTGGTGATCGATACGGGTGCGGGTCCGCGCCAGGGGCGCGAGATTTTGGCCGCTGTTCGCGAGATCACCGACCTTCCCCTCACGGTGGTCAACACCCACGCCCACTACGACCATTACATGGGTAACGCAGCTTTCCTGCGTGCCGGGGTCGAAGAGTTCTGGGCGCACAAGGCCTGCGCCGCAGCCATGCGAGAGCACGGCGAGTACCAACGCAGCTTCGTGGGTATCCAGGAACCCGAAATGGGTGACGGCGAGGGCATGGACACCCAGCTCGTGTTCCCCACCAATACCTTGCCGGGCAACGGTCGTCGGCCGTCTTTGACCCGCATCGAACTGGGCGATAAACCCGTGACCCTGTTCTTCCTGGGCCTCGGCCACACGGACAACGATTTGTGCGTGGGCGTGGAGGACGTCGTTTTCTGCGGTGACCTGGTCGAAGAGGGCGCGGATCCCAGTTTCGAGGATTCGTACCCGCAGCGCTGGGTCGAGACCTTGCGCTCGCTGGCCACGTTGGAGCGCTACAAGGTGTTCGTACCCGGACACGGCAGCCCCGTCTCCGGCACGTTCGTACTGCAGCAGGCGGACACCATGGCGCTCGCGGTCAAGCGCGCGGAGCAGGCCGACCTCGCAACGGCGGGCACGGTGACCGCGTCCATGTTCCGACTCCCGTATCAGGCGGGGGTGGCCCGGATCTTCCTGGACCGCCTGGCCACCGTCAAGATAGAGACCGCAGCCAGCGAGCCACAGACCGCCAGCTCAGAGCAGCCGCAGCCGCAATCCCAAGGTATCCCGCAATAACGGTCGCCCGCCCCGCCCACGTGCCGGCCACCGCGACGGACGGCATGAGCGCCACGGTCACCGCCAGACCGATCGCCAACACCAGCAAGGTAATGACCGTGCCCCTGCGGGGGCGCACTGTTGCCCGGTATGCGTAGCCGGGGTGGCCGTAGTGGTTCTGCTGGAATCCGGCGGGCGGGTACGGCTGCCGGGCCTGCATGTTGGGCGAGTTCTGGTACGGCGCATTCGGGTACGACGCCGCCGTGGGGCCCTGGGTGCCGAAACGCGGGTTTCCGAATTCTCGGGACCCGGACTGATCGACGCCCGGTTGTAAGGGGCGGTACTGCTGGTGTCGCTGTTGGTGTTGAGGCCCGGCGGGTGGAATGTACGCACTGTCACCACGATCTTCGCGCTGCTGAAGGTTCTCGCGGCGAGCGTCGATTTTCTGTCGGACCCGGCGATAGACGTCGGTGGGCCGAGCCCCGGGACGGGCCAGGGCGTCGTCGGCGAACCTGATCGCAAGGACCGCGAGCACGCCCCAGCCACCCACGATGAGAAGTGCGGCAGCGGCGTCGGACGGACGGTGCCAACCGTTGAGCACGGTGAGCATGCCCGTGATGGCGGCGAGCACCCAGCCCCACGAGGCCGTCTTGGCGCGAAGGTGCGGGGGAGCGACCAGCAAAAGAGTCACCAGAATTGTGGCCGTTGCGGTTGTATGCCCGGACGGGAATGAATTGTGCACGATGTGCTGAATGCCGAAGTCAGGCTTGTCCAGGAGTACCCGCTTGAGGAACTGGGTCGTGAAGTTCGCGCCGAGGATCATGCCTAGACCCACGACCGCGGGGATCCAACGGCGCGTGCGGATGGTCCAGACGAGGGCCAGAACGGCCGCCGCGATCGACACCAGTTCGGGCACGTGCTGCGCTGCCGCCAGGAAAATCCACGGGAAAAAGTTGTTGCGATCAGCCTTGGCTTGCGCGAGTGCCTCGTCGTCCAAGGACTGACCCGTCATGGTCATGAGACTGATGTAGGTCGCGATGCCAACGCACGTGAAAAGGAAGGCGACCGTGAGCAACGGGCGGATCACAGAGCGTGCGGGCACGGGGCGCGCGGGCGCGGGAGGGAAAGACAACGGGCAGCCTATCGGGGGAATCGTTGATCGCAGCCGGATCCGGGTGACGCGGCCATCGGAATATTTTGCCACGGCAGGCTTTGGTGGGGCTGAGAGGGGTGAGCCCCGGCATGTGGTGAGTGCCGGGGCTCTGGGTCCATCAATCGATACGAACTCGCTCCCAATGAGGAATACGCGTAGTCTCACCCTTTCGCCACGGGGGTTTATGTGCTAGCCGACACATTTTCTGTTGGGTTATCCGCGCTGTACCGCCTTTTTGCTTGTGCCGCCGAGAGGGGCCTTCCTAGCGTGTGATCCACGACATAGGGAGTTGTCCCTTCCGCACACCAAGGAGATCTCATGCAGTTTCACGTTGATGGTTACCAGACCGGCGATCCGATGACCATGCCCGCTCAGGGCTACGGGGTGGATCGTCCCGAAGAGCTGCCCGAGACGATGGATGTTCTCATCGTGGGCTGTGGTCCCGCTGGCTCCATCGCGGCGGCGCAGTTGTCTCGCTTTCCGAACGTCAATACCCGGTTGATCGAGCGCCGTGGCCATCGACTCCCGCTGGCAAACGCCGACGGCGTGCACTCTCGGACCATGGAAACGTTCCAGGCGTTCGGCTTCGCTCATGAGATTTACGAGGAAGCCCACACGATCACCGACATGGCGTTCTGGAAGCCGGATCCCCAGGATCCCCAGCGCATCATCCGTGAGATGAGCACCCGTGAACTTCCTCCGGAATTCAGTGAGTGGCCCATGATGCTGATCACCCAGGTGCGCATCATCGACCACTTCAACCGGTTCATGAAGAACGCCCCCACCCGCATGGAGCCGGACTACGGCTATGAGTTCGTAGACATGGAGGTGGCCCCCGATTCGGAGGGCCACGAGTACCCCATAACGGTCACTCTGCGTCGTTCCGCCGGTCCGGATGAGGGCCAGGAGATCCAGGTGCGTACCAAGTACGTGGTGGGTGCAGACGGCGCCCGCAGTAACGTACGCAAGTCGCTCGGTTACCGCTTGCACGGTAAGCAGGCCAACCACGCGTGGGGCGTCATGGACGTCTACGCGGACACCAATTTCCCGGATGTGCGCAAGAAGTGCACCATCAAGTCGTCGACCGGTCGCACGATCCTGCTGATCCCGCGCGAGGGCGGTTTCCTGTTCCGGCTCTACGTGGATCTGGGTGAGGTGGCTGATGGTGATCGTTCGGTGCGTGAGACCCCGCTCGAGGACGTCATCGCCACAGCACAACAGATCATGAGCCCGTACAAGCTGGATGTGAAGGACGTGGTGTGGCATTCGATCTACGAGGTGGGTCATCGCGTCTCCGACCACTTCGATGACCGCGCGTCGGAGAAGACTTCCAGCGAGGATCCCCGCGTGTTCATCACGGGCGACGCCTGCCACACCCACTCCGCCAAAGCCGGTCAAGGGATGAACGTGTCCATGCAGGACGGGTTCAACCTGGGCTGGAAGCTGGGGCATGTGTTGTCCGGTAACAGCCCCGCGTCGCTGCTGCGCACATACGCGGAGGAGCGGAAGGAAATTGCGCACCGCCTGATCGAATTCGACAAGGCCTGGTCCACTCTCATGGCCCAGCCCAGCGATCAATTCGAGAACCCGCGTGAACTGGAGGAGTTCTACATCCAGAATGCCGAGTTCAACGCTGGTTACCTCACCGAATACGAGCCGTCCATGATCACCACGGATGATCGCCACCAAGAGCTCGCGAAGGGCTACCCGCTGGGACGGCGTTTCAAATCCGCCATGACGGGCCGGGTGTGCGACCTGGTGCCCATGCAGATCGGCCACGATCACTTCGCGGACGGCCGCTGGCGCGTCTACGTCTTTGCGGACGACGTCGCTCCGGGCGCCTCCCAGCCCCTGCAGGACTGGGCGCGCTGGGCCGAAGGCGCACTGTCGCCGGAGCTATTCGACACCAAGTTGATCCACCGTCAGCTGCACACCGGATTCGACGTCTCTGACGTGCCCGAGGCGTTCAAGCCCAAGACCGGCAAGTTCCAGCTGACCGACATGGAAAAGGTCTTCGGCACCCTGGAGGATCACGACATCTTCGAGGAACGCGGCATCAATAAGGACGGTGCCGTAGTGGTGGTCCGCCCGGATCAGTACGTGGCCGGTGTCTTCCCATTGGACGACACGGCCGAGATCGAGGGATTCCTCGCGGGCGTGGTGCCGGCGGTGCAAGCTAAAGCACCGGTCGCTGGATGACATCGTCGTGTCGTCGCGGAGTTTCTGATCGCTGATTTGAACGGGCTATGGCCCCCGGACCGGATGGTCCAGGGGCCACAGCCCGTGTTGTGCTCTTAGGAGACCTACTCCGATTTCTTGCTCTCGACCCACGAGGCGATGTGCATGCGCGATGAGAACCCCAGCTTGGTGAGAATTTTTCCCACGTGTCCGTCCACGGTGCGGGGAGAGACCACCAAATCCTGCGCTATCTGCCGGTTGGTCATCCCTCGCGCGACAAGTTCCGCGACCTCCCATTCCTTGCGCGTCAGGGGGTCGATGTCGACTTCTGGGGTGGTGGAGACCTTCGGCTCCGTCAGAGCGACCTCGATCGCTTCCTCCTTGGAGAGCGGCCGCTGGTTGAAAGGTTTGGAGTCCCGGTGGGCCGGATCCAGTCCTTGCTGCACTCGACGGGCCGATGCCTGGGAGATCTGCTCGATGTGGGGCCCGAAGGCGCCGATCGTGGTACCCAATCCGCGCCACACATTGGCTGCCGCACCGGAAAGTTCGAGAGCGCGCGGGAAATTTCGAGTGGATGCGGCCACCCACGAGAGCAGTTCGATGGTCAGGGCGGTACAGATCGCGTCTTGGAAGTGCTTCTGGATCGCGAGTGCTTCGGTTGCTGCCGCATGAGCGGCCACGTGATCGCCCAGCATCCAATGACAGATCCCGCTGATCCACAATGCATAAGCGCGGTTCCACAGCTCATCGTGTTGACTCGCCGTTTCGATGGCCCGGTCGCACGTGGCCAGAGCGATCCGGGGGTCGCCGTGGAAGACCTGCGCCATCCCGAGCTGGAACTGCGCCGTGAGGCTTGCACCCGTGTCACCCACACGATCATGGGCCGTCACGGCCCGCTCATACTGTTTGATCGCCGTTGCCAGGTCGCCGGTGAACAGGCTGTGCAGCCCGGACCAGTGCCGAGTGTGGGCCAGCAACCCGTCATCGTGCAAAGTAGTTGCTACTCGGTGGCACTCGGCAAGGTACTCGGCTCCCGCCTCATGATCCCCTTGCAGAAGGCTGACCCAACTGGCGACCCACAGGGCTGAGCCGCGCTCGGGTGAGGCCGCGGCGTCGTCGTATCCGGTCAGGACGCGATCGAGCCAGTGCCGGCCTTCGCTGAGGTAACCATCTGAGACCCAGTGGTGGCGCAGCGCGACGGCGAGACGCGTGGCAGCGGTCAATTCGCCCGGCGTGCTCACAGACCATCCCAAGGCGGCCATCGAATTGTGGCGTTCGTTCCGGGCTCGGAGGATGAATTCGCCTTGTCGGGGGCTGCACCACTGATCGACCATGGTCTCGGCGCGGCGCAAGTAGCAGTCGCGGTGGCGGCGCTGCAGCTCGCTGACTGCGTCCTGTCCCAACCGTTCGGCACCGTACTCTCGTACCGTCATCAGCTGGCGGTACCGCACGGTTTCCCCGGCGCGTTCCGCGAGCAAGATGGACTTCGATACGAGCTGGTCCAGCAGATCCAATACGAGGTCGGGGCTGAGATCGCCGAAACCGCAGATCTCCTCGGCCGCGTCCAGGTCGAAACTGCCGGGGAACACGGTCAGCCGCTGCCACAGAACTTGTTCCTCCGGTGAACACAGTTCATAACTCCAGTCGATCAGTGCTTGGAGTGTCCGGTGGCGGGGCTGGGCGGTTCGAGAGCCCCGGGACAGCAACCGGAATCGCTGATCCAACCGATCGAGCAGCTGGGACACGGACATGCTCTGCAGGCGTGCGGCCGCGAACTCAATGGCCAGGGGCATACCGTCCAAACGCGTGCACAGTTCGATCACTGATCGCCGGTTTTCGGGGGTGATGGCGAAATCGGCAACCACATTGCGAGCACGGTCCACCAGGAAAGCCACGGACTCGAAGCGTTCAAGGTTCTGGTCCGAGTGCTCATCGTCCATGGACGGCATAGCCAGAGGCGGGACCGGGTAGACCAGCTCACCAGCCATGGTGAGAGGCTCCCGGCTCGTAGTCAGAATCCTCACACCGGGAGCGGTGGCCAGCACCCGGTCGACCAGGTCCACCGTCCCAGGGAGGACGTGCTCGCAGTTATCCAGGAACAGCAACAATTCCTTATCGCGCAGATAGCTCACCACGCGTTCCAGCGCCGTACGGTTGGACTGATCCGGGATGGCAAGCGCAGAAGCGACGGCAGGACTGATGGGCGCACCGCGGTTCAAGGATCCGAGATCTACAATCCAGGTGCCGTCTTTGAAGTGTCGTTGGGATCGTTGAGAGACTTCGATTCCCAAACGTGTTTTCCCCACACCACCCGGCCCTGTAAGTGTGGTGAGCCGGGAACGCGAGAGCGCAGCTCGAGCCTCGGTCAATTCCTTGCGGCGACCCACGAACGTGGTCACGGCGGCATTACTCGTCAAAGAATTCTGACCGGCTGGTTGGTTGCTCATGTCCAACATCTTCTCCCGATGGGGCGGGGAAGAGAACCGGAGCCCCGGCACATGGTGAGTGCCGGGGCTCTTACGCTTTGCTCGTCGATTATTTGCGCTTGCGAGTGAACGCGGAGATGCCGGTGATTTCGCGTCCCACGATCAGTGCCTGCATCGAATCCGTGCCCTCGTAGGTGGAGACGACCTCCATGTCCGTGAGGTGGCGACCGATGTGGTTCTCGAGCAGGAGACCGTTACCTGCCAGCATGTCGCGGGCTGTGCGGCACATCTCCAGGGCTTTGCGTGAGGTGGTCATCTTGACCAGGGATGCCATGGCGTCCGTGAGCTGGTCTGTCTCGGCGAGGTGGGCCATGCGGGTGCACATGAGCTGCATCGAGGTGAGGTCCGAGAGCATGGTGGCCAGCTTTTCCTGCACCAACTGGTAGTTGGCGATGGGCGCGCCGAATTGCTCGCGTTCCAGGGCGTAGCGGGCGGCGATTTCGAAGGCCGCCATGCCATGCCCCACGGCCTCCCAGGAAGCACCGCCTCGGGTGGCTTTGAGAACGCGGTTCACACCCTTGAAGCTCTCGCACTCGGGCAAACGGTTTTCGTCCGGAACCTTGAGGTTCTCGATCACGATGTCCGCCTGGTTGATGGCGCGCTTGGCGATCTTGCCCTTGATCACCTCGGGGCGGTAACCCTCCGGGTACTCGCCGTTGTCCTGCTTCTCGACCACGAAGGCCTTGACCTGGCCATCGGCCTCGTCACGGGCGTAGAGGACGATGACGTCGGCCGCGTGGCCGTTACCGATCCAGCGCTTGTGGCCGTTGATGACCCACTGGTTGCCTTCTTTGCGGGCAGATGTTTCCAAGGAGACGGAGTCGGAGCCGTGGGTGGGCTCTGTGAGCGCGAAGGCGCCGGTCTTGTCCAGCGTCACCATGGAGGGCAGCCAGCGGTTGCGCTGTTCCTCGTTGCCCAGCATGTAGATGCTGCCCATGCAGAGGTTGGAATGGACGCCCAGGAATGTGTTGACGGAGCCATCGATCCGGCCCATCTCGCGAGCCACCAGACCTGCCTGCTGACGCGTGAATCCGGGGCAACCATAACCCTGGATGAACGTCCCGATGATGCCCAACTCGGGCAGCTTGGCGAAGACCGGGTCGGGGTGCTCGCCACTCTCCCAGTACTCGTTGATGCCCGGGAGAACTTCTTTCTGGCCGAAGGCCCGCACCTTGTCGCGCAGGGCAATGTCCTCGGGGGAGAGGTCCTGGTCCAGAAGTAGGAAGTCCGGGTGATCGATGATGGCAGTCATGGCGGGCCTTTCGGTAGCAAAAGATTTGGTGGGAGCGACCGCTACGTCGCGGTCTGGAACGTCAGGGTTGTTCAGTGATCAGTGCGGCCCCCAAAGCCCGACGCATGTCGCCGTCCAAGGGCTCGGGCTTCTGAGTGTCCGGGTTGAGCTGGACGATCGCGGTTTCCGCAATCACACAGGGTTTGCCCTCCTGGTGCAGTTCGTGGTGCACGGTGTAGGACGTGGACCCGATTCGCGAAATCCACACGTGCGCCCACAGCTCAGGCCCGTAATTGATGGGGCGAAAGAAGTCCACGTTGAGTGAACGAACCACACGAGGCCGCGCACCGTTGGGCACGGTTCCCGTCCAGTGCAGGGCAGCGCGTACGCGGGCTTCCTCGACCA
>JAFAAV010000035.1 GCA_023426375.1 Actinomycetes bacterium | reverse complement strand
TCCGCCATGGTGACCAGGTCGGCAAGGAACGGAACCTGCAGGGTCGCTCGGTCGAAGAGCAGACCGGGGTGCCAATTGAACTCCGGTGCCCGGTCCAGGAACGCGACCGACAGGTTGTCGAGTGGATCTGCGAGACACGCAAGACCCAAACCGAAAGGGCCGATTCCTACACAGAGTAGATCGAGCGGTTCGTCTGCCGTCCCCTGTACCGACACGGTGCCGACAAGGGGCGAAGAATGTTGCGCAGTCATACGGCGGCCTCCCGGTAGCTCGCGGCGGGGGACAGCAGCGACTGGCCCGCACGGTGGATGAGTGTCATCACACTCATGACGTCTGCGTGAGTGGCATCCGGATTGAGCAGCGTGATCTTCAGGCACGGGCGGCCCTCGATCACGGTTTCGGCGATGGTCGCGCGCCCTGATTCCCACACTCGGCGCCTGATGGCGCGGACCACGTCGTCGGATGGGGTGCCGTCGGTGGGAATCCATCTGAAGAGGACGGTGCTCAGAGCGGGGCGGCACACGAGCTCGAAACGCGGGTCCTGCTCGAGCGTGTCTGCGACCCGATCGGCCAGTTCAATGACTTGGTCGAGCATCTCTCCGATCACGTCCGCGCCCAAAGTGCGCAGCGTGAGCCAGATCTTGAGCGCGTCGAAACGCCGAGTGGTCTGCAGCGAACGGTCCACTTGGTTGGGCTCGGGGGTGTCCGCCGGGTTGAGGTACGCCGCGTGGTGGGTGCAGTGCCGCAGTGTGCGCCCGTCCCGCACGAGGACCACTGAGCAACTCACCGGCTGGAACCATGTCTTGTGAAAGTCGATGGTCACCGAATCCGCGTAGTTGATACCCGCCAGTTGTCCGCGATGGCGGCGGCTGGCCAGCAGCCCGCCGCCATAGGCGGCGTCCACGTGCAACCACACTCCGTGAGCCCGGCAGACCGCGGAGATCTCACCGACCGGATCCACTACACCGCGGTCTGTGGTGCCGGCAGTGGCCACGACTGTCAGAGGGGTGAGTCCCTGCTGTTCGAGTCCGTTGATGAGTTCCTCGAGGGCGGCAACGCACATCCGGCCGTTCGCATCGACAGGAACGGTGACCACGGCGTCGTCGTCGAGACCCAGAATGCGTGCGGCGGTGACCACCGAAAAATGACTCTCCGCGCTCGCCAGAATCCGCAGGGTGGCAGCGCGAACTGGGCGCGGAGGCGCGCCGGGCAGACGGCCACCGAACTCGAGTGATTCATCGCGCGCGAGCATGAGGGCCTGCAAGTTGGAGGTGGTGCCGCCGGGCGTGAACATGCCGTCAGCACCGCTGGGGAAGCCGATCTGCTCCGCGGTCCAGGCCAGAATTTTTCGTTCGATCAACGTAGCTGCCTTGGATTGGTCCCACGTGTCCATGGAGGTGTTGACGGTGGCAGCCAAGGCGTCGGCCGCCACGGCGGGGAGGGCCACGGGACAGTTCAGGTGGGCAATGGTTCGGGGATGGTGGAACCACACGGCGTTCCGCAACCACAGGCGGTCGATCTCATCGATGGCCGCGTCCAGATCTCCCAGGTGATCGTCGAGATCAACCCGGTCGAACATGCTGCGCAACTGGTCGTGATCGGCGGGACAGTGGGGTATGTCGGCCGCGGCCAAACGTGCGGCGCCGGCTGCGGTGGCCGTGGTGACGGCCCGCATCAGCTGAGGGACGGTTGAGCCATTCAGCAACGGTGAACTCATGAAAGTGCGTCTTCCCGTAGGGGTCAAAACATGAATTAGGGCATACAGCTATGCGCTAATACCGAATAGGTTAGGCTAACCTAACATTGCTTGTGTGATCCGTCGAACACGACCAAAAGGAGCCTGCGGATGCCCGAATGGGAGCATTTGATGATTCGAGCCCTGGGCTCAACGGAGACGGAACTCACCGTTCTGCGTCGTCACCAGGTCAGTCCCACGTATGTCCGGATTCAGGTGGCGGACGGCGGGCTGCTCACTCGGTGGCCACCGTTTCCCACCATGTGGCTGCGGTTGTGGTTCGACGACGACGGCCGCACACACCAGCGTGCCTTCACCGTGGTGGACCCGGAACCGGAGGAAGGCCGCTTCTGGCTCGAGTTCGCGTTGCACGAAGGCGTGGCCTCGGACTGGGCCCGCACATGCGTGGCCGGTGACGCGATCGGCGCGTCCTTGCTCGGCAGTGCGCCACCGTGGGAGCTGAAGAAGCGCTCCCGACGCCGCGCGGCGCCGTCGTCCACCGCGGCGCCGTCGTCCACCGCGGCCGCTCCGGCCATGATGCTGGGCGCACCGTGGACGGGACGCACAATCATCGTGGGTGACCCCGCGAGCCTGCCCGCGGTCAATTCCATGCTCGATCGCCTGGGTGACGAGCCCGCGGAGGTGTGGCTCGAACATGTGGATCCCCGGGATCACGAACTGCCCGTGAGCGGCGGCCCGAATCACCGAGTGCGGTGGGTACATCGGGACGGGAACGGCCCCGGAATTGCCCAAGCGCTCACGGAACACTGGGAGCAGGATCCTCTCACGGAACGGGACCGTGTGTGGATCGCGGTGGAGGCCACCGCGAACCGTCAGCTGACCTCGACCCTGCGTACCCGCTACGAGCTCCCCAAGAACAATGTCTGCGCTACCGCCTACTGGAGACACGCATGAGCACCGCGTTATTGAAAGACCGGGAAACGCCGGGCATCACCACCCGACGGGATTTCTGGGTGCTGCTGTGGGCGTTGTACACGACTCAGTTCATCGGGGCGTCATTCCTGTCGACCGGACTCACCGGGATCCTCCGGGACGGGGGAGCGGACCTCTCGGCCCTGGGAATGCTGCAACTGCTCGGCCTCGTGTGGCCCCTCAAATTCCTGTGGGCCCCGATGCTGGATCGCTGGTCTCCGCGCGCGACATCCGGGCATTACCGCACATGGTTGTTGATCCTGCAGTCACTCATGGTGCTGAGCCTGCTGGGGCTCGCGCTCATCTCTGATCCCGTGCAGGGCCTGGGAGCCGTGGTGATCCTGGCCGGTGCCTTCGTGCTGTTCTCGGCTACACAGGACATTGCCGCAGATGCTCTGTCGGTCCGTGGACTGAACAGATCCCAACACGATTCCGGCGCCGGAATCCAGGTGGCCGCAAGCTACCTGGGCACGCTGGTGGGAGGGGGTCTCGCGCTGCTCGTGTACGACCTGTGGGGTTGGCGCGCCGCAGTGATGACCCTGGTGTTCTTCACGGCCCTCGCCCTGGCTACCGTGACTCGCTACGTCGAACCGCCCCGCGCGCAGGCAACCCGATCACGGATCCGACTGACGGACATGTTCGGCGTGCTTTCACAGCCGGGCGCTCGCCGGTGGGGTCTCGTGGCGGTCCCTCTGATCGCGCTCGGTTCCGGTGCCCTCTGGTCCCTGGTCACCCCCGCCCTCGTGGACGCGGGATGGTCCCTGACCCGGATCGGCGTGGTTACTTCCGTGGTGGCCTCCGTGCCCGCACTGGGTGCTGCTCTCGCCGGGGGTCGCATGTGCCGACGGTGGGGAAGGGCCACCACCATGCTCGTCGGCGCGGCCGTTCAAATGATCGGTGGCCTCAGTTTCATTCCCGTAATCACCTCGCTGTGGCCGGTGAGTGGTGGGCTCGAGCTGACCTTCGGCGTGCTGGGTACCTCGTGCGTGCTGGCCGGCTACACGATCATGAACACCGGGATCTACGCGGTCAATCTCGGTCTGGCCCGCGCCGAGAATCCGGGTGGAGACTTCACGTTGCTGACGTCCATCAGCATGCTCGGAGGCACCCTGGGGGCGTGGGCTGGGCTCACCGTGGCGGCTTACAGCAACTACGGGGTCGCGCTCGCGCTCGGCTTGCTCTGCGCGGGTCTGGGCATTGCGGTGAGCCGTCGGGGCGCGCGGCTCGCACGCTGAATACGCTTGCCCGGCAAATCGGAAAAAGTACGACGGCGCCCGCTCACGCGAGCGGGCGCCGTCGTCGTTTCTCAGGCTGTTAGTCCGACTGGAACTCGGGAAGGCGCATCATGCCCTCCTGTGCAGTCGTGGCGATCAGAGTGCCATCGCGGGTGAACATGCGGCCCACACCCAAACCGCGCGCCGAGGATGCGCTGGGGGAGGCCTGGACGTAGAGGATCCACTCGTCCGCGCGGGCGTCGCGGTGCCACCACATGGCGTGATCCAGGGATGCCACGTTGAGGCCCGGTTCGACCCAGGATTTGCCGTGGCGTCGCAGCACGGGCTCGAGCATCGTGTAGTCGGAGGCATAGGCCAGGGCCGCACGATGGATGAGAGGGTCGTCGGGCAACGGGGCCAGGGCCTTGATCCACACGGCGTTGTACGCCTCATTGGTGCCGCGCCACGGAAGGAAGAGCGGTTCGGTCACGTAGCGCATGTCGAAGGGCCGCTCGAACGCGGTGGCCCGGGCCTCCGGAAGATCGATACTGCCCAGCAGATCTCGCAGTGTGGGGAGGGATTCGGGATCCGGCACGTTCTCCGGCATTTCGTCCTGGTGGTCCAACCCGTCCGCCCTGGACTGGAAGGAAGCGATCATCGACAGAATGGTTTTGCCGTCCTGATAGGCGTGGATGCGCCGTGCAGAGAACGAACGCCCGTCGCGAACGCGCTCGACCCCGAAAGTGATGGGGAAATTCACGTCCCCGGGACGCAAGAAGTAGGCGTGCAAGGAGTGGATGGCGCGTTCCTCCGGCACCGTACGCATCGCGGCCATGGCCGCTTGCGCCAGCACCTGTCCGCCGTACACGCGATTGCGCATGCTGGTGATCGTCTGACCGACGAAAATGTCCTCGAGGGTTCTGGCCCCTCCACCGTCGGCCAGGTCCAGCATCTGGAGCAGGGCTTTCACGGGTTCCTTCTGGGGATCAACACTCATGAACTCCACTCTAGTGCTGGGCCGGATGTGATCTGATGGGGGACATGACTTCCGTAACCATCCCCATTCAAATGCGATTCTCAGACATGGACGCCTACGGTCACATCAACAACGTGATCATGGTCCGCTTCTTCGAGGACGCCCGCGTGCGCCTGACTTCTTCCCCCATCAAGGCGGACGCGGACCACGGCATCCCGGAGGACACCACGTTCCGCGAGTCCATCGGTGACACCCGCACCGTGGTGGTCCACCAGAACATTGACTACAAGGAACAGCTGTTCTACCGACACGAACCCGTGTACGTGCGCACCTGGATCTCCCGGGTGGGCGGATCCTCCTTCACGATTTCCTACCGCTTGCAAGAAGAGGACGGCTCATCTGTTTACGCGGAGGGGGAATCCGTGATGGTCTTGATGGACCCGGACACGGGCAAGAGTCAACAACTGTCGGACGATCACAAGGCACTCTTGGATGCTCTGGCAGACGAGGTCAAGGAGCTCGACGAACGATGACACACCCTGGGGGCAGACAGACCCCCGGCATTTCACTGGCCGGTCCCGAGGAAGCCTCTGACCTGGCCACGCTGCTCAGCCGCGCCCGCAGCCTCGACGCGAACGCGGCCGTACGACTGCAGGGATTCGGCCATGCTCTGGCAACCTGGGTCCCGGTGATCTACCCAACGAATATCTTGGATCCTTCACCCGTGGTGCTCGGGTTGCGGGCGGTGTCCCTGGCTCATCCCACGGACATTGATCTCACGGTCCCGGCGTCGGCCATTCTCGACCGGCTGGCGCGGTTTTCATTGTCCGATCCTGCGCTCAAGAGCGAACCGGTTCACATCAGTGCGCCGCCGCAGGAAGTTGCAGCGCCGTGGGCCGGGATGGTGGCCCCGCGCGGAGGCTGGACCAAGCGCGGCGTTGTTTCAGCACATCACGTGCGCGATGTCGCCCGCGCAGGTGTCCAGAAAGTCGCGGACGCCGTTCCCACCGATTCCGGGGCGGCCATCGTGTCCAAGGTGCGCTCGGAGATCTGGGGTGCCAGTTCCGGATGGGGACCCATGGAAGTCCCTGATATCCCGGACGGCGCGGCCTTCGGACTGGACGTGCTCGGTTTCATCCCGCCCTCGGAATTCGAGGTTGCCGTGGCGGCCGAACAATCCGGACAGTGGCTCAGACTCTCCACGGAGGCGGGCCACGTGGTGGTCAAGAACGGCCAGCGCTGAGTTAGTGCCTTTAGACCAAGGAGCCGAGGTGCACAGTTGCACCTCGGCTCCTTGTCCTACGGACTGATCAGTGTCAGCCCGGTCGGTTCACCATGGCGTGAGCCGCGCGGTCGAAGTAGTCCCACATGATGCCGTCGTGCAGCGGGGACAGCTCCAGTGTGTCCATGGCCGCTCGCATGTGCTTGAGCCACGTCTCGCGCGCCCACGTGTCCACGGGGAACGGAGCGTGTCGCATGCGCAGCCGGGGATGCCCGCGTTCCTCCGAGTACGTGGTGGGTCCACCCCAGTACTGCTCCAGGAACATCCGCAGGCGGCGTTCGGCCGGCCCCAGGTCTTCCTCCGGGTACATGGCCTTGAAATCTTCATCCTGCGCCACGCGTTGGTAGAACTCGTGGGTGAGTTTGGCGAACGTCTCGTGGCCGCCCACTTGGGCGTAGAACGAATCCGACGACGCCGCCTCGGCCGCCTCCCGCGCGTCGCCCACTTGCTGGGGTGGTTGCGTGACGGGCTGCGCGGCGGACCGGGAACCCACGGCACCCAGGGTGAACGTGCGGCGTCCTTCGGGTGGACCGGCCTGGGGATTGAGGGGAGGCTGTTGCGAATCGCTCATGCGGAAGGGGTCTCCTTTGCTGCGGCCGCGTCAACCGTCTGGGCGGCGACGGCTCGACGAATGGCGTCCTGACGTTCCAGCACGATGCGGCGCAGACCGTTGTGCTGGCCATCCAACTGATCCAGGAACCGCTGAGCGGCAGCAACGGTGCCCTGCGTCGCGATGCGCGGGAACAGGCCCGCCGCGATCTGCTGGGACAGTTCGTGGGTGCGCGTGGTCCACACGTCGGTGACGGCCTCGAAGTACTTCTCGGAGTAGGGGGCCACCAGTTCCTGATCGTGGACGCGGAAGAATCCGGCGATGGCAGCCTGCTGCTGCGAGTTGGGCAGCGAACCGTCCACCACGATCTGTTGCCACGCGGCAGCCTTTGCCTCCGCGGTGGGGATCGCGGCGCGGGCCGTGGCTGCTGCAATGGCGCCGGTCTCGGTGTTGTCCTGCGCCAGAGCGGCGTCGATGTCCGACTCCCCGCGACGACCCGCCGCGACGAGAGCGGTCAGGATCACCCAGCGGGTGTCGGTGTCCATGTCCACGCCGGAGGGGATGTTCTCGCCCCGGTCGAAGGACTCGAGCTGATCGAACTGCTCGGACGTCACGGCACGGCGAGCGAAAGCGCGGAAGAACTGCCACTGGTGATCGGAACCGGGCGCGGAAGCCTCCACCAGATCCCACATGGTCGCGGCAGCCGCCGCTCGGATCTCGTCCGCGTCCTCCGGGGCCACGTAGTAGTCCAACACGGTGTCCAACTGGCGCAACTGAACCTGCACCGCGGTGGAATCGGTTTCTCGGCCGATGTTGGCCAGCACCAACTGGATGTACTCGCGGGCGGGGGACACGCCGTCGTGCACGGAATCCCACGCCGCACCCCACACCAGCGAGCGGGGCAGGGACTCTTCGAAATCACCCAGGTGATTGTTGGCGGTGTCCTGAGAGCACTCGTCCAGTCGGATCTTGGCGTAGGCCAGATCATCGTCGTTGAGTAGGACGAGGTCCGGGCGCTCCCGGTCCACGAGCTCGGGCACCTCGGTGCGTTCGCCGTCCACGTCGAGTTCGACGCGGTGCGTGCGCACCAGGCTGTTGGCGGCGTCGTCGTGATCGTAGAAACCGACCGCCAAACGGTGCGGGCGCAGCGTGGGGTGGCCCTCCTGGCCGATCTGCTCGATCGCGAATGAGGTAATCACACCGTCCTGGTCCGCCTCAACGTGCGGAATCAAGGTGTTGACGCCGGCCGTCTCGAGCCAGCGTTCGGTCCAGTCGGTGAGGTCGCGACCGCTCGCGGCCTCGAGCTCGACCATGAGATCCGAGAGCTCGGTATTGGCCCACGCGTGCTTGCCGAAGTAGGCGTTGAGGCCGGCCATGAATTCTTCCTGACCCACCCACGCGACCAGCTGCTTGAGCACGGACGCGCCCTTGGCGTAGGTAATGCCGTCGAAGTTGACCAGCACGTCCTCGAGGTCGCGGATCTCGGCCTTGATGGGGTGCGTGGTGGGCAGCTGGTCCTGCTCGTAACCCCAGGACTTCTCGCCGGCCACGAACGTGGTCCACGCATTGGTGTACTTGGTGTTCTGGGCGCACGCGAGCGTTGACATGTACTCGGCGAACGACTCGTTGAGCCACAGGTCGTTCCACCAGCGCATGGTCACCAGGTCGCCGAACCACATGTGGGCCAGCTCGTGCAGCACGGTGATCGCGCGGCGTTCCACGCGGGCCTGGGACGGCTTGGAACGGAAGATGTACTGCTCCACGAAGGTCACTGCACCGGCATTTTCCATGGCACCGGCGTTGAACTGCGGGACGAACAGCTGGTCGTACTTCTCGAACGGGTACGGCACACCGAACTGCGCCTCGAAGAACTCGAATCCCTGCTTAGTGACCTCGAACATTTCGTCTGCGTCCACGAATTCGGACAGCGACTTGCGCGAGTACAGACCCAGGTCGATGGTGCGGCCGTCCGAGGACGTCAGGGAATCGGTGATGGACACATAGGGCCCGGCGATCAACGCGGTGATGTAGCAGGACATCACGGGGGTGGGGGAGAACTCCCAGCGAGCCACTCCCTCACGGACGGGCGTTGGCTCCGGGGTGGGCTGGTTGGACACCACGGCCCAGTGATCCGGGGCGGTCACGTCAAAGCGGAACGTTGCCTTCAGATCCGGTTGTTCGAAGACCGGGAACATGCGGCGGGCGTCGGCCACCTCGAACTGAGAGTAAAGGTAGACCTCATCGTCCACCGGGTCCACGAAGCGGTGCAGGCCCTCGCCCGTGTTCATGTAGGACATGCGGGATTCGACCACGAGCTCATTGGTGTCCGCGAGATCGGGGAGCTGAATGCGCACGCCGTCGCTGACCTCGGCCGGGTCCAACTGCTTCCCGTTGAGAGTGATCGATTCCACGGACGCTGTGATCGCGTCGATGAACGTGCTCGCACCGGGCGTGGCCGTGAAACGGACCGTCGTGTGCGCCGCGAAGGTCTCCGGATCATCGGTGAGATCCAGGACCACATCATAGGAATCGACCGATACAGCCTCCGCCCGCTGGACGGCTTCCTCTCGGGTCAAATTGATTCCGGGCACGTGAGTGATCCTCTCCTCGACTGCTGGGGGCGTGCGCGCTCCGGGCGCGCGAGCATCTAGCCATTATGGCAGTCTGCGGCCAAGATCACACGGCGTGAGCTGCGATCCCTCTGATCAGGGAGATGTCCGGGGCTCACGGTACGGTGGTGGGTGTCAGATTTCCCTCGGCGGTCACCCGGGATCTCGCCCGTTCGGTGCCGCACCTGATTCAGGAGAAACCCCGCTCATGCGCGTGCACATCGCCACCGACCACGCCGGTCTCGAACTGTCCCAGTACTTCATCGAGCAGTTGTCCGCCGCCGGTTACGACATGGTCGACCACGGTCCCGAAGAGTACGACGCCGCCGACGACTACCCCGCCTTCTGCATCCATGCCGCTCGCGCCGTCAAGGAGGATCGCGATCAGGGGCTTGATTCCCTGGGCATCGTCCTGGGCGGTTCCGGCAACGGCGAACAGATGGCAGCCAACAAGGTCGAGGGCATCCGCGCCGCTCTGGCCTGGAACCTGGACACCGCCAAGCTCGCCCGCGACCACAACAACGCGCAGGTCGTGGCCATTGGTGGTCGTCAGCACTCCAAGGAAGAAGCGCTCGAGATCGTCAAGGCGTTCCTCGCTGAGGAATTCACCGGCGAGGATCGTCACGAACGACGCATCGCACAGCTGGGCGAGTACGAGACCACCGGTGACATCAAGGGCAAGCTCGAGCAGGTCACCGCGCGCTCCGTCGCGCAGAACTGACCGTGCCCGAAGGTCATTCCGTTCACCGACTGGCCCGCCAGCTCGATGACGTCTTCGCTGGACAGTCCCTGCGGGTCTCCAGCCCGCAGGGACGTTTCGCCCAGGGTGCAGCACAGCTGGACGGCCGCATTCTCACGGGTTCCCGAGC
>JAFAAV010000134.1 GCA_023426375.1 Actinomycetes bacterium | reverse complement strand
GCCCAGGCCACCCCGATGCGCGTGGCGAACAGCACGGAGGCGGTATCGCGGAAGGAACCGGCGCCGGGCAGCACGTTCTCGGTGGGAACGAACACGTTCTCCATGCGGATGTGAGCCTGGTGGATGGCACGCAGAGCCAGCTTGCCGCGGATGGTCGTGGCGCTGTAGCCCTCCGACTCCTGCGGGACCACGAACCCCTGCACCGCGTTGGTGACGTCATTGCGAGCCCACACCACGGTGATACCGCCCATGGAGCCGTTGCCGATCCACTTCTTTTCGCCGTTAAGGATGAAACCGCCCTCAACGGGGGTGGCGCGGGTTTCCAGGCCGATCGAGTCGGAGCCGTGGGTGGGCTCGGTCAAAGCGAAAGAACCCAGCAGCTTGCCGGAGGCCATATCGGGCAGCCAGCGTTCCCGCTGCTCGTCGTTACCGCACATGGCGATCGAGCGCATCGCCAACCCGCCCTGCACGCCACTCACGGTGGAGATGGAGCCATCCCCGCGGGAGAGTTCCATGGCCACCAGACCGGCCGCCATCTTGGACATGGGTGCGTAACCGGTCACGCTCACACCGTCGCGCAGCAGGTCCAGCTCGCCCATGCGGGCAACCAGGTCCAGCGGGTATTCGCCACGATCCCAGTGTTCGTGAATGACGCCCAACAGCTCGTCCTGCACGAACGCGCGGGCGCGCATCCAATGAGCGCGGTCCTCGTCGGTGACGTCCGTGTAGACACCCGCGGCATCCGTATCGAGCACGTCATTGAGTGAGTATTCGGGTTCGACCGTGCCCTGCGGGAACAGGTCCTGATCGCCAGTGGGGTGCTGAGTCATGATGTGATCTCTTTCGTGAATTCTCAGTGATTCTCGATGGGGTGAGTCAGTTCTGGGCCGCGTCGAAGCGCTGGCCACGCACGCGCTCGGAAGCACCGCAACGGTCCAGGTACGGAGTGATGCCGCCCAGGTGGAACGGGTAGTTGGCGCCCAGGATCATGCACAGATCCACGTCCCGCGCGGAGGCCACCACACCTTCGTCGAGCATGTGGCCGATCTCGTCCGCGAGCGCGTCCTGGACGCGCGTGAGCAACTGGCCGTCGGCGCCGTCGTCCCCCGCCGACGACGCCGCCCGCTCACCTTGCGTACGCTCCCTGGCCTGTTCGGCCTGCGGAGTGAGGTAGGTGTCGGACTCTTCGCCGCGCTTGGGGAGCACGTTGGTGAGGCCGGCCTCGGCCACGGCGTCCAGCCACGGGGACAGCGTGAAACGGTCCGGATACGCATCGTGCATCGTATGGGTGATGTGCACGAGCACCGCAGGGCCCACGAAGTCCAGCAGCTGCAGCGGTGTCATGGGAAGTCCCATGGGCGCGAGCGCCTGGTCCACGGTCTTGGGGTCGCCGCCGGCGTCGATGGCGCGGCCGATCTCGTCGTACATACGGGTCAGCACGCGGTTGACCACGAAGCTCGGTGCGTCCTTGACGAGCACCGCGATCCGGCGCAGTTTGGCCGCGAGGTCGAACGCGGTGGCCAGCGTGGAATCATCGGTGGATTCTGCGGCCACGATCTCCAGCAGCGGGGTGACCTCCACCGGGTTGAACACGTGGAACCCCACGAGTCGTTCGGGGTGCTTCAGATCCTCGCCCATCGCGGTGACGGACAGGGACGAGGTGTTGGTGGCCAGGATCGCGTCATCGCGCAGCACCGGCTCCCACTGGGCGAAGACCTTCTTCTTGACCTCGAGTTCCTCGAAAACGGCCTCGATCACGAAGTCTGCGTCCGCCAGGTCCTCGGGCGACTCGGCACCGGTGATCAAGGAACCCAATTTCTCGGCCTGCTCGGGGCTCATGCGGCCCTTCTCTGCCTGGGCCGTGAAGCGGTCACGGGTGCGCTGCACGCCGGCGGCCAGGCGCTCGTCGTCCAGGTCGGTCATGACCACGGGAATCTGGGCGCCCTGGGCGATCAGGCTCGCAAGCTGGCCCGCCATCAGGCCGGCACCAATGACGGCGGCCTTGCGGATGGGACGCACGGTGGCATCCGGCACGTTGGCGGCCTCGCGGCGTCGGGCGGTGACCAATTCGAAGGCGTAAAGGGAGGCCTTGGCCGCGTCGGTCCGGAGTACGGACGAAGCCAGCTGCACCGCAGCGGCAGCGTTGGCGTGGCGGGAATCCGTGCGGGCGCGGCCGACGAGATCGATGGCGGCCACGGGACCGGGAGCGGCACCGTGCCAAGCACGCTCCGCCTTGGCTCGGGCCGCGTCTACGGCTTCTTGCCAGGCGACGTCGTCATTGGTGGTCTTGCGGGGCTCGTGCTTGCCCTCGAGTGCGTCAACAACCCATTGCTGCCATTGTTGATCCCACTCTTCGGTGCCCGGTGAACCGTCCAGAACGGCGTCGACCATGCCGATTTCGAGGGCCTGCTGAGGCTTGAGGTTCCGTCCGCGCATGGAATCGGTGACGATCACGTCGAGCGCGGCCTTGGCGCCAATCAGGTGCGGCAGCAGGTAGACGCCGCCCCAACCGGGGAAAAATCCGAGGTGGCATTCGGGCAGGCCGAGCTGCGCCTTACCCGAGGTAGCCAGACGATAATCCGAATGCAGGGCGAGCTCCATGCCGCCGCCAAGAGCCATGCCTGTGACCAGCGAGAAGGTGGGGACTGGCATGTCCGCGAGTACCGCGAAGGTCTCATGGCCGGCCCAGATGTAATCTTCCGACACATCGTTGAGCTGAGCATGGCGGATCTCCTTGAGATTTGCCCCGGCGCCGAATGACTTGGTGTTGCCCGTCACCACGACTGCCTCGACTGCAGATGTATCGATAGCGGAGAGCTCATTGCGCAGCTGCTGCAGGGCCTCCGAACCCCAGATGATCAGCCCGTTGGAGTCAGCGGAGCCCAGGCTGACCAGCGCAATCGGGCGTTCGCGCCCGGGCAGGACCGGATAGTCCACGGTGATGGTCACGGTGGAAGGGAACTTGGACTCGGTCACGCTGAACTCCTGGATACTGAGGGGGTTGTGGCCCGGGCCACATCATCATCCCTCAGAATGCCCTGAGACTGCGTCTCACGTCAAGATATTGCGTTTCATTCGGGGCGGGTTTTTGGGGTGCCCCGTCGATAGGCTGAACGGGATGAAAAACGTGCTGCCCTTGCGCTCACAGCGCCTGACTTTCCGCCGGCTCACCGAGGCAGACATCGAGCCGATGTACTCCTATCAATCCCGCGAGGATTACGCCGTGCACGCGTGGCGTGGTCCCCGGGACATGGACGATGTCATTGGCATGGTCAAGGACCACATGGGTGAGCGCCGTTGGGCGGAGGACGGGGACCAATTCCGCTTTGCCATCTCCTCGCACGACACGGACGAGCTGGCCGGGGAAATCGTGCTGACACTCGCCGACGCCGAGTCCTCTCAGGTCGAGATCGGCTGGGCGCTTCACCCGGATCACACGGGCAAGGGTTACGCCGCCGAGGCCGCCTACGCAGCGGTCGATGCGGCCTTCCAGAAACTGGGCGCGCACCGCGTGTTCGCGCGCCTGGACAGCCTCAACGTGGCGTCGGCCAAAGTCTGCGAGCGCATCGGCATGCGCCACGAAGCGACCCTGCGCGAGAGCCACTTCCAGTTGGGTGAATGGCGTGACGAACTGATCTACGGAGTGTTGGTTTCGGAGCGCGATTTCGACTGACCTCGGTTGGCCAGGAGCGCCTCGTAGACCGAACGCGCCGTCTGCTCCGCGGTTTCCCGAGGATCGGCCCCCTCCTGGAGCACGACGACTACGGGTGACGCCGACGCCGCTGTCTCAACTTGACGCGGCACGCTTCCGATGCGACCAGCCCCCGGTGAAAGACCGAACGCATTACACAACCACCCGATGCGCTGATTGAGCCCCGCGGCGAGCTGCTCGCCGTTGTTGGCCTGCGGATCCCGTAACCAGGTGCGCAGATAAGCGTTGTGCACGGCCACCGTGGCCGAGGCCAAGGACACCGCGGTGACGCGCTGATCCGCATTTTCGGGAAGTACCCTGCGCAAGAATCCCTGGAAGAGACGTTCATAGCGGTGCGATGTAGCGAGCTCCCGGTCTCGGAGACTTTCCACCTGCTGCAACAGGTGATGTCGGGCAATGGCGCGGTCCGAGTGATCCAGGTTGTGCCGGAACACCAACTGCACGCCCTCCGCCAGTCCCGCCTGCGCGGTGAGGTTCGGTCGGCTCAACGACTGTTCGAGACGCTCCAAGTTGGACGCGTGATCCGCGAAGACGATGTCTTCCTTGGAACCGTACTTACGGAAGAACGTGGCGCGACTGACCCCGGTGGCCTGAGCCAATTGATCCACCGTGGTCGCATGGTAACCCTGTGCAGCCAACAGGCGGATTGATTTGGTGACGACGTCGCCGGTCGCCCCGGGTGCGGTACTCATCTGGCCTCCTGACCGAGATGGTAGCCCTTGCAGATGCAGGTGTGGTGCTTCAATCCTGTTTCTTACCCGCCACGTACACGCTGTCCACCGTCAAGTCGTGTTTGAGCACCACAAGATCGGCTCGCAGTCCCGGCGCCAATCGGCCACGGTCTTCACCGGCGTTGATTGCACGCAACGGCGCTT
>JAFAAV010000009.1 GCA_023426375.1 Actinomycetes bacterium | reverse complement strand
CGAGGCGCTCAAGCAGTCCCTTGAGGCCAGAAGGATCATTGGACGTCGCAATGCCGTGGATCAATCCGGCGTCCGCCCAGCGCCGTACGGGGTTCTCGATCACGGGGGTGGTCGCTATGACGTACAGAGCCACTCTCCGGCCGGATCCGTGTGCGGGGTGCAACCGTGCCCGGACCAGTTGTTCCACGGCGGACAGCAGCGCACGCGAGGTGTGCATCGGCTGACCGATGAAAAACAACGTGCCGTCTTCGAGGGGCCTCCAGGCAGCTCGACCGGTCCAGTGCTCCGCCGAATTCTCCGCGGGGCCCAGGTCCAGCTCGCCCCGCTCGCTCGGACGCGCCGCTACCGACTCGGGCAGGGGCGCGGGAACGGGTCTCACGGACGACTCGTCCTCTGCGGGAGCGCTCGCCGGGTGCGAGCGCTCTGCGTGAGAAACGGTCCGGCGGCCATGGGCTGCGGCAATCTCAGAAACCACCCGCCGCGCTCCGAGTTCCACCGCCCCTGCCGGATCGGTCCTCCGGTGTGCCCGGCCCGAAGGTTCTGTTCCCGGAAGCCTGATGTGCACTTCGTCCGCCGGGGGAGCTGCGCAACCCGTGAGAATGGCCGTCTGAACTTCCACGGGTGCACCATGACCGGTCTCGAGGAACGCCCTGCCCGGCGTCGTCGAAGAAATCCGGGCGGCAACCGACGCGCCGATGACGTCCGCGGAATCTTGTTCCGTCCGCACTCGCAAACAGAGGGCTTGCGTGACGTTGGCCCGGACATCCGCTGGAATCGCGCCTTGCGGACGTTGGGTCGCCAATACCAAGTGGATCCCGAGTGAGCGCCCCACCGTGGCGATCTTGGCCAGCTCCTCTCCGGCGGTCGAGAACGCGTCCACGAGCATCTTGACCTCGTCGACCACGACCACGAGTTCCCGGAACGCCAGTGGTTCCGAGGCGGGCGTGGTGCCCAGCAGTCCGTGGATATCGGAGAGGCCGCGCTCGGCCAGGACGCGTTCGCGGCGTCGTAGCTCGGCACGCAGGAACTCCAATGCCCGTCGGACGTCCTCGGGCGCCAGATCGGTCAGCAGCGTAGAACGATGCGGTAGCCCGGTCAGGGGAGACAGCGCGGCACCGCCCTTGAAATCAACGAACAAGAACTCGAGCCGCTCCGGGGAATAACGGCAGGCCAGCGACGCGACGAGCGTGCGTAGAACCTCTGATTTTCCGCACCCCGTGGTGCCGGCAATCAGCAGGTGAGGCTGCTCATCGCCGAGGGTCAGGCTCTCCACCCCGTGGCGCGACACACCGATCGCGGCCTCCAGAGCCGGCAAACGCGCGGTCGCGCTCCAGAGCTGCGGAATCCGGAACGGCTCGGGAAGGACCAGTTCGGAACCTACCGATTCCGGCAGCCCCGAGATGTCCCGTAACGAGGGGATCGCGGCTTGTACACGTGACCATTGCTGCATCGCGAGATCGAACACCGCGGAGGTCACGCTGTCCACGCGTAGCTCGATCCGGTCTCGTCCTGCGCTCGCATCCAGTCCGGGTACCGCATCCACCACGTCGCAGGTCAGGGTCGCGGTGGAATCCCATGACAGAACTGCGCCCGGACCGTGGCTTTCGGACGAGTCACCGGTCACGGTGACCACGAGGCGCACGCGATCCTCGGTCGTCGGGGTCACGGCGGCTGTTTGCACCGAATACACCTCCAGTGCCGGGCCGGTCACCGACCGTTGCTGTCGTGCACTCACCACACGAAGGGCGGGGAGCTGCGGCGCCCGCCAGTCGAGGCCCGGGTCCACGATCAGCTGTTGCAGTGCTCCGGGACCTGTCAGCAACTGCAACGCGAGGGAGTTAACGACCTCCCCGCGATGGCGGGACGGTGCAGCGATCTCTAGGTGGTCCACTCGCGATAGGTCGACCAGTGCGGGCGCCAACCGATGTTGGAGGGCAAGAGCGCCCGGTCCGTCGCCCAGGTGCACCGCCGCGGTCCGTTCGGCTTCCCCCAGTCGCACCCAGCGCTCACACGGGCCGGGGTCCATGGCGCGTGTCGTCAGGTTGAGAGGGCGTCCTGAATCCAAGGCCGCGAGCCGGTTCACGACCTCCGCCGCCGACGGCGCGGCCTCCCCACAACGAGTCAGGTCCCGTGCCAGCGCGGCCCGGACGTGCGCTCGTTCCCGAGTTCGTGCGGCGCGTCCCACGCCCCAACTGACCACGGCGACGATCGCACCCAGTGCACTGAAGAGCATGAAGAACCACATGCCGGTGACCACGGTGATCACGACACCCAGAACCAGGGGAAGCAGTCCCATGACGAGACCCATCCGGGCACCCTGTCCGGAGGCGCGGTGGACCGTGATGACCCGGGCCGGGCTGTCATCATCGGTGGGTGCAGCGGACCATGACACCCGGTGCCGGTCGGACGGGCCACCGGAGGGCGTGGACATCTGTAGCCAAGAGTCTCCGCAATGCAGCCGGTCGCCTTCTCGCAACGGAACGGACCCGGGCATGATGCGCACGTCGTCGTGGTCCATGACGATCTCGGTGGAGCGATGTGAGGCGTGGCCCGTGGTGGCTCCAACGTTCAAGACCGGAACTCCGTCCACGGTTTGCAGCCACTGGGAGCCACGTGAGATCACCAGTTCGGTGCCGCAGGCAACTCCCGAAACCACCGTGAGCCTTGGGCTGGAGCTGGTGCGGTCCTCGGTGGACCGCGTCGGAAGAGAACTGTGGGACGCTGCGGGGTCAACCGCACACGGATGCAACGTGATCGTGGCACCGTCCACCAGGGGTGACTCGGCGAATCGCGTCGCACGTACGTCGGCACCCCCGATGAGCAGCAGCACTTCGGTACCGAGGAAAGCGCAGATCGCCCCGGATACGCTGCTCCCGGCGGTGCCCGGTTCGGAGTCGATGGCCACCCTGTGGTCTCGAACCTCAGTGGCTCCGGCCCACCTCAGGTTGACCATGATTTCCATGCACCCAGAACAGCACCCGTCAGCATGGCCACTCGGGTCGAACGAGCTGAGTGTGGAATCACACGGGTGCCCCCGCGCGACGTCGTCCCTGTGCAGAGCAAAGACCGTGCGGTGGGAAAATCTCGGGAAATTACCGGATGACAGCGGTGGACAGGCCGCTCACGTGACTGGGGCACGTGAGACAGTGGAGCTTATGAGACCCCGGAAGGTTGTCATTGTCAGTCGAATTTTCACCCCGGAACCTGCTGCGGCGTCGTTCAGGTTGCGTGCCCTGGCCAGGGGATTCGCCGCTGAAGGCGCGGACGTCACCGTGCTCACCACGCGCCCACCGCGCGGCATGGCCGAATCGACGGCGGGGGAGCCGTACTCGGTGGTCCGCGTGCCGGTGTTGCGTGACGAGCACGACTACGTGCGCGGCATACCCCAGTACCTGAGTTTCGATATCCAGGCCTTTGCCCGGTTGCTCGTCATGGACGCTGACATCGTGGTCAGCGAACCCCCGCCCACCACGGGGCTGGCCGTGTGGGCCTCGAGTCTGCTGCGGCGTCGGCCGTATATCTGGTACAACCCGGACGTCTGGACCGCGGCGACCATCACCATGGACGTGCCGCGGATCGTCACAGAACTCATGCGTGTCGCGGAAACCGTTTCGGCGCGTTGCGCGGGTGGTGTGATCACCGTGTCGGAAGCCATGGGCGCGGAACTCGCCAAGGTCACCGGCGTGAAGCGGGACAAGATGTTCGTGGCGGAGAACGGCATTGACACCGAGATCTTCACCCCGGACGGCCCCTCCAAAGAACTCGCTGAACCCTACTTCGTGTACGCCGGCTCGATGTCCGAATGGCAGGGAGCGGACGTGTTCATCCACGCGCTCGCCGAGATTCTGGACGAGCACCCGGACGTGAAAATCCACTTCCTGGGGAGAGGCTCGGACGTGGAGCGCATGGAACGCGTCGCGCGCGAGGTCGCCCCGGACAACGTGGTCTTCGACGGCGTCCAACCGCCCGAACGCACCGCCACTTTAACGCGTGGTGCGGTGGCCGCGCTCGCTTCGATCATTCCCGGCCAGGGTTACGACTTCTCCAAGCCCACCAAGGTCTATGCCGCGGCCGCGTGCGGCACGCCGGTGATCTACGCGGGTGCCAAGGGTGTGGCCGCGGAGCTGGTGACCGAAAACGGCCTGGGCCGTGCGGTCGGGCACAACGCGACTGAGGTGGCCGCCGCGATGCGTGCGGCACTAGAGCCTTCTGGACTGCACGATCGGGATACGGGCGTACGACGCCGCTCGGACTGGGCCCGTGCCCACGCCTCCTTGGGTGCTTCGGGCCGGGCCGCGGCCAGGTGGGTGCTCAGCGGATTTGTGCGGGACCAGTCGCGGTGACGGTCCACACAGCGTCAAGAAGGTACTGAACCGGCGGAGTCCGGTAGCTTAGGGCAAGATGTCTTGACCCTCATGGGTCGTGAAGATGGTAGGGAGTAAACACGTGAACACTGATTTGGTGGTCGTGGGTTCGGGTCTGTTCGGTTTGACCGTGGCAGAACGAGCCGCCAGGGAATTGGGATTGAAGGTCACCATGATTGACCGTCGGTCCCACCTGGGTGGAAACGCGTACAGCGAGAACGAGGAACGCACCGGGATCGAGGTGCACCGCTACGGTGCACACCTGTTCCACACATCCAACGAGCGCGTGTGGGAGTACGTGAACCGGTTCACCGCGTTCACCAACTACGTGCACCGGGTGTACACCCGTCACAACGGCGAAGTGTTCCCCATGCCCATCAACCTGGGCACCATCAACCAGTTCTTCCGCTCGGCGTACTCGCCGGGTGAGGCACGGGACCTGATTCGTGAACAGGCCGGCGAGCTGGCGGGCACCGACCCGCAGAACCTCAACGACAAGGGCATCCAGTTGATCGGCCGCCCGTTGTACGAGGCGTTCATCAAGCACTACACCGGTAAGCAGTGGCAGACGGATCCCAAGGACCTGCCCGCGTCCATCATTTCTCGGTTGCCGGTGCGATACACCTACGACAACCGGTACTTCAACGACACCTACGAGGGCCTACCGGTGGACGGCTACACCGCGTGGCTCGAGCGCATGGCGGACCACCCGAACATCGATGTTCGCCTGGACACCGACTTCTTCGACGACTCGCAGGAGTTCTCCAAGTCCAACGTGGTGGGCCAGGTCCCGGTCATTTACACCGGCCCCGTGGACCGTTACTTCGACTACGCCGAGGGCGACCTCTCCTGGCGCACCATCGACCTGGAAGAGGAAGTCCTGGACATCGAAGATTTCCAGGGCACCTCGGTCATGAACTACCCGGATCCGGACGTCCCCTACACCCGCATCCACGAGTTCCGTCACTTCCACCCGGAACGCGACTACACCAAGGACGCCACCGTGATCATGCGCGAGTTCTCGCGCTTCGCGGACAAGGGCGACGAACCCTACTACCCGGTCAACACCGCGGCGGACCGCGAGAAGCTGCTGGCCTACCGTGATCTGGCCAAGGGCGAGCAGTCCGTGCTGTTCGGCGGACGACTGGGCACCTACAAGTACCTGGACATGCACATGGCCATTGGCGCCGCACTGTCCATGGTGGACAACAAGATTGCACCGCACTTCACGTCCGGTGCACAGCTGAACAGCGGAGGCGTTGACGAATGAGCACAGTGAAGAACGAAGCGACCGCCACGGCCAAGAACCAGACTGCCGATACACGCACCTGGCAGACGGTTGCGCACATCATCTTCCCGACCGACGCCGACACGGACACGTTGCCGCTGTTCGTGGACTTCAACGCTCAGCGCCACACGGCTGTGAAGTCCCTGCGCCCGGCCGAAGCCGGCGAGGAACAGCCTGCCGCAGCGGAGCAGGGGGATGCCGCAGTTTCCGCGCAGGCGACGCAGATCCATTCCGAGTACCTCTCCGGTGACCGCAGCATTCACATCCCGGCGCACACCCGCATCTCGTTGGGCACGTATTTCAACGCGTTCCCCGCCTCCTACTGGCGTGCGCACACCGCCGTGGACACGGTCCGCCTGACCGCGCGTACCACCGGGCCCGCCAAGATCCTGGTCTACCGCTCCACCGCTCGTGGCACCTCCAACCGCGTGATCACGCTGGACATGGACGGCACCGAGCAGCACACGGACCTGCCGTTGGCGAGCTTCGGAGACGGCGGTTGGTACTGGATCGACGTGGTCACCTCGACCGCCGCCGTTGAGCTGGCCTACGCCGAGTGGTCCGTTCCCGAGCCCGAGGACTTCACTCCCGGCACCGTGAGCGTGGCCATCACCACGTTCAACCGCCCCGATTTCTGCGTGCGCAACCTCAAGACCCTCGGCGAAGCCGACGCGTTGGCAGACGTGGTGGACCGCTTCATCATGACCGACCAGGGCACCGAGAAGGTCCGCGATGAACCCGGTTACGACGAGGTCGTGGAGATTCTCGGCGACAAGCTGGTTCACCTCGAGCAGGGCAACCTGGGTGGTTCCGGTGGTTTCGCCCGCGGCATGTACGAGGCCACCACGGACGGCACCAGCCGCTACGTGATGCTCCTCGACGACGACGTGGACGTCCACCCCGAGAGCATCCGCCGCGCCGCTCGCTTCGCGGACTTCACCCGCCACAAGACCATTGTGGGCGGACACATGTTCAACCTGTACGAGAAGTCCGTGATCCACAGCTTCGGTGAGCGGGTCAACGAGTACCGCTTCATGTGGGGCTCCGCGGAAGGCGTCCGCGAGGCTCATGACTTCGCCGCATCCAACCTGCGCGTGACCCCGTGGATGCACCGCCGCATCGACGTGGACTACAACGGCTGGTGGATGTGCCTGATCCCCACGGACATCATCCGTGAGATCGGCCTGGCACTTCCCGTGTTCATCAAGTGGGACGACGCCGAGTTCGGCCTGCGCGCCAAGAAGGCCGGTTACGACACGGTGTCCCTGCCCGGTGTGGCCGTGTGGCACATGCCGTGGACGGAGAAGGACGACACCATCGACTGGCAGGCGTACTACCACGCCCGCAACCGTTGGTTGGCCGCGCTGCTGTACAGCCCGTACTCCAAGGGCGGTCGCCTGCCCAAGGAATCCCTGCTGACGGACGTGCGCCACCTGGTGTCCATGCAGTACTCGGCTGCGGAATTGCGCGCCATGGCGCTCGAGGACCTGCTCGAAGGTCCCGAGCACCTGCACCGCACCATCGGCTCCAAGCTGCCCGAGGTGCGCTCCACCCGCGGATCGTTCTCCGACGCTCAGGTCAAGAAGGACCTCTCGGCCTTCCCGACCGTGCGCCGGAGCAAGCCGCTCCCGCACGGTGAGGAACCGCGCCCGCCCCGGACCCGTATCGGCCGTGCGGCCAAGCTGCTCTCCGGCGCCGTGCACCAGGTGCTGCCGGTCAAGGCGGACGAGTCGGATCACCCCGAGTCGCGCGTTCCCGCCATGAACCTGCAGTGGTGGCGCATGGCCACCCTGGACTCCGCACTGGTGTCCAGCGCTGACGGTTCGGGTGCGTCCTGGTACAAGCGCGACGACGCCACGTTCAAGCGCATGATGCAGCGCAGCCTGGCGCTGCACCAGCGTCTGTACCGTGACTGGGACAAGCTGGCCGAGCAGTACCGCGCGGCATTGCCGGAGTTCACCTCACCCGAGGCTTGGGCTCAGACTTTTGCCGAGAACGGTCCCAAGAAGTAACTTTGCTCCATGCGCGACGCCGCACGTGTACGTTCGCGTGCGGCGTCGTCTTGTATCCGGTGACGCCGCAAAGAGGGCGTTACGAGGAAAGGATGGCACCACCGTATGAATGCTCCCGTTTCGCATCTGAAGCCCCCGGGACAGGATCGCGGGCTGCGAGACGTCTTGGCGAACAGGTTCCTGCTGAAGCTGATCGTCGACAAGGAAATTCAGATTCGCTACCGCGGAACGGTCCTCGGGCTGTTGTGGTCCTATCTGAAGCCCGGTGTGCAGTTCCTGGTCTTCTACATCGCCATGGGCGTTTTCTTGGAACTCAACCGCGGCATCGAGAACTTCGCCGTGTACTTGTTCTCCGGAATCGTGGTCATGAACCTGTTCGGTGAGGTCTTCGGTAACGCGTCCCGCTCGGTTGTGGCCAATGGCGGGCTGCTCAAGAAGATCTATCTCCCCAGACAACTGTTCCCGGTGTCCAACTTGTTGGTGGCCTTCGTGCACTTCGTGCCGCAGCTGGCCATCTTGCTCATCGCGTGTTTCATCACCGGTTGGCGGCCGGACCTCAAACAGCTGCTCGCTGTGATTGTGGGCACCCTGATCGTCGCGGTCTTCTCGCTGGGTCTGGGCATGCTCTTCGCCACGTTCAACGTCTTCTTCCGCGATGCGGAGAACATTGTGGACCTGATCGTCATGGTCGCCACGTGGGCCTCGCCCGTGCTCTACATGTGGATCATGGTGCGCGACAAGCTCTGGGAATGGGTGTACTTCGTGTACATGCTCAACCCATTGACCGTGGCGGTGGAACTGTTCCACTACGGGTTCTGGTTCCCCACCACAGACATGCCGCAGATCTGGCACGTGCCACCGCACCTGCTGACCTGGTGGACGCCGCTGACCGTTGTGGTGAGTCTGCTGATCTTCCTCATAGGTGACCGTTTGTTCCGTGCCCAAGAGGGCAACTTCGCGCAGGAGCTGTAAATCATCGTGTCCAGTACTGCTAGCAAAAACGTCAAGGAACGCACGGATCAGGATCTGGCAATCCGCGTGCAGAACATGAGCAAAGAGTTCGTGCTGCGCCACACCCGCTCCATGAAGGAAGCCTTCGTGTGGTTGGTCAAGGGCCGCAAGGGCGATCTCACGGCCAAGTTCAAGGCCCTCAATGATGTCTCCTTCGACATCTACGACGGCGAGACCGTGGCCCTGTTGGGCTTCAACGGTTCCGGCAAGTCGACCTCGCTCAAGATGATTTCCGGAGTGATGAACCCGGATTCCGGCACCGTGCTCACGCGTGAGAAGGTCGCCGGTCTGATCGAAGTGGGCGCTGGTTTCCACCCGGACCTGACCGGACGCGACAACGTGTACCTCAACGGTGCAATCCTGGGGATGACCAAGGAAGAGATCGACGAGAAGTTCGACGACATCGTGGCCTTCTCCGAGATCGCGGAGTTCATCGACACGGAGGTCAAGTTCTACAGCTCGGGTATGTACCTGCGCCTGGCCTTCTCCGTGGCCGTCCACACGGACCCCGAGGTATTTCTGGTGGACGAGATCCTGTCCGTGGGTGACGAGCCGTTCCAGAAGAAGTGCATCGGCCGCATCAAGGACCTGGTGCGCCGCGGTAAGACCCTGGTGGTCGTGAGCCACGACCTGGGGCTGGTCATGGACATCTGCGAACGCGGCATCGTGATGGACCACGGCAACAAGGTCTACGACGGCACAGTGTTCGGCGCGGTGGCCCACATGCGCCACCAGGACCCGGAAGTCGTGGAGCGCGAGCACCGGGAGAACCTGGCCCGCGCTATTGAGGACAAGAAGCGTCACCGTGAGCGCGAGAAGGCCGAGGCCCTCGAACGCGGTGAAGAGTTCAAGCCCCAGTACGATCCCGATTTGGACGGGCCGCTCTCAGAAGAGGACGCCACCTCCGCCTGAAAGCTCCACACA
>JAFAAV010000094.1 GCA_023426375.1 Actinomycetes bacterium | reverse complement strand
GGCGGGGGGCCCCCCCCCCCCCCCCCGGGGGCGTCGTCGTAGGGTGTCGCAGCCCCGTGTGGGCGGTGCCTGGGGCGCAGGCGGCACGCTAGATGTAGGTGATGTCCAGGTCCTGGGGCGGCAGGTTGATGGCACGGTCCGGTACCGAATTGTGCGCGGGGCGCCCCACGAACAACCAACCGAGAATCTCCTCGTTGTCGCTCAGCTGGTAGAAGTCGCGCAGCACTTGGTCGTCGCTGGGGGAGCGGCGGGACCAGATGGTTGCCCAACCCTGTGCATAGAAGGCTGCTTCCAGCAGACCACGGACCCCGTACGCGTCGAAGCGCTGGAGCTTCTTGGGGGTCTCGGATTCGGGATCGAACCGGAAAATGATGGCCAGTCCCGCGCCACCCGTGGACGCCCATTGCAGACTGCCGCGATACGCGGCCAACCGACGGATTTTCTTACCCTTGAGGCGCGGAATGGGACCGTCCATATTGGGCACAGAAGTGAGACCGGCCATGGCCGCGGCCAGGTCAGAGGCTGATTGGCGGTTGGTCACGGCCACCCGCCAGGAAGTGAGCGAATCGTCGAAACGAGCGCCCGCCACCGCACGCAGCACGGTCTCCAACTCGGGGCGTTTCGGAGCCTCCTGTGTCAAAACACTTGCTGGGCGGCGCTGGGCCAGGACACGGAGCAAAGTAGCGGACATACTCCCTATTTTTGCACCGTTTGGACAGTGACCTGTGAAATAAGAATTTCCGGGCGGGCGTGCCATGATGTACGCATGTCTTCAACCGTCTCTATATCGCAGACGCATTCTCAGCCGGACCGCCCCGAACACGATTC
The DNA here is from genome assembly GCA_023426375.1 of Actinomycetes bacterium. Lineage (GTDB taxonomy): Bacteria > Actinomycetota > Actinomycetes > Actinomycetales > Micrococcaceae > Kocuria. Next base: position 34,791 of record JAFAAV010000094.1, on the reverse strand, counting down.
CGGGCCGGTCTCGAATCCTGATCGTCACGGTCGCGAAATGGTGTCCGCCCCGGTGCGCATTGCCGCCGCGTGGTCGTGGCGGGTCATCCTGGTGGTTGCGGCCATCGGTCTGGTCGGCTGGCTGCTGTCCAAGGTCTCAACTGTTCTCATCCCGGTAGCCATCGCGGCCCTGTTGGCCGGTTTGCTATCTCCGGCCGTCAAGTGGCTGCGCTCCAAGCGCGTGCCCAGCGGCTTGGCCGCGGCCATTGTGGAAATCGGAGTCATCGCACTGGTGCTGGGGTTGTTGACCCTGGCCGGCCAACAAATGATTTCCGGTTTCGCCCAGTTGTCCAGTAGTGCTGTGGGCGGTTTCCAGAAGCTCATCGGCATGCTTGAGGACAGCCCCTTCAACGTCTCCACGGACAACATCAACCAGTGGATCGGGGAGCTCGGCAACACACTGCAGGAAAACTCGCAGGCCATCCTGTCCGGTGCCGTGACCTTCGGGTCCACCGCGGGCAACATCATCACCGGCATCATCATCATGTTGTTCGTGCTGTTGTTCTTCCTCATGCAGGGTGAATCGATCTGGCTGTTCCTGGTCAAGCTCTTCCCGCACCGCGCCCGCACCGCCGTCAACGGCGCCGGTCGCAAGGGTTGGCTCTCGCTCGCCCAGTACGTGCGCATCCAGGTGTTCGTAGCATTTGTCGACGCCGTGGGCATCGGCCTGGGCGCGTTCCTCCTGGGTGTACCGCTCGCGCTGCCCATCGGTGTGTTGGTCTTCCTGGCCTCCTTCATCCCGATCGTCGGTGCAGTCGCCACCGGCATCATTGCCGTGTTGGTAGCTCTCGTGGCCAATGGTCCCGGTATCGCCCTGGCCATGTTGGGCGTGGTGCTGTTGGTCCAGCAGCTCGAGTCCAACGTTCTGCAGCCGTTGGTCATGGGCAAGGCCGTGTCGCTGCACCCGGTCGCAGTATTCCTGGCCGTGGCCGCCGGCGCTGTGCTCTACGGCATTGTGGGAGCGCTGTTCGCCGTGCCGTTGTTGGCCATCTTGAACACCATCGTTCGTTACCTGTCCTCCCGCGCATGGGAGAAGGACGACCAGATCGCGTGGTCACCCTTCCTGTATCCCTGGGAGATCAAGAAGGAAGCCAAGAAGCAGGACCTGACCCGCGAACAGGTCATGGAGCAGCTGCAGCGCTTCCGTCTCAAGCGTCACAAGGATCGCGAGCTGGAAGAGAAGAAGCGCGAGGAGAAGCACAAGAAAGACGCCCACCCCGATGAGGAAGTGGAGCGCGACAGCGCGGACCGCGCGTAGTCGCACTGTGAAACAGCGTCAGATCGCGTAATAGCATGGAACGCGGCGCCCTTGAACGAAGGGCGCCGCGTTTTCGTACGGCAGCGCACGATCACGGCTGACCGACCGATACCGTGATCGCCCCTGGGCGGTGCACGGTGCAGAGTGAAAGAAGTTTGAAGTGGGCCTCAACGAAATGCCGGTGACTGCGGCGGACATCGAACGCGCCTCGCACATGCTGGAAGACGTCATTGAACGAACGCCGGTGGCACATTCCCGCGCGTTGTCCCGCATGCTCGGCTCCGAGGTTCACATCAAGTGCGAGAACCTGCAGCGCGCCGGTTCCTTCAAGATCCGCGGGGCCTACATTCGCATGGCGGAGCTCTCGGAAGAGGAAAAGGCCCGCGGTGTGGTGGCGGCGTCGGCGGGTAACCACGCGCAGGGCGTGGCGCTCGCGGCCAACAAGCTGGGCATCAAAGCCCGCATCTACATGCCCCTCGGAGCGGCGCTACCCAAGGTCGCGGCAACCCAGGATCATGGGGCAGAGGTCGTGCTGTTCGGTAGCACCGTGGATCAGGCCCTGGCCGAGGCACAGCGGTATGCGGAAGAAACCGGCGCCGTGTTCGTGCACCCCTTCGACCATCCGGCCATCATTGCCGGTCAGGGAACGTTGGGTCTGGAGATCGTCGACCAGGTCCCGGACGTGGATACCATCATCGCCGGAGTGGGCGGCGGCGGACTGCTGGCCGGTCTGTCCGTGGCGGTCAAGGCCAAGGCGGAAGAGCTGGGCCGGGACATCCGCCTGATCGGTGTGCAGGCGGAAAACGCTGCGGCCTATCCGCCCTCGCTGGCCGGTGACGCGCTGGTGACGCTCAACAAGGTCTCGACCATTGCCGACGGTATTGCCGTGGGCCGACCCGGGCAGTTGCCGTTCCAGATCATCAAGGAACTCGCGGACGACGTCACCACGGTCAGCGAGGATTCACTGGCCCAAGCGCTGATCTTCATGTTGGAACGCAACAAGATGGTCGTGGAACCCGCCGGCGCTGTGGGAGTGGCGGCCATCCTGGAAGGCAAACTCAAGGAGTCCTACGGGGACCTGGGCAACACCGTCATTCTGCTGTCCGGTGGCAACATCGACCCCATGCTCATGCTCAAGGTGATCCAGCGCGGCCTTTCCGCGGCCGGTCGCTACATGACCATCAAGATGATGCTCACCGACCGTCCCGGCGAATTGGCGTTGATCTCGCGCATCATCGCGGACATGGACGCCAACGTGACCGGTGTGGACCACACGCGAATCGGCGGTTCGCTGTCCATGGGGGACGTGTCCATCACCATCGACATGGAGACCAAGGGGCACGAGCACTGCGACAAGGTTATTGACGCCCTGGAGGCCCAGGGCTTCCGTCCCGTGGTGGTGCACTAGCCACGTGTTGGGCGAGCTGCCCCGCGGGCTCGTGCGTCAGCGGCGGCGTCGTCCTGCGCGCGCGGTGAAGTATGTGATGAAGGCGGCAACGAATGTGGAGAACCACAGGATGTTGCGCAGACCGCCCGTGGTGTTGAGCTCCGGGTTGGACTGACCCAGGAAATGCACGACGATCGCGGAGATGGCCAACAGCGCGGTCAAGGCGATCAGCGGAACGGTCCATTTGGTGGGCTGGCGGTTCCAGTGGGTAACCACGAATACTCCTCGAATAGGAAATGCGGGGGAAGAATTCGGGGCCGCCCTCAGGTGTTGAGAGCGGCCCCGAATCACTGCGTCATGGTGACGTGAAGATCAGTTGTGGAACGGCTTGGCGTCCAAGATCTTGACCTTGATGTCCTTGCCGTTGGGAGCCTTGTAGGTCAGCTCGTCGCCCACTCGGCGGCCACTGATGGCCTGGCCCATGGGTGAGCGCTCGGAGAACACCTCGATGTCCTCGCCGCCCGTGAGGTCTTCGGCGACCTCGCGGGAACCCATGAGGAAGGTCATCTCGTCACCGGCGATGTCCGCGGTGACCACCATGCCGGCCTCGATCACGCCGTCGTCAGCGGGAGCCTCTCCCACCTGGGCGTTCTCGAGCAGCTGGGTCAGCTGATTGATGCGACCTTCGTTCTTGCCCTGCTCTTCGCGGGCAGCGTGGTAACCGCCGTTCTCCTTGAGGTCACCCTCGGAGCGGGCCTGTTCGATACGATCAACGATTTCCTGACGGTACGGCCCGGAAAGGTGGTCGAGCTCTTTCTTGAGTCGATCGTATGCTTCCTGGGTCAGCCAGGCGCCCTCGTTAGTAGACACGCTATCTCCGTTCTCGGGTGCCCACCGGTGTGGTGAACACGTGTGAAAAACCCCGCCCCGGTGGTGAGCCGTGGAGGCTCGCTGCCCATCCGGGTCGGGGATCGTACAAAGTTTCTAGTACACCAGTGTAAGTGAGGCCACGGGCTGGGCTCAAAGCGAGCTAGCTACAAGGCGCTGGTTCGAGCGAGTCAGTCCACGCTCCAGCAGGAATCCACGCCCACGGAGTTGGCCTCGTTGGTGGTGCGCACAGGCACTCGGTGGGTGCTGGTGCGGCCGTTGAGTTCCTCGGGCGCCACCTCACCAATGGTGACTTCGTTCCATCCCACGATCGCGTACTGCTCATTGAGCGCGCGCACTGCACAGGTGACCGTCTGGTCCGGATCCTTGGTGAGGTCGAAGTCCGCGTAGGTGTTACCGGCGTTCTGCACCTGAAAACTGACGTCCTTGGCTACCGGCGCGCTGGACTGCCCCTGCACGATCCACACGACGAACAATGCCGACAGCAACGTGGCGATCGCGGCGATGATGACCCACCCCCGGAAAGAGGGGCCGCGCCGGTCACGCGGGGACAACGTCCGGTGCCCGGAGCCATAACGCTGCGCCAAGACATCGCCGGAGGCGGATCCTGACGCGGGGGTGGAAGAACTCATGGCACCACTGTATCCAGTGCGGGTTGGGATCCCCTGAGAATGCGGGGTGCGGGTGACGGAGTCGACAGCATAATTCGATGCACGGGCGTAAGATACCGAGGATTGTGTTTTGTCCGAACCCCACCCGGGAGGCTCCCGTTCCGTGACGGATTATTCGAAACTCCGGCTCTTGGCCATCCACGCCCATCCGGATGACGAGTCCAGTAAGGGCGCGGCAACCATGGCTCATTACGTGGGCCTGGGTGCTCGCGTCATGGTGGCTACGTGCACCGGTGGTGAGCAGGGCTCCATCCTGAACGCACAGATGGAAGGCGTTCCCTGGGCTGAGCGTGACCTGCCGGGATTGCGCCGCGAGGAAATGGCGCAGGCGGCCGAGGCCCTGAACATTGAGCACCGCTGGATCGGGTTCGCGGATTCAGGCCTGCCCGAGGGTGATCCGCTGCCTCCGCTGCCCGAGGGTTGCTTCGCTCTGCAGCCGCTCGAACGCGCCGCAGCACCGCTCGTTCAGCTGGTACGCGAGTTCCGTCCGCACGTGATCCTCACGTATGACGAGAACGGCGGCTATCCGCACCCGGACCACATCCAGACGCACAACGTGTCCATGGAGGCCTACCGCAAGGCCGGCGATCCGGACGCCTACCCTGGTACCGGTGAGCCCTGGACCCCGCTCAAGGTCTACTACGACCGCGCCTTCAACGTGGAGCGGTTCATCGCGCTGCACGAGGCGCTGGAGGAGCGCGGTTTCCAGTCCCCGTACGCGGAGCGCATCGCCGCACTGCAGGAGACCGACCCCGAGGGTCACCGTCCGCCGGTGCCCCGCCACGAAACCACCACCAAGATCGAGTGCCCGGACACCTTCTCCGCTCGTGACACAGCCCTGCGCTGCCACCGCACACAGGTCGATCCGGACGGTCCGTTCTTCGCGGTGTCTTCCGATATGCAGGCCGAGGTCTGGCCGTGGGAGGACTACTCCCTGGCGGATTCGCGCGTGGAAACCTCCATCCCTGAGACCGATCTGTTCGCCGGTATCGATCCTGACGCCCCGACTTCTTCCCCTCGAAAGGCGTAACCAGCCGTGAACATGTTGACCACCGCGCTGCTTCAAGCGGCCACGGAAAATCCCGCGGGTGACCTCAAACCCGGCCTGGAGCCGAGTCAGGTGTCGCCCGGGCTCGCGGGCTTCATTGCGACCTTCTTCCTGGTCGCCGTGGTGATTCTCCTGATCATTGACTTCAACCGTCGCAATCGCCGGTTGCGGTACCGCGCCCAGTACGCCGAGCAGCGCGCCGCGGAAGAGGGCGTGGGCGGGTACGCGCACGGCCGCGACGGTCAGGTTGCATCCGCAGATTCCGACGCCGACGACGCCGCTCGCGCACCCAACCCTCGCACGGCACCGGATGCGGACCGCGGGGAGAACGGCGGAAGCTCCGCTCGTCGCGACTGATCGCTGAACCAGACCAGAAGGGGTCCGCTCCGGTGCTGAGAACTTGATTCGTGGCTCGGGCGGGCCCTTTTTCTGGCCGATCCCCTTATGCGTGTGAGGGGCTCGTGACATCGTTGAGTCATGACCAACAAGCTCGCCAAATCCACCAGCCCGTATCTGCTGCAGCACGCCCAGAACCCCGTGGACTGGTGGGAGTTCGGGCCGGCTGCCTTCGCCGAGGCTCGCACGCGTGACGTGCCCGTGTTGTTGTCCGTGGGCTACGCCGCGTGCCACTGGTGTCACGTGATGGCACACGAATCCTTCGAGGACCCAGAGGTGGGGGAGTACCTCAATGAGCACTTCGTGGCCATCAAAGTGGACCGCGAACAACGCCCCGATGTGGATGCCCTGTACATGTCCGCGACCCAGTTGCTGACTCAGCAGGGTGGGTGGCCCATGACGGTGTTCCTGACCCCGCAGGGTCAGGCGTTCCACGCGGGCACTTATTATCCGCCGCGACCCATGCGGGGCAGGCCCTCGTTTACGCAGGTGCTGCACGCGGTAAACGACGCGTGGAGCGAACGCCGGGAGCAAGTGCTTCAGGGCGCGCAATCGGTCACGGATGCACTGCAACGCCACCCGGAGGCTGTTGCGTCCATGCTTGGAACGGACCGGCACACGGCGGGGCCGGTGCAGGTCGAGGCTCCGGATCCTTCGGGGGATATTGCCCACCAGGAATCGCAGTTGATCGGTCCGTGGCTGGACGCCCTCGAGGTGGCGCGTGATTCCACGCATGAGGGCTTCGGTAACGGCCCCAAGTTCCCGCCGTCCCCGATGCTCGAAGCGCTGGTGTTGTTGGCATCCCGCGATGGCGACCTGTCCGCTCGCGCGGCCGAACTGCTCACAGCCACCCTGGACGCCATGGTCACCGGAGCGCTCCACGATCACGTGGGCGGGGGATTCTTCCGCTACTCGGTGACTCCCGACTGGTCACTCCCGCATTACGAGAAGATGCTCTACGACAATGCCCAGTTACTGAGGGTGCTCGCGCACACCGCTCGGTATCTAGAGAAGCGCGGAACCGACCCTGTTCGTGCCGCGAGGTACCGGAACGCGGCCGAGGGCATCGTGACCTGGCTGGCCCGCGACATGATCACGGAACAGGGCGCGATCGCCGCCTCCTTGGACGCAGACAGTGATCCTGTCACTCCGGGAGCGGAGCGCGAAGGTGCGTATTACACGTTCTCTCGCGGCGACGTCGGCGAACCACGGCCCGCCGTGGCCGGCTGGGGCGAATCCGGCTCCGTCACCGGGATCCTGGATCAGAACGTTCGAGAAGAGCTGTGGGAGCAACGCGAGCAGCGCACGCCCCCGGAGCGCGACGACAAGGTGGTGACCGCGTGGAACGGCATGGCCATCGAAGCGCTCGCGGAGGCCGCGGTTCTGCTGGACCGCCCGGAGTGGTTGGAGACCTCCGAATGGGCCGCTGAGTTCGTCTGGACGTGGCACTGGAACGCGGAGACCAAGACCTTGGCGCGCACGTCCCGTCAGGGAACCGTGGATCCACACGATGGGCAGCTCGAGGATTACGTGCGGGCGGGCTTGGCGTTTCTGGCCCTCTATCGGGCCACTGGACTCGAGCAGTGGTACGCCCGCAGTTTGGAGTTGGCGCGGGCGACGGTCGAGAAGTTCATGCGCGGGGACACCCCCATGGATTCGGCGGAACCGGATGCCGTTCTGGTCGCCGCGGGTGCCACGGGCCAGGCGGACCCGTTCGACGACGTCGCGGCGTCGGCCCAGTCGTGCCTGGCCCGGTGGCTCGTGCTGCTCGGTCAGCCCGAGGTCGCGGAGCGCTCGAGCCATGAGCTGGTGGACCTGTTGGTGAAACCGGCACAGGGGTTGGCCACTCGTGCGGCGACCGCGGCCGGGGGCACCCTGCACGCGTGGTTGCTGCGTGCCCAGCCGCCCGCGCTGCTCGAAGTGGTGCACGCGAGCGACGCGGATTGGGAACAGGTGCAGTCGAGCGCCGGTGAACGTCGGGTCACGGACGTCCTGGTGCTGGGTGAGGAGCACGCGCCCTACGGTGTACCCGAAGCATCAAGCGATGAGTTCGCTGTCTGGCTGTGTCGCAACGGTCAGTGCGAACTGCCGGTGCGCTCGCCGGAAAAGGTGATTGAGCTCCTGGACCGGGCGTAGCGGCGTCGTCGTCGGGCGTGATGATGGAAAAGACGCGTTAGCCCATGAACATGGCCAGCATGATCGCGATGTAGTGGCAGACGAAGCCCAGGATCGTGCAGGCGTGGAACACCTCGTGGAAGCTGAAGACCGTGGGCAGCAGGTGCGGGCGTTTGAGTGCGTAGCAGACGGCCCCGCCGATGTAGAAGACGCCGCCGGCGATCACCAGGAGGGTGGCCGGGACGTTCGCGGCAAAATACGCTGGGAGATACACCAGCGACAGGCAACCCATGATGATGTAGAGCGGGGTGTAGAGCCAGCGCGGGGCGTGCATCCAGAAGACGCGGAAGATCACGAGGGCCGCACCCAGGGACCAGATGATGATCAGCAGCACCTGGGCCGCGCTCGGGGACAATAACGCAACGGCCAGGGGGGTGTAGGTGCCCGCGATGACCAAGGCGATGTTGGAGTGGTCCAGCCGGCGCAGCACCGCGTTCATGCGGGGGCCCCAGTAGAAGCGGTGGTACACGGCAGAGGTGCCAAAGAGCATCACGGCGGTGATCGAGTACACCACGCACGCAATGCGCAAATCCGTGGTGGGTGCCAGGAACACCGAGATCAGGCCGAGAGCCAGCGCTACCGGGGCGAATCCGGCGTGGATCCAGCCGCGCCACGCGGGCTTCTTCTCGATGATTCGCTCCGCCGCCGCACTCAGGCTCTCCGTGGCCCGGTGCACCGTGGACCCGGTGCGGGTACTGTTGCCGCGCGTCATATCACCAGTCACTTTCTCCGCTGCCAGCCGGAGCGAACACGGGTGTGTTTGGGGATTCGCTTGACCACCGGCGGCTGCCCATACGGGTAGTTTAGAGGGCATGGTTGTGTGTTGGCCCAGTCGAAACAGGGGAGGATCTCTACGGTGAAACTGCCTCGTCCGCTGTACTCGCTGTACGAGTCGCGCCTGGCCAGCAGCCTGAAAGAGGACACCCTGCCGCATCACGTGGGTGTCCTGGTGGATGGCAACCGCCGGTGGGCTCGCCAGTTCGGTGCCTCAACCGCTGACGGTCACAAAGCTGGTGCCCAGAAGATCGTGGAGTTCTTGCGCTGGTGTGCGGATCTCAACATTGACGTGGTCACCCTCTACATCCTTTCCACTGAGAATCTAAAGCGGCCGCAGGAAGAGCTTACGGCTCTGATCGAAATCATTTCGGGGCTCGTGACTCAGTTGCAGGACGAGGCGCTATGCCGGATCCAACCGGTCGGAGCGTTGGGTTCTCTGCCCCCTCGGTTACGGGATCAGGTCGAGTGCATTGCGGAATCTACCGCGAACAACCCCGGCCCGCACCTGAACATCGCGGTGGGCTACGGCGGGCGGCAGGAAATTGTCGACGCCGTTCGCGAAGTCATTCGCGACACTCGAGACCGCGGGGATTCGGTAGAGGCGCTCGCCGAGACCCTGTCCGTGGACGACATTTCCGCGCGCCTCTACACCCGCGGCCAACCGGACCCGGACCTGCTGATCCGTACTTCCGGGGAGCAACGGCTCTCCGGGTTCCTCATGTGGCAGTCGGCCTACAGCGAGTTCTACTTCTGTGAGGCCCTGTGGCCGGACTTCCGCCGCGTGGACTTCCTGCGTGCCCTGCGGAATTACGCCACTCGTCAGCGGCGCTTCGGCAACTGAGTCCCCAGCCCGAATTCACGCGCCGTTCACCGCGAGTGTGACTTGCGCATCTTTACGGTCCCTACGTTGAAAGCAACCGGTAACCCCTGAGCAACCGGTTGTGACCCAACGTCGGAAGGTTTCCATGACCGTCAGCACCGAATCCGTAGTCGCACCGTCCACCCCGGCCACGGCCCAAACGGTACGTTCCTACGTGATTGATACGTCTGTCCTGTTGTCCGATCCCCGCGCCATCCTCCGTTTCGCCGAGCACCGCGTGGTGCTGCCGGTGGTGGTCATCTCTGAGCTCGAGGCGAAGCGCCACGATCCCGAACTGGGGTTCTTCGCTCGCAAGGCTCTGCGGCTCTTGGACGATCTGCGCGTGGAGCACGGGGGACTGGACCATCCCATTCCGTTGGGTACCAGCGGTGGTTGCCTGGTCGTGGAGCTCAACCACGTAGCGGACACCGTCCTGCCGCAGAGCTTCCGGCTCAAGGACAACGATTCACGGATTCTGTCCGTGGCCAAGAACCTGGCACAAGAGGGCCACGACGTGTGCGTGGTGTCCAAGGACCTGCCGATGCGTGTGAAGGCCTCCGCACTGGGGCTCGAGGCGGATGAGTACCGTGCCGAGTGGGTAGGCACCGATGATGAATACAGCGGCACAGCAACCCTCAACGTCACGGATGAAGAGCTTGAGCAGCTCTACGCCGAATCCCAGGTGCACCTGGAACAGACTGCCGGGATGCCCACGAACACGGGCCTCATCCTGCACTCGTCCAAGGGGCACGCGCTGGGTCGGCTGCACGACGACGGCAGTACCCGCCTGGTTCGTGCTGACCGCGATGTGTTCGGACTGCACGGCCGTTCTGCCGAGCAGCGACTCGCGATCGACCTGCTCCTGGACCCCGAGGTGGGCATCGTGTCCCTGGGCGGCCGCGCCGGCACCGGCAAGTCCGCACTGGCCTTGTGCGCCGGTCTGGAGACGGTGTTGGAGCGCCGGGAGCATCGCAAGATCATGGTGTTCCGCCCGCTCTACGCCGTGGGTGGCCAGGACCTGGGGTACCTGCCGGGCACCGAGGAAGAGAAGATGAACCCCTGGGGCCAGGCGGTCTTCGACACACTCTCATCGGTCGTCTCAACCACCGTGGTCGAGGAGGTCGTGGCCCGCGGAATGCTCGAGGTACTGCCCCTGACCCACATCCGTGGCCGGTCCCTGCACGACGCATTCGTGATCGTGGACGAGGCACAGTCCCTGGAACGCAACGTGCTCCTCACCGCGCTCTCGCGAATCGGGCAGAACTCCAAGGTCGTCCTCACCCACGACGTCGCACAGCGCGACAACCTACGCGTGGGTCGCCACGACGGCATCATCGCCGTGGTCGAAGCTCTCAAGGGCCAGCCACTGTTCGGTCACATGACCCTGAACCGTTCCGAGCGCTCGCCGATCGCCGCGCTCGTCACCGACGTTCTGGAGCGTTCGGACGTGTAGTTCGCAAGCTTCTTTTGATGCCGACGCCGCTCGGTGTCCTGTTTGACGCAGGTCACCGGGCGGCGTCGTCCCTCGAATGCATCAGCCCAACGGAATCGGCCACGGCACGTGGTCCGAGACATCCGTGAGGTTGAAGTCCATGTCCGTGAAGAGGTCGTCGAGTAGATAGTCGTCCACGGCCTCGATGCCCAGCTTGTGCCCCTGGCCAGCAAAGGGGCCGTCGAGCACCTTGGAATAGACACACACGCCGGTTGCCGTATCCACGGCAATGCGTGTGGGGCCGGGTGCCAGGGGATGCTCCGGAGTGAAGGGGCGGTAGCGCGTTCGCGGGGTGACGGTCGCGAGCCACACCTTCCGGTTCGCGAAGCGACCTTCCACCACGTCCGTGAGATTGGACGGTCGCTGTTCGGGCAAATTGTTGGGAATGGGCGCGGGGCCCACGCATTCGACCGGATCGAGGACCGCTTGCCAACGGCCACCTCCGAACATGGGATCACCGTAGGCGGCCTCGGGGCGGCGCCAAACCAGGCCTTCGTCGGTGTAGACCGGGGTCACGAGCGCGGGTGGTAGCAGCCAGGATTTGGGGGTGGCGGCAACGTAGAAGTCGTCGCGGGACTTCTCGAGCGACGTCGCCGTATAGAGCAGCTTGCCCTGCAACGTCTCGACGCGCAGATCCGAGGGGCGCCTGAGCCACGCGCGAACCGGAAGCGCTGCTGGCTGATCGTCGCGTTCCATCCAGTACAACGAGAACTGCAGCGTGTCCCACCGCCACGGGGACGACCGGCACAGCGCAGCGAACTGATTGGCCGGTACGGTCACTCGGGCGGGGCGAGAATCCCACGGTGCGCTCATGCCCCCAGTCTAGGAACTCGTACTGCACATCCGCTGAGTTGCCTGGTGCTCGGCGCGTGCGTGCCTAGGATGGAGATCATGATGCAGCCAATGACGGCGAGTGTCGGGGTATTCGTGGGGGAACAGCTTCAAGCGGCCAGCGCTTCCGGGTGGCTGGCTGCCGCGACTTGTGCCCTGGGTGTCCTGGTTCTTGCGTGCACCGGAGTGTGGTTAGCAGCGACCGACATCCGGTACCACCGACTGCCACGCAAAGTGGTCTGGCCGCTCTATCCCGCCGTCACTGCACTATTGGGGGTCTCTGCGATTCTCGCTGGTGAGCCAGTTCGTTGGTGGTGGATGCTGTGGGGCCTCATGATCATGGGTGGTCTCTTCGTTCTGCTGCGCCTCGTCTACCCGGCAGGCATGGGACTGGGGGATGTCCGGCTTGCTGGAGTGCTGGGAATCGCCACGGGATTCGCGTCCGTGGGCCACACTTTCATGGCCATAGCCGTGACCTTCGTGCTGGCGGGGCTTTTCTCAGCGGTGCTTCTGGCCATGCAGAAGATCGACATGACCTCGCGTGTCGCTTTCGGCCCCTTCATGCTGGTCGGCAGCCTGGGAGTTTTGGCCTTCGTGTAGGCAGCTCCGGTAGACAAGAACCTGAGCATGCCGACCCAACCAGCAGGAGGACTGTCCCGTGGCCACACCCGAATTCATCGTGGAATTGCGCAAGAAGATCGGTCACGATCTGTTGTGGCTGCCCGGTTGCACCGCCGTGGTCATCCACGAGGGCAAGGTGCTGCTCGGTCAGCGATCGGACAACGGTAACTGGGGTCTGATCACGGGCATCGTCGAACCGGGGGAGGACCCGGGCGTTGCCGCCCGGCGCGAATGCCTCGAAGAAACCGGGGTGAAGGTCGACGTCGAAGCGCTCGTGAGCGTCAAGGCCTACGACGTCGTGCGGTTCCCTAACGGGGACATGTGCCAGTTCCTGGACCACACCTTCCTTTGCCGTTACGTGAGTGGCGAAGCGCGGGTCGCGGACGACGAATCCTTGATCGTCGGTTGGTACGACCTGGACGATCTGCCGCCCATTCCCGAACATCAGTTGGAACGGCTGCGGGCGGCACAGGAATTCTCGGGGACCACCGGCTTCGTGCGCTGAAAGCCGCTATCTCACTCCGGTCTCGGGTTTGACTGACGTTAAGGGTCGGTGGCTGAAGCTGCCGGTTCGAGCTTCCCCGGGGCAGCAGCCAGTTCACGACGGAGTGATTCGTCGCATACCAACACATCTATCAATCCGGCACGGGCAGCAGCCTGCACCGCCTGGGCACGAACGGCATCGAAGGCGATGGCCACTGTGGTGCGCGCGTTCTTAATCTGGTGGAGGGACGCAGCTACGATCATGGATTCGACCGGGGAATCGATCAATGTGCCATCCGCGGCGAGCAGATGGCCAGAGATTTCTGCCACGGCGCCCAACTTTCTGGCCACCTCAGCGATATCCCGAGGTACTCGCTTCCAGACTGGGGACAGCTCAGGATTCCAGGCATCGATGGAAATCACTGCAACATCCAATGAGTCCGCACGAGCAAGTGTCTGTGCAATCTCGGGGCTTTTCATGAGGGTTTGAGCATTCTCCACTACGAGCGGTGCCCATAGTGGCCAAGCGGACTGGCAGGTTATTTCCGCCAGAAGCCGGGGTGCGTAGTCCTCGTCGTCACTGAGCGCTCCCGCTAATTGAATCACCTGGTTATGGGGCAAGGGCGGTAGTTCCTGGGCCACCGTTCGCAGGACGCGCGACCACGATATACCGAGCACGTCTCCCGGGTGGGTCTCGTCCATGATCACGCGTGCGGTCTCTCGTGCTGAGTCGCGGGGATCTGCATTCCAGGATCCGGAACCGACTGTGATGATCCTTTCGATGCCCAGGGAACCAGCCAACTGCGAGTCCTGACCGTCCACCGGTATCGCGATGTCAATGCGCACGATGCCGCAGTCCAGGGCCTCTTGAAGCAGCGCTGCCACTTGGAAACGAGACAGGTTCGTTTGCTTCCCAATGGCTATTTTCGACTCGCCGTCGAGGTAATAAGAATGGGCCAGCCGTGCCAGTAGCTTCTGACGCTCCACAGATGCACTGGGTGGCCAAGGGCTGTTCGCTGGCATTTCTCACCCATCTGAGAGGTCGACTCCTGATCATCTGACTCTATATGGCCGGCGTCACGTCATCTTTGATCGCTGGAATTCACTAGCCATCAAAGTGTTCGTGACGCCGGTGCCAACCTTGGAAGACCCTGCCAATCAGCCGCGCGGGATGTTGCGCAAGTTGGAGCGGGCCATGGACACGGCCTCACCCGCGCCCCCGTTGAAGACCATCTTGGACATGGCGGTGGCGAACCCGAAGACCTGAGCGCTCTCGATGTGCGGCGGGATCGACAGGGCATTGGGGTCCGTGATGATCTCCACGAGCGACGGCCCCTGGTGCGCGAGCGCCTTGGTGAAGGCACCCTCCAGGTCCCTCGGTTGCTCTACGCGGATGCCCTGCAGGCCGGCGGCTTGCGCGATGGCCGCGTAATTGGTCTGCGGTACGTCCACGCCGAAGTCGGGCATGCCGTCCACGAGCATCTCCAGCTTGACCATGCCCAGCGACGAGTTGTTGAACACGACCACGGTCACGGGCAGGTTGTAGGCGGCGAGCGTGAGAAGCTCGCCCATGAGCATGGACAGGCCACCGTCACCGGAGACCGAAATAACCTGGCGACCCGGATAGGCCATCTGCGCGCCCATGGCCTGGGGGAGTGCATTGGCCATGGAGCCGTGCAAGTAGGAGCCAATGATGCGCCGCGTGCCCAGCGGGTTGATATAGCGGGCTGTCCACACGTTGCACATGCCGGTGTCCGCGGTGAAGATCGCGCTGTCGGAGGCCACCTGATCCAGGATCGATGCCGCGTACTCCGGGTGAATCGGCGTCATCTTCTCGACCTTGCGCGTGTACGCGCCCACGGCCTTGTTCATGAGCTTGTCGTGCTTGGCCAGGGTCTTTTTGAGGAACGAACGGTTCTTCTTCCGCTTCAGTTCCGGCAACAGCTTGAGAATGGTGGACTTCACGTCACCATGGACGGGGATGTCCACTCCGGTGCGGCGCCCGATCACGGACGCGTCCGTGTCCACCTGGATGGTGGTGACGTCCGGCAGGAACTGGTCGTACGGGAAATCCGTGCCCAGCATGATCATCACGTCGGCGCCCTTGAGTCCCTCGGCCGCGGCGCCGTAGCCGAGCAGCCCGGTCATGCCCACGTCGAACGGGTTGTCGTACTGGATCTGGTCCTTACCGCGCAGTGAGTGCCCGATGGGGGCACCCAAGGTGTCGGCCAGTGCGATCACCTCGTCGTGAGCGCCGGCCACGCCGATGCCCGCGAAGATCGCGACGTCCTTCGCGTTGTTCAGGGCGGTCGCCATGCGCTCGATAGTTGCGTCCGAGGGGACGACGGCGCCCGGTTCCGGCACGCAGAACGGCCGCGCCTCGGCCTGGGTCTCGGATTCTGCGAGGTCACCCGGCAGGGTCACCACGGCCACGCCGGGGACCGTCATAGCGTGCTGGATGGCCGAGCTGACCACGGCCGGGGACTGCTTGGGCGTGCTGATCAGCTCCGAATACACCGAGCACTCGTTGAACAACCGGTCCGGGTGGGTCTCCTGGAAGTAGGACGAGCCGATGTACTGCGACGGAATGTGGGAAGCGATGGCCAACACCGGGGCTCCCGAGCGATTGGCGTCGTACAGGCCGTTGATCAGGTGCAGGTTTCCGGGACCGCATGAACCGGCGCACACCGCCAGCTGGCCCGTGAGCTGAGCCTCGGCGCTCGCGGCGAATGCCGCAGCTTCCTCGTGGCGCACATGAACCCAGTCGATGCCACCCTTTGCGGAGCCGCCGGTGCGCCGTACTGCGTCCACGATGGGGTTGAGACTGTCGCCCACCACGCCGTAAATCCGCTGGACGCCCGCGTCCATGAGTTGCTGAATGATCTGTTCTGCGAGTTTCACGTATCGCTCCTGCCGATGATGTGTGGCCGAGGTCGGCCAGTTCACAAGGATGCTGTCGATCCAGCCTAGGCCCGTGGATAGGCCCGGGGGAGAAGTTTGTGAGGAGCGGGACCCGCGACTGTGGCGTGAATCACTCGAAAAGTCTGTCAAGAAAAACTTGACAGACCCCCTCGTGTCAATGTTTCCTTGACACATGACTTGCGAACAGAAAACCAACGCACCTCGCGCCCAAGCACACTGGACCGACATCGACTGGGCAGCCATCGACTGGACTGCTGTCAATTGGGCGGAGACAGCTTCCCCCCGGATCAACTGGGTTGATTTCTACCGCACCGCACCCACCATCAACTTCGCCGGTGGAACCACTCGCCCCACTCGTGGCACCGCCACCGCGACCGAAACCCAGGCCCCCGAAACCGAGACCGGCGGCGAGAGCTACGGCGCGGCGGCGTCGTCGTGGACCGCGCAGCGCGAATTCCCCGTGACCGTGTTCGGTATCCGCGAGCCCCAGCCGGGCCCGCGCTGGAAGGCGCTGTTCGACGCGACCTGGCCCGCCTACCGCGCCTTCTACCAGTCCGGCCCGGACGCGCGTCCCGAATTGGACGAGGCCCGCGGCATGCTCGAGAAGCACATGCCCGAGTTGATGCCCACGTGGCGCAAGCTCGTGGAGCTGACCGGCAACGACGACGTCGCGGCGCGTTTCCTGACCATGTGGAACTTCCCCGCATTCGCGCCGGCGTGCTCGCAGGCCGCGCTCACCGGTGAGGAGACCTCGCTGACCCGCAACTACGACTACGTCCCGAGCCTGTGGGAGGCCACGGTGTACTCGAGCGAGTTCACCGGGCGCAAGGTCATCGGCACCGGTGACTGCCTGTGGGGTCTGCTGGACGGCATGAACGACGCCGGCCTGGCCGTGTCCCTGACGTTCGGCGGCCGCCCCGGATCGGGCCCGGGCTTCGCGATCCCGATCGTGATCCGCTACCTGTTGGAAGTGGCCGAAACCGCCGAACAGGCACGCGACCTGCTGCGGGATCTGCCGGTGTCCATGTCTTACAACATCACCGTGGTGGACACCTCCGGCGATAAGTTCACCGCGTTCGTGGCTCCCGGCCAGCAGGCCGAGTTCTTCGACGCCTGCACCGCGACCAACCACCGCGGCAAGGAGCCCGAGTACCCGGCAAAGGCAGCGCAGTTCTTTTCCAAGGAACGTCTCGAGTACCTGGACCGCACTGTGGAAACCGAGATCACCGCGGATGAGATGCGTGATCAGTTCTTGACCGATCCGCTGTACCAGGACAACTTCTCCGGCGGTTTCGGCACGCTGTTCACCGCCCACTACCGCCCGGACGAGGGACACGTCGAGTACCGCTGGCCGGGTGTGTCCTGGAAGCGTGGTTTCGAGGACGCGGACGACACCTTGGACGTCGTGCTGGTGGGCCGCTGAGTCTCGGTGGGATGATGGTCACGTGAGTACCGAAATTCCTGAACCCAGTGACGGACCGACTCCCGTGGCCCAGTTGGAAAGCGCGGCCATGGAGGTCGTGCGCCAGCTCGCCGCCAGCGGTGACCCGGAAGCGTTCCAAGCTCTGTTGCGACTGAGCGGAACCGTGGGCGAATCCCTCGGGATCAGCGCACGCAACGTTGCGGCGGCGTCGTCGTGGACGGCCGTGGCCGGTGCGGCCGGGACCTCCCGGCAAGCGGCCTGGTCCCGCTGGAAAGCCTGACCTATCCCTTAAAAGCTTTGGCCCCGCACGATCCGTGCGGGGCCAAAGCTTTTAACCGAGAACCGGTGACCGATCGCTAGGACCGATCAGTGGCTGGCTCAGTAGTTACCGGTCATGGTGGTCACGTCCAGAGCCTTGTCCAGCTGCTCTTCGGTGAGCTTGTCACCGTCCACGTAGCCGAGCTCGATGGTGGCCTCGCGAACCGTGACTTTGTTCGCCACGGCGTGCTTGGCGATCTTGGCCGCGGCCTCGTAGCCGATGGCCTTGTTGAGCGGGGTCACGATGGACGGGGAAGCTTCTGCCAGGAAGGTGCAGCGTTCCTCGTTGGCAACCAAGCCGTCAATCATCTTCTCCGCGGCAACGCGGGAGATGTTGGCAAGCAGGCGGATGGACTCGAGCAGGTTGGCGGCCATCACGGGAATGCCCACGTTGAGCTCGAACGCACCGTTGGTGGAGGACAGCGCCACGGTGGTGTCGTTGCCGATGACCTGGGCGGAGACCTGGATGGCGGCCTCGCAGATCACGGGGTTGACCTTGCCCGGCATGATGGACGAACCCGGCTGCAGGTCGGGGATGTGCAGCTCGCCCAGACCGGTGTTGGGGCCGGAGCCCATCCAGCGGATGTCGTTCATGAACTTCATGTAGGAGTACGCGATGTTGCGCAGCTGCCCGGAAGCCTCGACCAGACCGTCACGGTTGGCCTGCGCCTCGAAGTGGTTGCGAGCCTCGGTGATGGGCAGGCCGGTTTCCTCTGCCAACAGCTCGATCACGCGGGCGGAGAAACCGTCCGGGGTGTTGATGCCGGTGCCCACGGCGGTGCCGCCCAGGGGAACCTCGGCCACGCGGGGCAGCGAGGCGTCAATGCGCTCGATGCCGTAGCGGACCTGTGCTGCATATCCACCGAACTCCTGGCCCAGGGTCACCGGGGTGGCGTCCATCAAGTGGGTACGGCCGGACTTCACGATGTTCTTGAACTCTTCGGCCTTCTTCTCCAAGGACGTGGCGAGCACATCCATGGCGGGCTTGAGGTCATTGATCAGCGCGTTGGTCACGGCCACGTGCACGGAGGTGGGGAACACATCGTTGGAGGACTGCGAGGCGTTGACGTGGTCGTTGGGGTGAACCTCCACGCCCTCGGACTCCAGCGAGCGGGAGGCCAGCGTTGCCAGGACCTCGTTGGTGTTCATGTTGGAGGAGGTTCCGGAACCGGTCTGGAATACGTCGATGGGGAAGTTCTCGTCGTAGTCACCGGAGGCGACGGCGTCGGCGGCGTCGCGAATGGCCTGAGCGCGCTGGGCGTCCAGGACACCCAGTTCCTCGTTGGCGGTGGCTGCGGCCTTCTTCACCTGAGCGAGCGCCTTGATGTGCTGGCGCTCCAGGGTGGAACCGGAGATCGGGAAGTTTTCCACGGCACGCTGGGTCTGGGCGCGGTACAGGGCGTTCTTGGGAACGCGGACTTCACCCATGGTGTCGTGCTCGATGCGGTACTCAGTATTTTCTGCCATGACCCCTAGCTTATGCGCTCGGATCGGGGCCGGGCTGACGGTGGCGTGCCGTGACACGCCACCGACCTCTCACTTATCTAGCAGTGCCGTCAGTCGCGCTCCGGGAACCACGGGCCGTGGCCATAGACGAGTTCGGCCTTGCCTGCATCCAGGTGGTAGAACACGCCGATCACCGCGGCGTCGCCCTTGGACACTGCCGCCGCGATCGAGCGGGACTGGTCCAACATGCGGGCGGCGGTCTGCTTGGTGTGCTCCACGACCATTTCGTGCACCGAGTTCAGGCCCTTGCGCTTGGACTCCAGTACCGACGGCGTAATGCGCTCCACCAGGTCGCGCTGGAAGCCGCGCGGGAGCTCGCCAGAGTCGACGGCGTTCTTGGTTGCCGTCACGGCGCCGCAGGAGTCGTGGCCGAGCACCATGATCAGGGGAGTGCCCAGCACGTCGATGGCGTACTCGAGCGTTCCCAACACCGCATTGTCGATGACCTGACCGGCGGTGCGGATCACGAAGGCGTCGCCCAAGCCCAGGTCGAAAATGATTTCCGCAGCCAGGCGCGAGTCCGAGCAGCCGAAGATCACAGCGAACGGCTTCTGCTTGTGCTCCAGTTCCTTACGGCGTTGCGCATCCTGGTGCGGGTGCAGGGTCTCACCGGCGATGAAGCGCTCGTTGCCATCCTTCAATCGCTGCCAAGCATCCTGCGGCGTCTTGGGCGTGCTGGTTGGCTTGTCGGCGTCGCTGATCTTCGGTTGGATCTTTTCGCTCACGGTGGCTCCCGGTTCGACTCACGGTTGGTGCGCTGCGGAATCGTGACTCCGTGGCGCGTTCCTAGCGTAAACCTCAGGGTGCTTCGCGAGGTGCTCGGCTAAGGCTTCTGCGACGTCGGGCAGGGGCATGGGGCATGCCTAGGTCCCCGTAGAGTCAATTTAATGTGATGTATGGCACTTTATCTCGATCACGTTTACGATCGTAATCACCAATTGAGGCTACCCGCAGCTCCTGGCGGGCTAAGAGAAACGAGCATGACATGGCTCTATCTACGCAGCACAACACAATGGACTCAACCGGTCTCTTCGGGAGTCTGAGGAGGCGAATCGCAGCCGCGGCAGTTCTCCTGCTCTTCGCCTTGGGTGCACCTCTGATGACGGCTACCCCAGCACAAGCCGTGGAAAAGGGAACTATCAATATGTGTGGGACCTTCACCACGAACACGACAAAGACCTATATCTCCGGAGTGTGCAATACGCCTGGAAGCCACTACAGCTTCCAGGCTAAGTGTCAGTGGAAGCTCAATGGGGTCACCCGCTCCCAGTGGGTGAGTTCCCCCTGGGTCAAGGATCGCACTCGAGCGACCGTGAAGTGTCCCATTGGAAAGGTCGTTGGAGTCGGTTACACCGTGTACTACAACGGTAAGAACCTTCCGGTGTAACTAGGACAGACAACTTTTGAGAGCCCGCTGTATCAAGAAAAAGGGTTTGTCGAATTAATAAGCGTTTTGGTATGGCCTCTCAACGGTGAGGGGCCATACTTCTTTGAACTCAGCGGCCCTCGGCCAACGCCTTCGCGACGTGCTCGAATTCGCCCTCGGTGGCCTTGCCGGTGAGAATCACGGTGGAATCGTTCAGCTCGCCGACCCACGCGGTGAATTCTTCTTGTTTACCCGAGGGGTCACGGTGGTGAATGTCCCACGAGATGCCACCCACGTTCTTCTGACCGGTCGCGGGAATCAGTTCTGTGCGCTGAGCCAACCATGTGGGATTGGACTCGGCAGTCTGCACCATTTCGACCAACCGGTAATTGGGGGAGAGGTAGCCCACGCTCCAGAGGGGAACGCCTTCTTGGGAGTTGGCCTGCCAGCGGGCGTAGTTGGCGGTCCAATCCTCGCCGAGTTCGGGCGCGGCGGGCGTGAAGTCTGCTTGCTCCGCGACGAAGCCCGCTTCCTCGGAGACGTTGACATCAGCGCGGTAGGGCTGGGCATCCGGCTTAGGAGCGAGCCACAAGAACGGCAGGATCAGCATGAGCAGCACCGCCATGGAAATGATCATGCCGCGGATGGGCGCGTTGATCTTGGCCGCTTGCTTGGTGGTGATCTGAGGCAGCGGGGCGCCGTCCTCCGGGGTCGCGGAGGTGACCTGAGGCTCGTCAGGTTTGCGGGGCGGCGTCGTAGCTGAATCACTCACCCCTCTATTGTGCCGTGCCGTGACATACCCGCCCAATCGGACAAGGCCGGGGATATGCTGGAAACGCACGCAAGGCTTGTGTGCTCGCCCACGAACACGTGCGACGCGAGATACACGGGCGCAGCTGACTCGAAGGTGAGGAACATGGCGACTCAAACAACCGCAGGTAGCGCTTCAGGTAACGCGGCGGACCGAAATCTGGCCCTGGAACTGGTCCGCGTTACGGAGGCTGCCGCAATTGCCGGTGGTCACTGGGTTGGCGCGGGCGACAAGAACCGTGCGGACGGCGCGGCAGTGGACGCCATGCGTTCGTTCCTGTCCACGGTGAGCTTCAACGGAACCGTGGTGATCGGTGAGGGCGAAAAGGACGAAGCCCCCATGCTCTACAACGGCGAGCAAGTGGGCGACGGCAGCGGCCCCGCCTCGGACGTGGCCGTGGACCCCATTGATGGAACCCGACTGACCGCTCTGGGCATGAACAACGCTCTGGCCGTGATTGCCGTGGCCGATGGCGGTTCGATGTTCGACCCCTCCGCTGTGTTCTATATGGACAAGCTCGTGGTCGGCCCGGAAGCTGCGGACATGGTGGACCTGCGTCTGCCCGTCAAGCAGAACCTGCATCTCGTGGCCAAGGCCCGCGGCGTGAAGACCAACCAGCTCACCGTCTGCGTGCTGGACCGTCCTCGTCACCAGGGTCTCGTGGAGGAAATCCGTGCGACCGGCGCCCGCACCCGCATGATTCTCGACGGCGACGTCGCCGGCGCCATCGCCGCGTGCCGCGAGGGAACCGGCGTTGACGTGATGATGGGCATCGGCGGGACCCCGGAAGGCATCGTGACCGCGTGCGCCGTGAAGGCTACCGGCGGTGTGATCCAGGGTCGTCTGGCTCCGACCGATGATGCCGAGCGTGAGAAGGCCGCAGAAGCTGGCCTGGACGTGGATCGCATCCTGACCACCAATGAACTCGTCACCTCGGACAACTGCTTCTTCGCAGCAACCGGCATCACGGACGGTGACCTGCTGCGCGGTGTTCGCTACCGCGGACCCCAGATCACCACCCAGTCGATCGTGATGCGTTCCAAGTCCGGCACCGTGCGCATGGTCGAGGCCGAGCACGTGGCCAAGAAGTGGGAAAAGTACGAGCGCGGTAACAACTGATCCGCCACTGCTCAACTGAACTCTTCGGAGTGAACCAGCACTCGCGCGTGATTGCCCCACGGGGTGGTCACGCGCGAGTGCTGTCCGCAGCTAAGCTGTATGACGGTGTGCTGGGGACTAACGAAAGGACGCACCGTGTCATTGAGCGTGAACCCGTGTGACAACCGGAAAACGTGGGACGCCAGGGTTCGCGTAACCGGCGGAAATCCCCAGCTTCTGTGGGGCATTGGCGAGGCGGAAGCCCTCAGCGATGAGCAGATCAGCGTGGAACGTGTGATGGTCAATCGCGCCAATCAGACGATCGGCTACGGCCAGCTGCTGATCTACCCGGAGGACAAACACACGGTCGTGGACGCGAAGTCCCTCCACGTGAAAAGCCCCCACGAACTGGTCAAGGTTCTCGGCGCGCTGCAGGGTTACGCCCGTGAGAAGCACAACGGCGCAGTCTTGCGTTTGAGCCCCGATACCGCAGTCAACCCGCAGCTGGTTTCAGACCTCGAAGAGGCGGGGTACCGCCGTCGTGACAAGATCCGTAAGGGCGAGGCCGGCCCGCGCGAACTGATCGTGCGCCTGGGCGAGACCGAGAGCGACCTGTCCAAGCGCCTGTCCAGCGGCACCCTCGAACGCTGCCGTGCCGGACTCAAGGTGGCCGGCGTGAAGGTGCGCCGCGTCTCCGCCAACACCCAAAGCCTTGCCAACGTGGGCCTGCGCACCGCGCACATTGACGATCTACTCAAGGCCGTAGGGCAGGACTCCGTATTCCTGGTGGCTACCGAGCAGGCCGAGGGCGAGCAGGAAACCGCCCTGGGCTACTTATGGTTCGTGCACACTGGCGAATCAGCGTTGCTCTACCGCGTCGGATTTACCGACCGCGCGCGCCAACTGGGCGTGGACGATGCCCTGCTGCTCACAGGTCTGGTGCAGCTCCAGCAGCGGCGGGTCCAAAAAGTAGTGGCGGGTGATCCCGACTCCGAGAGCGCCTCCGTAGTGCTGCGCGAGCTCGCCGAGGAGCAGCGCGAGATCCTGGGCGTGTGGGAGTACCCGCTGGTCAGCGCCTATCAGCTGGCAGGCCGAGCGGAGAAGACCCGCCACAAGATTTTCGGGCAGCGCCCGCCCAAGAAGAAGCGTCGCTTCAAGGTGCTCGCGGCTCAACCCGCTCGCGACGACGACCCCGCGGCATCCGAGACAGGTTCCCTTGCGGCGCAAGAGACCAACAGCGCCGTCGACGCCGATCCGGATCTCGCCCGCCAGCCCGCCGCACCCCAGCAGAAAAAGCAGCCGACGTCGGCCAAGCCAGCGGCTGAGCAGACAAAGGACACCGCAGACACGAACGACAAGCCCGCGAAAGCGAAGAAATCGCGGGGCCTGCCCAAGGTCTCGATCCCCAAGGTGTCTGTGCCTACGCGCCCGTCGTTCATGAAAAAGGACGACGCCGACGCCGCTACCTCCGGTGCCGATTCCAACGGCACCGCTCCCACCGAGCCCGGGAAGGTCCGCGGCTTCGCGCGACGTGTCGTGGACGAGGGCACCGCCGCCATCCGCGACGCTGCACGCTGGTAATGCCGGGTTCTGGGACTCAACGAGGACACGTAGGGGGCCGGCAGAACCACGGGGAACATTTGAGGTGTCGTTAGAACCCTTTTTGGTAGACCAAAAGGTTCCAACGACACCTCAGGCGTAATCGCGGGTTCTAACGCAACCTCACGCGAGGCGAGGCTGAGCGAGGCTCAGCCCGGCACCGCAGCAGCCGCAACTACCGTCCTGAAACGATCGAAGCCGCCCGGGCGACCAATGGCGCGGGCAGAACGCGGGTGAGGGCCTCCACCGCGTGGAAGGCGCGGGGAGCCACTACGCGGGAACGGCGCTTGTCCACGGCTGACATCGCAGCGGAAACAACCTGCTCAGGGGAGAGCGCTCGGCCGATGTTCACGGCATTCGAACCGACCACCTCGAAGAAGCCGGTATCGACCGGACCCAAGTTCATGGAGGTGACGAGCACGCCGGATTTGCGAGCTTCTGCACCCACGGCCAAGGAGAACCTGTCCACGAACGCCTTGCTGGCACCGTAGGTGGCCATGTAGGGAATGGGCTGGAATCCGGCCACGGACGCGATATTGATAATTGCGCCGGTGCGTCGTGCGGTCATGGACCCCAAGGCCTCATGTGTGGTGGCCATCAGTGCAGTCATGTTGACCGTGGCTTGCTCGAGTTCACGTTGCAGGTCCAGCTCCGCGAAAGAACCATGGGTGCCGAAACCAGCATTGTTGACCAGGATGTCCAACGGGTTGGAACGGATGACGTCCACCAGCGTTTCGATCCCCGCCTGTGTACCCAGGTCTGCCGCGACGATCTGCGCCGCGCCGTCAGTCACCGTTTGGGACAGTTCGGCCAACTTCTCAGTGCTCCTACCCGTGATGATCACCTGGTAGCCGCGCCGGTGCAGTTCGGTGGTGAAAGCGCGGCCAATTCCTCCGGTGGCACCGGTGATCAGAGCAGTTTTAGTCATGCCTCGATGGTACGCTCGCGGATTTTCTTCCGAGCCGCAGTGACCGCTTCCCGGGCGTGGCGCACGCCGGTGTAGGCGGTGTATCCGCCCTTGGACACGGGCAGGTCCCACGTTCCGGGGAAGGACACCGGTGAGCCTCCGAAGGACTTCTTGAAGGACGTGAATCCGTACCACTCGTGCTCGGGGCCGGCGCCTTCGGGGGCGGTGCCGAACAGATCGAACCACGCCAGCCCTTGTTCCTTGGCGTCCATGATCATGGTGACTACCAAGGGGATGCCCGCGGACAGCTTGCGGTGACGTTGATCCATGGCCGCGTGCGCGTACGTGCGGGTGTCCGAGGAGTCGTACACGAGCGACGCCGCGATGGGCTCGTCCTCGAGCTTCGCCAAGTAAATTGCGGCGGCACCGGCCGGCATGAGTGAGCGGGCCACGGCGCGCAGGTAGTCGTCGTGCTGGCGGTAGAAGTCCTTGCGCTTTGCGGTGTCGTCCAGGAACTTCAGGAGGTAATTGACGTCTTCCGGGGTGGACGAACGCTCAATCGTCACACCCTTCTTGTGGATGTTCCGGTACAGGTTCCGGTTGGTGGACTTCATGTCCTTGAGCAGCTCTTTCTCGTCCTTGCTGAGGTCGATGAGCTGTGTGTGCGATGGCTGGACCTGGCGGGGGGCCACCTTCATGCCGCGGCGGCGCAGAGACGACTTCTCGGTTTCCGAGCCGTCCACGAAGTTCGCGTTGGCCGGTTCCACGCGCACGAACCAGCACTTGTGTTCCTTGGCCACGCGCGTGAGGTCAGCCAGAGCGGCGTCGAATGCTTGCGGTGAATCCGCCTCGGGACCGTACGGGCAGTACAGGTACCGGCCGGTGCGCCCGCCCTCGACCGTGGCCAGGTAGCGCCACCCGTCTCCGGAGGCCTGGACGACCTGGTGTCCGATGCTTCGCTGAAAATCTGCCCATTCCTGGGACTGCAGGATATTTGCCACGCGTCCACTGTACCGACCTACGGCTCAGGTCAGAACGCGCAGCGCGGATCCGGTTACGGCACGGAGCAGGTGCCGTTGGGGGAGAGCTCTTCGGCAGTGGTCACCATCGCGGGTGAGGCCGGCACGGGCACTGACATGCCCAGGCCCACACTACCCGGGGCGCCGGCCACACCACGGGCCGGAACGCTCGACGACGCCGCCGCCTCAGCGCCGTCGTCCGTTGCCTTCTCGAGCACGCCCTGGAGATCGGACTGGAACAGCTCGAAGTCCGGGTAGGTGGGGAAGGACTGGTCGTAGAACGGCGGGCCCACGGCATAGGACTCGAGGTCGTGGTTCTTGGCCTTCATGGCCACGTTGACCAGGGAACCGATGGAGGACTGTGGAATGTCCGTCTCGATGATTTCTTCACCCGAGTTGGCCAGATCCTCGAACTTGGTGGCCACGTTGACCGGGTTGAGCTGTTTGAGCATTGCGGCCTGTACGCAACGCTGGCGGGCCTGTCGGTCATAGTCCGTGGCGCCCTCGCGGGACCGGGCGTACCAGAGGGCGTGATGGCCGTCCATATGCTGCACACCGGGTTCGATCCAGCCCAAGATGGGGTTCGGCAGACCGGTGTCCATGTTGGTGCCACCGCCCATGGGGACGCGTCCACCCACGTCCAGTGTGATGCCGCCCAGGGCGTCCACCAGTGATTCGAAACCGTCCATGTCGATCAACACGTAGCCGTGGATCTCCAGACCCGTAACGCCTTCCGCGGCGTCCTTGGTGGCTTCTGCGCCGGGGTCGGCCACGTCCGGGTAACGATCCTGGTGGTTCTGCATTACGTCCGTGTAGATCGCATTCATGATGCACTCGTCGCCGCAGCTGAACCCGCTGGGGTACACGTCGCTCATCGGGGAATCGTCCGGGAACGGCACGTTCTGCAGGTTGCGGGGCAGGGACACCGTCACGGTGCGCCCGGAATCCGCGTCCACGCTGAGCACGGTCATGGAGTCCGGGCGGCGGCCCTCGCGGTCATCACCGGCGTCGCCGCCCATGAGCAGGATGTTGTAGCGCCCGTCGTCCGGGGCGAACGGCAGACCACCGCCAAAGATGTTGGACACCGCGCCTCGAGCCACTGAGACGAGATGAGCGGCGTAGCCCAGGCCACCGCCGGTGATGAGCATGGCCAGAACGGTCACGATGACCACGGCGCGGCGGACCTTGTCACCCAGCAGGCCGGGTCTTATCAGGCGGAGTGTGTCGAACCACAGGAACACCCAGCCCAGGGCCAGCGCCAGGAGACCGAACATCAGGATCCACGAGGTGATCGAGTTGGTCAGCAGCCAGATCAGGGCGGTCTTCCACACGAGCCACAGCACGGCAGCGAAGAGGATGAGGGCCCATACGGTCACGGTCACGCGAAGCGCCAGACGACCGAGAGCCTTGCGACCGGCCACCAACTGAGCGGAACCCGGAACCAAGGCGGTGGCACCCAGCAGCCACCACGCGCGCTTGGTGCGATCGGCCGGGGCCGCGAACTTGGGGTTGATCAGCGGATCGGCCACGTTGGAGCGCTTCTTGCGTGGGCCATTTCCGGGATCGCGGGTCGCGGAAGCACCGTGGAAGGTTTCTTCCGCATAGCCCTCGTCCGGGTGGGGGGCTCCGACCGTGGGCGGGTAGGGGGTACCCCCTACATCGCTCGAGGATGATCCGTTCACGTGCAACTCCGTGCTGATGGGGAAGGCGGTGTTGCGGCCGGCTCACTCACGTGATTTTGCGAATCACGCTGACGCGAGACACGGCGCACTGCGGTCATTGTGCCGCTCCTGGCTGAATCCCGGCCGAAAATTGCTCGACCGGGACCACATCTACTCCTGGGTGGTGGCGCCTCGCAACACGGTGTCCCGCAGTGCCTGACCCTTGCGGTGGGCGGTCTCGGACAGCTCCCACGCAAAGTTCTGGAGGTTGTCGCGCAGGTGGGACGCGGAGGTGTCGGTGGCTGAAGCCAGGACACGAGCGGCCAGCAAACCAGCGTTGCGTGCGCCGCCGATCGACACCGTGGCCACGGGAACACCGGCCGGCATCTGCACGATCGACAGCAGCGAGTCCATGCCGTCCAGCGTCTTGAGCTGAACCGGCACACCGATCACCGGCAGGGGCGTGACCGAGGCCAGCATGCCCGGCAGGTGTGCCGCGCCGCCGGCTCCGGCAATGATCACGCGCAGACCGCGTTCGTGTGCGGTCTGCCCGTAGTCGAGCATTTCGTGCGGCATGCGGTGTGCGGACACGACATCCGCCTCGTACGGAATGCCCAACTCTTCCAGGGCTTCTGCGGCCAAGCGCATGGTGGACCAGTCGGAATCTGAGCCCATGACCAAGCCCACGATCGGGGCCTGCGTCTGGGTTAGGGGAGTGGCGCCCCACGTGGGGTGTGCTTTGCCCTCGGACTGGATGTGGGTGGGTTCTTCCGAACGATCCTCGCCGTCGCGGATGATGCCCGCGGCACGCGTCGCGATGCGGCGCAGTTCGGCGGTCTCATCCGCGGAACCGACCACGTTGACGTGACCGATCTTGCGGCCGGGACGCACCGACTTGCCGTAGTTGTGGATCTTGGCGCGCGGCTCGGCAGCCATGGCGGCCGGGTAAGCCGCGAAGAGGTCCTGATTGTCGCCGCCCAAGAAGTTCTTCATCACGGCAACATCCGCGTTGAGCTCCGTGGCACCCAAGGCCCAGTCCAGAACGGCACGCAGGTGCTGTTCGAACTGGCTGGTTACGGAGCCGTCCATGGTCCAATGACCGGAGTTGTGCGGGCGCATGGCCAGTTCGTTGACGGCAAAACCGGCGCCGTGGCCGGGGGTCTCGAACAGCTCAGCCGCCATCACACCGGTGACGCCCAGTTCCTGGGCCAGCATGATCGCCGCTCCCGACGCCGCCGCAGCAACTTCCGGGTCCAGGCCGGGTGCCGGGGCGATCACTTCATCGCACACGCCGTTGACCTGCACGGATTCCACCACGGGCCACGCCTTGGTTTCCCCGGACGGTGTGCGTGCGACCAGAGCGGACAGCTCACGCGTGAACGGGACGGCTTCCTCCGCGAGCAGGCCGTCCTCGGAGGCCTGGGCGAACCACGCCGGGACCGGATCCTGGTGAACGGCCTGAGCGTCGTCGAGCTTCAACACGCCCTTGCCGTCGTAGCCGCCGCGCGGCGTCTTGAGGATCAAGGGCCAACCCGCGGTTTCACCGAAGGCCAGCAGCTCGTCCGCGGAACGCACCTGGGCCCACTGGGGGTTGGGCAGGCCGAGCCTCTCCACGGCCTTGCGCATGACCAGCTTGTCCTGCGCGTTGACCAGGGCGTCCGGACCAGGTTGCACCGACACCCCGGCCTCCTGAAGGGCACGCAAGTGCTCGGTGGGCACGTGCTCGTGATCGAAGGTGACCACATCCACCTCTGAGGCGAACTGCCGCAGGGTGTCCAAATCTTTGTAGTCCCCAACGGGGGAGGTGCGGACGGCGGCCACGGCCGAAACGTCCGGGCCTTCCGCCAGGACGCGTAATTCCACGCCCAGCTCGGTAGCGGCGGGTGCCATCATGCGGGCCAGCTGGCCGCCTCCGACAACACCAATGACAGGACCTGTAATGGGGAAACTCACGTTCCCCAGAGTATCGCCACAGCGGGCCACCAGCTATTTAGGAGTAGGATGCACCTCAATATGCGGGTAGATCACGCGTCTCTGCGGATCGCCCATGGGCGTGCAGTAACCAGCGCGCGTGACTTCCCCGAGCGACGGAAACCGAGAACCATACGTGAATAGCATCATGGAACGCGCTGACGCGCTGTGGCACCTGTTCGTCAAAGAACTCATGAAGTTCGGCGTGGTAGGTGCGCTGGCGTTCGTCATCAACGCGACGCTCACGTGGATCCTGATGCACACCCCGTGGTTCGAGGACAGCCACATCAAGGCCAAGTTCGTTGCCACGGTTGTGGCCATCCTGTTCTCGTGGATCGCCAACCGATTGTGGACCTTCCGCGAGAAGCGTCAGGACAACAAGCGCCGCGAGTTGATCCAGTTCCTGGTGGCCAACGGTATTGGCCTGGGTATCGAGATGGGCTGTTTGTTCTTCAGCTACTACGTGCTGGGACTGCAGTCGGCCACGGCATCCTTCATCTCCGGCACGATCATCGGCACCATCCTGGGTACGATCTTCCGTTACTTCGCCTACCGCTTCTGGGTGTTCCGTCAGGAACTCGACGAGGACCCGGATTTCGCCGGCAGCCGCGAAGAGGAGTTCGCGTTCATCACCGGTCAGATCCCCGTGGTGCACCGCAAGGAGGAGACGCCCCCTACGGATTCCGACGCGCCTTCCAAGCGCCATTCGGATTCGGACGCTCCTCCTAGCCAGGTCTGAACCGGATCTGATCGGCTGAACGGGGTCTGACCGCTCGGCCCCTCACTCACCCGACAGCGGGACCGCCTTCTCCTGCGCCAGGACATCCGGCGTAACATCCGCCGAATTCGCGGCCAGCAACACGGCACCATCGCGCAGTAGAACCCCCAGCACGGTCAGTAACGCGCGTTCGTCCCAGCCGTCCTCCAGCGGCAAGTACACGGTGTGGTCCTCGATCGACGACGCCGCTCGCACGGCTTCCGCGAGCAGGTCACCGTGCGAGATACCTGCCTCTGACAAGGCATCATCGCCGTCCTGAGGTTCTTCCATTCCCATGTACACGTCCGGAAATGATCGGACCTCGGCACAGAAGTCGATGGCCGGACCCGGAACCGGTTCCGCACAGGTGAAGGCGAGCGCGGGGGTTGCCACGGCCAGGACGTTTTCGGCGGGAACGTCGGCATTGAAATGACCTTCGAGTGCTGCGTGGACGGCGGCGTCGTCGGCGGAATTCTCACCGAACCGGACCGAGGCACCCACGCGAAGTGCGGCGAGGGTGAGAACCACGAGTCGCCAGTGCTGGCGCGGGGAAATGGTGATGAGCTGCCCGGATTCAACATCCAATTTGTCGACCAAAAGGCTCGCGGATTTTTCGACCCAGTTGACGAGAACGCGCCCGGAAAGTTCCACGCGTTCGGCTCCGTCACGCCAGATGAGCGCGGGAGTGGGGCGTTCGGAAAGCTGCTCCAGGGCCTGTGCAAATGTGGCCGGTGTGCGTCTCACGCGGAAACTCCTTAGGGTAAGTGACGGTCCTTCGACCACACTGACGGCACGCCGGTCAAATCTGCAAGTCCGCTAAACCCAGCTTGACTCAGCGGGACTTACACGCGTGTAATTAGGGGGTCCGCTTCGGGCCAAGCGGACCAACCCTTCGCCTGGAGCGGTTGGTACCCCGCGGCCCAAATGGGCAGGTCACGGGCACCATATAGCTTTTGCGTCGGACGGAAGGACTGACATGGGAGAGGCCGCACGCCGCCACTTCAACGATCACGAGGACACCGCCGAGCAGGGCCGTGCAAATGCGCACGAGGTGATCCCCGCTGATTGGTTCGTCGATCCCGTGGATCAGGCACGTGGCGGATCCGCCATGGAAGTCACCACCCTGGACGATCTCGCAAGCGCCTTCTTGGCCGCACATCCCGAATCCGCCGGCGACGTGATGTTGCGATCCGATCGCCGCAAGGCCAACGATTCCGAACCCGTGGCGCAGACCCCCGCGCAGCCGCCGGTTCCGCAGAACCTCACGGACGTGGACGTTCACGACCCGCAGAGCGTGGATGCGTCCGTGTGGCAGGCGGTTGCCGGCCTGTACTCCGTGAGCGAGGGCGACGCCGAAGGCGAACTCGCCTGGCAGACCGACGCTCTGTGCGCACAGACCGACCCCGAAGCGTTCTTCCCCGAAAAGGGCGGCTCGACCCGCGATGCCAAGCGCGTGTGCGAGGCGTGCCCTGTGAGCGGCGAATGCTTGGATTACGCGATGTCCAACGACGAGAAGTTCGGCATCTGGGGCGGGCTCTCCGAACGCGAACGCCGCAGGCTGCGCCGCCGGGGACGCTGAGCAAGCGCATGAGCGAAGAACTTCCTCAGCGCAGCTGCAGTCGCCAGACCTGTTCCCGGGCCGCGGTCTGCACCCTGACCTACGTGTACTCGGACTCCACCGCCGTGATCGGCGCGTTGTCCGCCCGTTCCGAACCGCACGCGTACGACCTGTGTGCTTTTCACGCTGACCGGATGACCGCCCCGCGGGGTTGGCGTGTGGTGCGTCTGGAATCTCCGGACGGCTGGAACCGCGACGATCTTGACGCCGTGGTCGAGGCCGTTCGCGACGACGAGCCGGCCGCGCGACGTCGTCCGCAGTCGCCTCAGCGGCCAGGAATGCGAACCCCCGGTCGAGTATTGCGGGACGTTTCATTCAATCGTCCGCAGGCCGAAACGTCCGGCGAAGAACGGTCCGAGGGCGAGCGAGAGGTGAAGCCCCAAGCCGCACCGGAATTCAGGTCCGCGCCCCTGCCGTCGAACATGCGTCGGGCCCACCTGCGCCGCCCGTAATCCATCCGAAGTCAACTTGTTGTTGGGCCGGTAACCGGGCAGTCTGGGTGAGATCCAGCCACGCGAAGTAAGGTTCTCCATGGCCCCCCAATCCCACCGCAAGAGCACGTGGCGTTCGCGCGCCATCACCGGTCTGGCGGGTTTCAGCGTGCTGGCCCTGGCCGCGTGCGGTACAGGTTCCGGGGGCGACGGCGCTGCGTCCGGTTCGCCGTCGGACGGCGCCTCGAACGCGGCCGCCACTGAGGCCGCCGCGGACCCCACTGTGACCGTGGCTCCGGCCGCTGACACCACCATGGTCAATCCCGTGGATCCCGTCACCGTGACGGCGGATCAGGGCAAGCTCACGGATGTCTCGGTCGTCTCGGATGAGGGCAAGGAAGCTGCCGGGGAACTGTCCGAGGACGGCACCACATGGACTTCCAACAAACCTCTGGAGTTCGACTCCGCGTACACCGTGACCTACACGGCGGACAACAACGGACGTACGGCGGAGGGGACTTCTGCGTTCTCCACCGTGGACGCCGCCCACGAAATGGACGTTCGCATGAACGTGCGGGACGGCAGCACGTACGGGCTGTGGCAAGTCGTGGAATTCGACTTCTCCGAGCCGATCCTGAACAAGGACGAGATCGAGAAGGCCGTGACGGTCACCGGCGGCGGTGACCAGGACGGAGCCTTCCGCTGGTACTCGGACACCAAGCTGCGCTACCGCCCCGCCGAACCGTGGGCCCCGGATTCCAAGGTCAAGGTCGCCATCGAGCTGCTCGGCAAGGACGTGGGCAACGGCATGATCGGCAACGAGAACCAGACCGTGAACTTCACGACCGGCCCCGAGCACCGCGCCTACGTGGACAACAACACCAAGACCCTGGTGGCCTACGAGAACGGCAAGAAGACCGGCGAATGGCCCGTGACCTTGGGCAACCCGGAATGGCCGTCGACCACGGGCAAGAAGGTCATCATCGAGCAGGCGGAATCGTATGAATTCAAGCCGTCTTCGCTGAACCTCTCACCCGGGGACCCGCACTACTACGAGCCCTTCAACGCCTCCAACGTGGCTCGACTGACGTGGAGCGGTGAGTTCATCCACCAAGCTCTGCCCTCGGCCATGCCGGTGTTGGGCTACCAGAATGTGTCCCACGGTTGCGTGGGTATGCCCGTTGAGGGTGCCAAGTACATTTTTGACACCTTCCGCCCCGGTGACATGGTGGAAGTAGTCAACACCGGTTACCCGCAGGCTGATCCCGACGACGGCTTTGGTGACTGGAACATTCCCTTTGACAAGTACTCAGACGAAAACTGGCACGGAAACTGGTGATATCCCCGGTGAGCTCTCCCACCAAGGCGGTCAAACGTCCCCGCGAGGCGAAATTCCTTCGCCTGCAACAAGTCTTCCTGGCGCTGACGTTCCCGATTCTCCTGATCGCCCTGGGGGTACGGCTCGTGGCCACCCCGCTGTTCCTGTGGATCGAGTACCACCGCCCAGGGTTCCCCGCTGATCACTGGGGGATGACCACCGAACAGCGCATGACCTACGGGTCCTACGGGCTGGACTACATCATGAACTTCGCGCCGCCCGAATACCTGGGCGGGTTGATCAGCGAAGAAGCCGGCATGCTGTTCCAGGACCAAGAGGTCTCCCACATGACCGACGTGCAACACGTCATCCAGTGGGGCTTCCTGGTCGCGTTGATTCTGCTGGTGCTCAGTGCGATCAGCTGCTTCTATCTGCACCGCCGCGCACCCGGTGCCGCTTCCGGTGCGCTGTTCTTCGGCGCGTGGTTGACCGTTGCGTTCCTAGTGGTGCTGCTGGTGATCGCGGTGTTGGCCTGGGAAACGTTCTTCGCGCTGTTCCACTCGTTGTTCTTCGACGCCGGTACCTGGACCTTCCGGATCACCGACACCCTGATCCGCTTGTACCCCACCCAGTTCTGGATGGACGCAGCGATTGCCGTGGCGCTGGTTGCCGTGATCGGTGCGTTCGTGACCATGCTGATCACGCGTCCGCGCATGCGTTCCGCGACCCGCGGTGAGCGGTCGGCCGTTGGCGAGGGCGCTGATCGCGAGAATCACGGTGCTGATCGCGAGAGCGAGCGCGATGGCTCCGGTCGTGAGGGCCGCGAAGAAGTTGAGCACGAGAGCGCCGGCGATGAGCGCCCCAACACGGGGCACCAGGATGCCGCCGCGGAGCGCGGAGCAACGGGTGCAAACCGGGAATCCGCGCCTGCGGCCTCGGCCGACCACTCAGCTGACGAGGACCAAAGCGCACCGTCCGCAGAGGGCCGACCGAACCGCGATTCCGAGGGCCGTTCCGCGCCCTGGGCCTAGTCGCTCATGTCTCATATGGACGCCGCCCGCCATAAGCTGCTTCATGCCCTGGCTTTTTGAGCCGGGATTATCGCTGCCGTACCCCTCCAGGAGATTGACAACGCCCCACA
>JAFAAV010000008.1 GCA_023426375.1 Actinomycetes bacterium | reverse complement strand
CCCGCAGGAGGTCGCGCTGCCCGTGCCGGTGTCCCGGCCCGAGAAGCGGCTGCTGCTGATCGACGGTCACTCCCTGGCCTTCCGTGCGTTCTTCGCCCTCTCCCGCGCCGCCGAGTACGGCAACGGCCCGGGCTTCGTCACGTCCGACGGCGTGCACACCGAGGGCGTGTACGGCTTCGTGAACACCATGGTCAAGCTCGTGCGCGAGGAGAAGCCCACGCACCTCGTGGTGTCCTTCGACCTCGAGGGCCCCACGCTGCGCTCCCAGGAGTACGGGGACTACAAGGGCGGTCGGGACGAGACCCCGGAGGAGTTCCACGGCCAGGTCCCGAACATCCAGCGCATCCTCGAAGCCCTGGGCGTGCCGATCGTGACGATGGAGGGGTACGAGGCGGACGACGTCCTGGCCACGCTCGCGACCGTGGCCGCGGGGGAGGACTTCGAGGTCCTCGTCTTCTCGGGGGACCGCGACGCCTTCCAGATGATCACCGACCACGTCACCGTGGTCTACCCGGGCCGCACCCCGTCCGATCTGCGCCGCATGGACGCGCAGGCCGTGTTCGAGAAGTACAAGGTGGCCCCCCAGAACTACCCCGATCTCGCCGCGCTCACGGGGGAGACCGCGGACAACCTGCCCGGTGTCCCGGGCGTGGGTCCCGGTTTCGCGGCCAAGTGGATCACGTCCTACGGTCCCGTGGAATCGTTGCTCGAGCACGCGGACCGGATCACCGGCAAGAAGGGTGAGGCCCTGCGTGAGCACGAGGACCTCGTGCGGCGCAACCGCAAGCTCAACCGCCTGGTCACGGACCTGCCCCTCGATGTGGACCTGGATCACGCGGTACTGCCCGAGGCCGATCCCGAGCGGGTCGGCGTGGTCTTCGACGAGCTCGAGTTCGGTGCCCAGTTGCGCGGGCGTCTGCTCGAGGCCTTCGGTTCCCACGCGTCCGACGACGACGCCGCCACGGTTCCCGAGGTCACCGACGTCACCCGGGTGCGCACCGCCCGGGAGTTCAGCGATTGGTTGGACGCGGGGGAGAAGGACGTGCCCGTCGTCGTCCGCCGTCTGGCGCACGATCCCAAGGCACCCTCCGGCACGGAGGTGACCACCCTCATGCTCACGAACCAGGGCGGTGCCGCCGTGGACCTCGTGACCGCGGACCAGGAGCTGACCGCCGCCGTGGAGGCATGGCTCGGGGACGCCGCGGCGCCCAAGATCGTGGACGGCCTCAAG
The DNA here is from genome assembly GCA_023426375.1 of Actinomycetes bacterium. Classification (GTDB taxonomy): domain Bacteria; phylum Actinomycetota; class Actinomycetes; order Actinomycetales; family Micrococcaceae; genus Kocuria. Next base: position 13,209 of record JAFAAV010000008.1, on the reverse strand, counting down.
GACCTGTACCACGGTCTGATCCAGCGCGGGATCGAGCTCGCCGGTGTCGTGGACGACGTCCAGCTCTCCGGCTACCTCGTGCGGCCCGCGCTGCGTTCCTACGAGCTGGACGCCCAACTGAGCCACCACCTGGAGGTGGAGGTGCCCCGCGCGGAGGAGTCCGCGGCGTCGGAGAAGAACGGACAGACCGAACTCGCGCTGGACGCGTCGGACGAGCAGGACGAACTGGCCCGTGTGAGCGACGCCGAGCTGCATCGCCAGGCCACGCTCGGTACCGCGTGCCGGCAGTTGAGCGAACACCTGCGCGGACTGCTCGAGGCCGACGGCCAGCTGGGGCTGCTCACGGATCTGGAGATGCCCCTCGCCGTGATCCTCGCCCGGATGGAGGCCACGGGGATCGCGATGGACCGCCCGGGCATCGACCGGTTGTTCGAGGACCTCCAACAACCGATCGACCAGGCCTTCGAGCAGGCGCAGGCGCAGATCGACCACGAGATCAACCTGGGTTCCACCAAGCAACTGCAGGCCGTGATGTTCGAGGAACTCGGCCTGCCCAAGACCAAGAAGACCAAGACCGGGTACACCACGGACGCCGCGGCGGTCGCGGACCTGCTCGGACGAGTGGACCCCGAGACCCAGGGTTCGCGGTTCCTCGTGGCGCTCATGAACTGGCGCGAGTACTCCAAGCTCAAGCAGATCGTGGCCGGGCTGCGGGACGCGATCGCCGAGGACGGGCGCATCCACACCACGTACCAGCAGACCGTGGCGGCCACCGGACGGCTGTCCTCCACGGGGCCCAATCTGCAGAACATCCCCGTGCGCACCGAGCAGGGCCAGCGTATCCGCGACGTGTTCGTGGTGGGGGAGGACTCCCAGGGCCCGTTCGAATGCCTCATGACCGCGGACTACTCCCAGATCGAGATGCGGATCATGGCCCACCTGTCCGGGGACGAGGGCCTGATCGAGGCCTTCCGCGGCGGCGAGGACCTGCACCGGTTCGTGGGCTCGCGCGTGTTCGACGTGGCCCCGGAGGACGTCACCCCGCAGATGCGTTCCAAGGTCAAGGCCATGAGCTACGGCCTCGTCTACGGTCTGAGCTCCTACGGCCTGTCCCAGCAGCTGAACATCGGCGTGGACGAGGCCCGCACCATGATGAGCGGCTACTTCGAACGCTTCGGCGGCGTGCGGGACTTCCTGCGCGGCGTCGTCGAGGAGGCCCGCTCCAAGGGCTACACCGAGACGATCGACGGGCGACGCCGCTACCTCCCGGACCTCACGAGCGACAACCGCCAGGCCCGCCAGGCCGCCGAGCGCATGGCCCTGAACGCACCCATCCAGGGCTCGGCCGCGGACATCATCAAGAAGGCCATGATCGGCGTGGACCGGGCCCTGCGCGAGGACGACCTGCGCTCGCGGGTGCTGCTGCAGGTCCACGACGAACTCATCGTGGAGGTCGCCCCGGGGGAGACGGAGCGGGTCGAGGAGATCCTGCGCGCCGAGATGGCCGGGGCCGCGGAACTGACCGTGCCCCTGGACGTGAACGTGGGCACGGGGCGGACATGGCACCAGGCCGCTCACTGACCGCCTGAGCGCACGGACCGCTCAGCCCGCCGCCCGGCGCCGCGGCAGGCCGCGCACCCAGCACGACACCCGCCACCGCGCGGCGGACCACGGCACACCCGAACCGCCCGAGTCACGACGAGGAGCACCATGAACGCGACACCCCGGCACGAGCAGCCCCGCGAGAGCCAGTACAGCGCCCGCGGCAACGACTACGTCCTGCGCCGCTTCCTCGCGAACGAGGGCGGTGCGGACGCCAACCCCGAGTTCGTGGAGTGGAACCGGGCGGTCGCCCAGGGGTTCCACGGCCGTGAGCCCGGGCAGGAGGCCACCGAGCGCAACCTGCGCTCGATGCGCGCCGCCGGCACCCGGTTCCGCGCGGCCTACACCGCGGACCCCGTGCCCACCGCCGCGCTGGGGGCCGAGCGTCCCGTGGCCACGTTCTGCTCGTGGGATTCCGAGCTGACCCTGGGGGAGGGCTGCAGCGTGCCCGCGTGGTTGGTCTCCGAGGTCACGGTGCGGCCCACGCATGCCCGGCGGGGTCTGCTGCGCCGGCTCATGACCGACGACCTGACCGAGGCGCACGGGGCGGGGTTCCCGATCGCCGCGCTCACCGCGTCCGAGGCTACGATCTACGGCCGCTTCGGTTTCGGTGCGGGCACGTTCAACACCGAGATCACGGTGGACGCGCACACCCGGCTGCAATTGAAGGCCCCCACCGCGGGGTCGGTGGAGATGGCCGACAACGAGGCCGTGGCCGAGCTGGCCCCGAAGATCTTCGAGCGCTTCCACCGCGTGACGGCGGGTTCCCTCACGCGCACCGAGAAGTGGTGGGACATCGTCTCCGGTCGGTGGAACTGGGACCAGGAGCGTGCGGACCCAGAGATCCGCACCGCGGTGCACTACGACGCCCGGGGCGAGGCGGACGGTTACGTTAGCTACAAGTTCGTCTCCACCCAGGGTTTCCAGGGGTACCTGAAGGTCGTGGACCTCGTGTCCCCGAGCTCGCAGGTGCGCATCGCCCTGTGGGAGTACCTGTGCAACCTGGACCTCGTCACGGAGGTGCGCTACAACAGCGCCCAGATGGAGGACCCGCTCATGTGGGGCATGGTGGACATGTCCGCCTACACCGTGCGCAAGCGCTACGAGCGACTGTGGTTGCGGGTCCTGGACCCGGTGGCGGCCCTGTCCGCCCGGCACTACACGTCCCACCGCAAGGTCAGGATGTCGGTCGTGGACTCCATGGGCTTCGCGGACGGGATCTACGAGATCGACACCACCGGGGATGCTCCCCGCGTGGAACGCGTGGCGGACCGCCCGCGCACCCAGGACGATCTCGCGGGGAAGTCCATGCCCGCCGTGGAGCTGCCCGACGGCGCGGACGTCGCCCTGAACGTCGATTCGCTCGGCTCGTTGTACCTCGGGGCGGTCAAGGCGTCCACGCTGCACTACGCGGGCCTGCTGCGGGTGCGCGACGACGCGGCCCTGCGGGACATCCAGGCGCTCATGTCCACGCCCACCCACCCGTACTGCATCTCCCCGTTCTGAGCGCGGCTCGCGCACCGCGCGGACGCACCCTTCAGGCTTGAACCGGCACTGTTTCGGGCCTAGACTGGAGCGGTGCGTGTATTCGCACGCCCACATCAAGCGTGACGTCGCCGATCCGGTGCGCCCCACAGGGCGGGGTCGGTGACATCAAACCATCACATCAATTTCATCGGAGTCCCTACTACATGACCACCACCACCCAGCAGGTCGCCGTCAACGACATCGGAACCGAAGAGGATTTCCTCGCCGCTGTCGACGCGACCATCAAGTACTTCAACGACGGCGACCTCGTGGAAGGCACCGTCGTCAAGGTCGACCGCGACGAGGTCCTCCTGGACATCGGGTACAAGACCGAAGGTGTCATCCCCTCTCGCGAGTTGTCCATCAAGCACGACATCAACCCCGATGACGTCGTGGCCGTGGGTGACGAGGTGGAGGCTCTGGTCCTCACCAAGGAGGACAAGGAAGGTCGCCTGATCCTCTCCAAGAAGCGCGCCCAGTACGAGCGCGCCTGGGGCGACATCGAGAAGGTCAAGGACGAGGACGGCGTCGTCACCGGCACCGTCATCGAGGTCGTCAAGGGCGGCCTCATCCTGGACATCGGCTTGCGCGGCTTCCTGCCCGCCTCCCTCGTGGAGATGCGCCGCGTCCGCGACCTGGCTCCCTACATCGGTCAGCAGCTCGAGGCCAAGATCATCGAGCTCGACAAGAACCGCAACAACGTGGTGCTCTCCCGCCGTGCGTGGCTGGAGCAGACCCAGTCCGAGGTGCGCGCCAACTTCCTGCAGCAGCTGCAGAAGGGCCAGGTCCGCACGGGCACCGTGTCCTCGATCGTCAACTTCGGTGCGTTCGTGGACCTCGGTGGCGTGGACGGTCTGGTGCACGTCTCCGAGCTGTCCTGGAAGCACATCGACCACCCCTCCGAGGTCGTCGAGGTCGGTCAGGAAGTCACCGTCGAGGTGCTGGACGTGGACATGGATCGCGAGCGCGTGTCGCTCTCGCTCAAGGCCACCCAGGAAGACCCGTGGCAGCTGTTCGCCCGCACCCACGCCCTGGGCCAGGTCGTCCCGGGCAAGGTCACCAAGCTGGTTCCCTTCGGTGCGTTCGTGCGCGTCGAGGACGGCATCGAGGGCCTCGTGCACATCTCCGAGCTGGCGCAGCGTCACGTGGACATGGCCGAGCAGGTCGTCTCCGTGAACGAGGAGCTGTTCGTCAAGGTCATCGACATCGACCTCGAGCGTCGCCGGATCAGCCTCTCGCTCAAGCAGGCCAATGAGGGCGTCGACCCAGAAGCCACGGAGTTCGACCCGGCCATGTACGGCATGGACGCCGAGTACGACGACGAGGGCAACTACAAGTACCCCGAGGGCTTCGATCCCGAGACCAACGAGTGGATCGAAGGCTACGAGGAGCAGCGCGCAGCCTGGGAGCAGCAGTACGCAGACGCTCAGGCTCGCTGGGAAGCTCACAAGGAGCAGGTGCAGAAGCACCTGGCCGAGGATCAGGAAGCTGCCGTTTCGTCCTCGAACTCCAGCAGCAGCAGCTCCGGCCCCGCCGCTCCGACCAGCTACTCCTCCGAGGCTCCGGCCGAGGACGCAGGCACCTTGGCTTCCGACGAAGCCCTGGCTGCTCTGCGCGAGAAGCTGACCGGCAACTGATTCACAGGGTGAGCTGAACCGCTTCGGCGGTTGGCACTTCTGAATCGCAGAACCCCGCACGGTATCCGTGCGGGGTTCTGTCGTGTCTGGGGCAGATGGGATGTGCTGCCGGTCCGATGATGAACCCGGCAGGCGACCGAGTGTCCCGCCCGGCGGAGTAATCAGATGTCAGAGCAACGGAACATCGTGCCAGTCGACGCCACCGAGTTCCGGGGTGTAGTTTCCCGCGGTCAGAGAAGTCACGGTGTCCAGCGCGCTCTGCACGTCACTCTCACGATCGGGGACCGCGAGAGTGAGCACGGCGGCGTCGGCCTCGTACCTGGTGGGTAGCACCGTGTACCCGGCCGTACGGACGTCGTCCTCGATGCGGCCTGCGTCCACGTGCGCGAGTCGGACCGTGAGGGAGCGGGACCGCATGCGTGTCTTGAGCGGCGCCGTCTCGAGCGCCTCGGCAACGGCCCCCGAGTAGGCGCGGACCAATCCTCCCGCGCCGAGTTTGACTCCGCCGAACCAACGGACCACCACCGCGCAGATGTCCGAGAGGTCTCCTTCGAGTCCACGTTCGCGCTGCGTGGCGGATTTGTGAGCGCTCAGTGTCTGCATCATGGGCATGCCCGCGGTTCCCGACGGTTCGCCGTCGTCGGAGCTGCGGCCTGTTTCGCGTGTTGGGCCCAGCAGGAAGGCCGAACAGTGATGGCGGGCGTCGCGGTATTGCGCCTTGGTCTCGGCAATGAAATCGCGGGCGGCTTCCTCGGAATCGACCCGTTTCAAGAGCGCAAGAAACCGGGATTTCTTGATCTCGATCTCGTGCGCATGTACTGCGCCCTGGCGGAGAACCGTGTAGGAGACATTCGGATCGATGGGCATGACCTTCAGTTTAGGGTGCAGCACTTGGGTAACACCGGTGCTGTTCACCGTGGTTACTCGCGAGAAGCATGGTCCTGTGCCTTGTATCACCTCAACGTGGAGAGGAATATGGCGTGCAACAGCACTGAAGAAGGCGGTACCCATCATGAGCATCACGGCACGGCGTGAAGAATCTCTGGGTTCAACGGCACGCAATCGACAGATCGACCCCGAGGTCGACAACCACGTGAGAAAACTGCTGACGCTGACCCTCGTGTCCGGTTTGCTGTACCTCACGACCATCATCACCAACATCATCACCGGTCAGATCAGTCACCGAGCCTTCGAGGATGCGCCGTTCGGCGCGCCGCCGGAAAGCGCGTACTGGGTAGGAGCCGTGGTCGGGCTGATCCTGCTGGTGGGCATGTACATGGCCGTGTACATTCCGCTGCGTAAACGTCTCAGGGAAGGCTGGTACGCGGGGGCGGTGTTCGCAACCGTGGGATTGATCCACGCGGCACTGTCCGCCGTGGTTGCGCCGGGAAACCTGCTCCTGGGCCTGCCCGGCATCGCTCTGGTGCTCGTCAACGGCATCTGGCTGTTCCTTGCATTTCGCCCGGGAGTGCGTGAAGGGCTGGGCTGATCTCGCTTCGCATTCACAGTCGGAAGTAGGAGAACGTCACGAAGAAGTAACGGTCTCCGGCCAAGGTGCGCCAATATCTGTCAGTTCGTGACCGGTCGGTACAGTAGTGGACCGTTATCAACCGGTCGTGAGCTGACTCACGGTGCCGGCTCCGTCGATCCGGAAGCAATGGAACATGCTCAATCGCTTGCATGACCGACTAGGCCTGAGAACCACCCCCTCAATTTTCTTCATCTCCGCCGGACTGATCGTCCTGTTCACCGCGGCAATGGGCCTGTTTCCATCGCAGGTGCAGGGCTTTTTCGGCGCCGTGTCCACCGCATTGCGCTATCAGGTCGGCTGGTTCTTCACGTTCAGCGTCACGATCATGGTGATCTTCGCGATCGGGTTGGCACTGAGTCGCTACGGCCGGTTGAAGATCGGCGACGACGATTCCGAACCCGAGTACTCGGGTGTCGCCTGGTTCGGCATGCTGTTCGCAGCGGGCCTGGGCGCGGTCCTCATGTTCTGGGGCGTGGCCGAGCCCATGAACCATTATGCGAACCCGCCCATGTACGGCACCGAGCCGTTCTCGGACCAGGCCGCCGTGGAAGCCATGAACATATCCAACTTCCACTTCGGGCTGCACATGTGGGGCATCTTCATCGTTCCCGGCTTGGCATTCGGGTATTTCACGTACAAGCGGAAACTGCCCCCGCGGGTTTCCTCAGCGTTCCAGCCTCTCCTGGGTGACGGCATCCACGGCCCGATCGGCAAGGCAATCGACATCATGGCGATTGTGGCCACGGTTTTCGGATTGGGAGTGTCCGTGGGGCTGGGTGCCATGCAGATCAACAGCGGCATGAACTACGTGTACGGCATTCCCATTGCGGGATGGATTCAGGCGGCGATCATTGCCGTGGTGACCGCGGTGGGACTGGCATCCGTGATGGCGGGTATGGACAAGGGCGTGAAGCGGCTGTCCTACATCAACATCGTGGCCGCGGTCGCTCTTCTCGTGTTCATCCTCATGGCCGGCGCCAGCATGTCCTTGATGCGTGGAATGGTCGAGTCCGCCGGTAGCTATCTCAACGCACTGCCCACGCTGGCCTTCTTCAACGACACATTCGGTAACGGCGAATGGTCGGGCGACTGGACCGTCTTCTACTGGGCATGGACGGTCACATGGGCGCCGTTCGTGGGCATGTTCGTGGCCAAGATCTCGCGAGGCCGCACCATTCGCCAGTTCGTGATCGGCGTGCTGGGTGTCCCTTCGGTGTTCGTGGTCATCTGGATGGCGATCTACGGTTTGAGCGCCTTCCAGATCGACCGTGCCGAAGGCACGGAAAGGTCCATGACGCAGACGATTGTGGAAGACGGCAACGTGGAAGCTGCATTGTTCCAGCTGCTTCAGAACTTCCCGTTCTTCGAAGCCACCGCGGTCCTTGCTCTGGTGGTCATCACGATTTTCTTCATCACGTCCATCGACTCGGGTGCTCTGGTTATGGACTCCATGGCATCGGGGTTTGAGGACCAGGGCCCCAAACGGCAGCGGGTCTTCTGGGCTCTGTCCGTCGGAGCCGTGTGTGCAGCGATCATCACCACCTCCGGTGAGAGCGGACTGGCGGCCCTGCAGGAAGTGATCATCGTGATCGGTGCCCCCGTCATGCTGATGTCCTTGCTGCAATCCCTCATGCTCTTCCAAGCGATCCGCGAGGATGCAGGAACGGCCAAACCTCTTCGAACACGTCAGTGGAAGCAAGTACTGCCGGTTGAGGAGTACCACCGTCGGGCGCAGGAAGGTTCGACCGCCGTCGAAGACTACGTCATGAGGCCCGAGTACGAGGTGGGCACGGAACCCGAGCACAACACCCATCAACCTCGGACATGGCATTGGCAGCGAGAGAAGGAAGGTCAGCCAGTCCTGCAGCTGGCACTGATTGGTGGGTACTCGGCGGGCAAGACCACGGTCGCCCAGGCCTTCGCTGACCTCGGGGCCACGGTGGTCGACAACGACGAGATCTGGGCTCACGTCCTGCGGCGGGGCACCGAAGCGCACGATGACATCGTGCGAATGTTCGGCGATACCGTCACCGCACCGGACGGTTCCGTGGACATGGTCGCTTTGACCCATGTGAAGTCCAACAACGAGGCGGCACGGAAGCGGATCAACGACCTCGTGTTGCCATTGGTGCGGGAAGAGTCCCGTCACCGGGGCCGCAGTGCCGGCCCGGACACCGTGTTGGTCCACGACGTTCGTGATCTGGTGGAATCCGGACAATCCGAACGATTCGACGTGGTAGTTGCCGTGGAAGCACCCGCGGACGTTCGGGTGGAGCGCATGGTGCAAGAAACGGACATGACTCGAGAAGAGGCCTGGGACCGAGTGGACGATTCCACGAGCGACGACGAGCGCCGTGAGATCGCGGACGAGGTGGTCGTCAACGACGGTGACAACGAGTATCTCCGCAGTCAGGTGCAACGAATTTGGGACGAGTATGTGGTCCCGGCTGTTCCGGAGGTCGTCGGCCAGAAGGAGTCCACTCGTGAATGACCACGAAGGGCGTACGGGCGGGCACCCCGTGGTGACGGTGGGTTTGACCGGTGGAATCGCCTCCGGTAAGTCCACCGTGTCCCGGAGGCTTGCGGAACTCGGTGCGGTTGTCATCGATGCGGATGCCATCGCGAGGGACCTGCAGAAAGCAGGGGAGCGCGGACTCAACGCTATCCGCGAGCACTTCGGCGATTCTGTGATCGACCCGGTCACCGGTGAGCTGCTGAGGCAGGAACTCGCCAACATTGTCTTCAACGATGAACTGCAACTTGAGACTCTGAACGGCATTATTCACCCAATGGTGCGCGAGGAAACGGCTCGTTTGATGGCGGAAGCCGCACCTGGCTCGGTGGTCGTGTATGACATGCCCCTTTTGGTCGAGACCGGGCAGCACACGGACATGGACCAGGTTCTAGTGGTCGAGGCACCGATCGAGGAACGGGTTCGTCGGATGGTCACCGATCGGGGCATGGCCGACGACGACGCTCGGCGTCGGATTGCCGCGCAAGCCACTGACGAGCAACGCCGGGCCGCGGCGACCACTGTCTTCGACAATTCGGGAACGGTCGATGATCTGTTGCAGCAGGTCGATGAATGGTGGCGATCACAGGCTGGTTAGCGTGTCGGAGGAGGCGCGTACTCTGGTGGCATGTCGCTGGCTCAGAAAATCAATCGCGTCGTCGCACCGTTCGAGGTGGTTTCCGAATTCCAGCCCGCGGGCGATCAGCCCAAGGCCATTGCGGAACTGACCGAACGCATTCAGGGCGGCGAGAAAGACGTCGTTCTGATGGGCGCCACTGGTACCGGTAAATCGGCCACCGCTGCGTGGCTGATCGAGGCGGTTCAGCGACCCACACTACTTCTGGTGCAGAACAAGACCCTGGCCGCGCAGTTGGCCAACGAGCTGCGTGAGCTGCTGCCCAACAACGCGGTCGAATACTTCGTCTCGTACTACGACTACTACCAGCCTGAAGCGTATGTCCCGCAGACGGACACCTTCATCGAGAAGGATTCCTCGATCAACGAGGAAGTCGAACGGTTGCGGCACTCTGCCACCAATGCGCTGCTCACGCGTCGCGACACCGTGGTGGTGTCTACTGTGTCCTGCATCTACGGCCTGGGTACGCCGGAAGAGTACGTCAAGCAAATGGTCACGCTGGCCGTGGGGCAGGAAATGGATCGCGATGACCTGCTCCGCCAGTTCGTGAACATGCAGTACGCCCGCAACGACATCGATTTCCACCGCGGCACGTTCCGAGTGCGCGGGGACACCGTGGAAATTATCCCCATGTACGAGGAACTGGCCATCCGGATCGAGTTCTTCGGGGACGAGATCGAGTCGATCTACACGCTGCACCCGTTGACGGGGGAGATCGTCAACGAGGAACAGGAAATGTACGTGTTCCCGGCCTCGCACTACGTGGCCGGCGCTGAGCGCATGGCTCGCGCGGTGGAGACCATTCAGAACGAACTGCAGGAACGCCTTCAGGAACTGGAATCCCAGAACAAGCTCGTGGAGGCCCAGCGGTTGCGGATGCGCACCACGTACGACCTCGAAATGATGGAGCAGATGGGGTACTGCAACGGCATCGAGAACTACTCGTTGCACATTGACGGTCGCCCCCGTGGTTCCGCACCGCACTGTCTACTGGACTACTTCCCGGACGACTTCCTGCTCATCATCGACGAGTCCCACGTGACCGTGCCCCAGATCGGTGGCATGTACGAGGGCGATATGTCCCGTAAGCGCACCCTGGTGGAACACGGCTTCCGTCTGCCCTCCGCCATGGACAACCGGCCCCTGAAATTCGACGAGTTCCTGGAGCGCATCGGCCAAACCATGTACATGTCCGCGACACCGGGCAAGTACGAAATGGCCAAGGTGGATTCCGTGGTCGAACAGATCATTCGCCCCACCGGTCTGGTGGACCCGCAGGTCGTGGTCAAGCCCACCAAGGGCCAGATCGACGACCTGCTCGAGCAGATCGAGCTGCGCGTCGAACGCAACGAACGCGTGCTGGTCACCACGCTCACCAAACGCATGGCGGAGGACCTCACCGAGTACCTCATGGAACACGGTGTGCGGGTGCAGTACTTGCACTCGGACGTGGACACGCTCAAGCGCGTGGAACTACTGCGGGATTTGCGCATGGGCACCTTCGACGTGCTCGTGGGCATCAACCTGCTACGTGAGGGCCTGGACCTCCCGGAGGTCTCGCTCGTGGCCATCCTGGATGCCGACAAGGAAGGTTTCCTGCGTTCCACCACGTCGCTCATTCAGACCATCGGACGTGCCGCCCGTAACGTGTCGGGCGAGGTTCACATGTACGCGGACAAGATCACGGACTCCATGGAAACGGCCATCGACGAAACCAACCGTCGCCGTGAGATTCAGGTTGCGTACAACAAAGAGCACGGGATCGATCCGCAACCGCTGCGCAAGCGCATCGCGGACATCACCGATCAGTTGGCGCGAGAGGACGAAGACACCCGAACTCTCCTGGCCCAGCGGGCTGCCGCGAACGACCACACTGCCCCGGTCAAGGGTGGCAAGAAAAAGGGTGCCTCGGAGACTCAGCGCGAAGCTGCATCCAAGGCCGAATCCAAGCTCCTCCGGGACGGCGTTCAGGCTGCTCCGGCCGAGGATCTCGTGGAGCTCATCGAACAGTTGAGCGAGCAGATGCGTAACGCCGCGGCCGAGCTGCAATTCGAACTCGCGGCCCGATTGCGCGATGAATTGGCGGACCTCAAGAAGGAACTGCGCCGCATGAAAGATGCCGGTCACGCCTGACCTGTGACCGCGCCTGTGTAAACTAAGTCGAACCACAACGTGGGGGAGTATCCCTAAGAGCTGTGAACGTCAGCACGAGCGGCAAAGTTGTCACTCCGGGCACAGCAACCGATCACCCACGGCGCCAAGACCACCGTCATCGGTGAGTCGACCGAGTGCCGATCGGTGGAGAGACCCACGGTAATCACCCGGATCTCCCAATGGAAAGTGCTGACACATGGAAATTTCTGGTCTGCAATGGGGCATCACCCTTGCATTGATTTTGGGCCTTCTGGCCTATGACTTCTTCTTCCACGTGCGGAAACCGCACGAACCCACCATCAAAGAGGCCGCCATCTGGTCGGCCGTGTACGTGGGCATCGCTTTGCTCTTCGGCCTGTTCATCCTGTGGATGGATGGCCCGACGCTGACAGCGGAGTACTACGGCGGTTACATCACGGAGAAGGCGCTGTCGGTCGACAACTTGTTCGTCTTCCTGATCATCATCGCGTCCTTCAAGGTTCCGCGCGCTGATCAGCAGAAGGTCCTGCTGTTCGGCATCGTGTTCGCACTCATCGCCCGCACCGTCTTCATCTTCATCGGTGCCGCGGCCATCAATGCCTTCTCGTGGGTGTTCTACCTGTTCGGTTTGATCCTGATTTACACCGCGGGCAAGCTCATCGCGGGCGAGGTCAAGGATTCGGACACGGATGAGGCCGACAACTTCGTGGTGCGGCTGGCCAAGAAGGTCCTGCCGACCACCGATTACTACGACGGCGACAAGCTGTTCACCATGGAGAACGGCAAGAAGGTCATGACCCCCATGCTGTTGGTCATGGTGGCCATCGGCGGTACGGACATCCTCTTCGCTCTGGACTCCATCCCCGCGATCTTCGGCCTGACGCAGGAGCCGTACATCGTCTTCACGGCTACCGCGTTCTCGCTCATGGGTCTGCGCCAGTTGTACTTCCTGATCGATGGACTGCTGGATCGCCTGATCTACCTCTCGTGGGGTCTCTCACTCATTCTGCTGTTCATCGGTATCAAGCTGATGCTGCACGCGTTGCACGAGAACACGCTGTCCTTCATCAACGACGGCCAGCACGTTCCGGTTGTCGAAATCGGTATCGGTATCTCGCTGATCGTGATCATCTCGATCCTGGTCATTACGGTGCTCGCCTCGTTGTTCAGTCCCAAGGGCCGTGCCCTGCGGATCATCCAGAAGACCCAGGACCTTTCCGAGAAGTACCTGGCTCTGCCCAAGGATGCTCCCGCCGAGGAGCGCAACCGCATCTCCACCAAGATCGCCGAACTCACTCAGCAGTTCCCCAAGATCTCGGAGAAGCACAAGGAAGAGCTCATCGACTCGCGCGCTAAGTTCCGCAAGATGGTGGATACTGTCCACGGTCAACAGCAGGAATTCGAGTCCACGGGTGAGGTCAAGACCCCGTCCCCGGACCTCGACCAGGACGACGTGGAGTCGGCAGCCCCCACGGCCACGGTGCAGCCCACCGGTAAGGCCACGGACGGCAGCGGTCCTGAGGGTCATCCCTCCGGAGGTTCCACCTCCGTCCGCTAACGGCCCCAGTGCGACCTGACCGGGTCCGCTAGAACAACGACGTCGCCCCCCCCCCCCCCGGGGGCGGGGGGC